>NZ_JAKJSE010000007.1:0-284987 GCF_050336585.1 Enterovibrio makurazakiensis
ATCTATTACAAAGGTATTTTACCTGATTATCTCAGTGCAGACGGTTGGCAGGGTGAAGATGAAAGTGGCACCAAATTCAGCACTGCTGGTTTTGGTGCCAACACGAATACACAAACACTGATAGTTACCCCTCCTCCCGGTCCAAATAACGATCTCAAAATGGCGACTTGGGGTTGGGGCGGCGGTCTTTATACCGATAGCAGCGATAAAGCAAACTCGATTAACCTGTCGGGCTTCCAAAATGGCTTCATGACCTTTGATGCAAAAGGAACCATGACGACGCCAGTAACTATTGGCTTTAAATCGGGATCTGACCTTCGTGATAATGAAGATAAACTCATAGATTCCACTCGTCCTGCTAAGTCATTTGGTGTGTTGTTCAGCACGACTGACAAAGTTTCTCAATCAGGAAAATCTTCGCTAGCTGGTTCACGTACGATTACACCTGAATGGACAACATTCCAGGTGCCAATCAGCGAGATCTTAGGTGGTGAAACAGTGGATTACACTGATATCACTATTCCTTTGTTTGTCGAAGGTGAGTTTGAAGATGATGGTACGATCGAATTGCGTAACGTCCACTTCACCAAGGATGCGACAAGCACGATTGATGATGATGAAGTGTTTCAAAAGCTCATTCCTCCTGCAGGGCCTCAAAATACACAAGGCGCATTGACGGTATACTATCAAGGAAACCTTCAGTATGGCTTAGAGGTATTTGGTTGGGAATTGACGTCCTTTATTGCGGACAACCCGCAAACTAACACCCTTGAACTAACAACGCCTCCGACTGCGGGTACCGCAAAAGATTGGGGCTGGGGTGCTGGTGCAGTGACACCAACAGGTGATGATACCTACCCTACTGCCTTAAACCTCGTTGGTTTTGAAGACGGCTACATGTCTTTTGACATCAAGGGTACGACGACGACTGACATTCTTATCGGTTTTCAAACAGGTGTGTTTGCTGAAGCCGCTGGACGTGCTCAGTCTTCAAATGCTGTAACATTCGGTCCAAGTGGTCGCTCAATTACCTCTGAGTGGCAAACGTACCAAATTCCAGTATCAGAGCTTGTCGGCGACAAAAGCATTAACTTCTCTGACATCACATCTCCTCTCTATTTTAATGGTGCTATTGACGACGGTGGCGTGATTGAAGTTCGTAACGTTTTCTTTGGAAAAACCAAGGATAGCGCTATTGCATCAGATCTCGATGATGGTGATGGCAGTGGCGGTGGAACTGATGGCGGCACCGATGGTGGAACCGATGGCGGCACTGATGGCGGTACTGATTCTGACGCAGTCTTCACAGCGTATCAAAATGGAAACATTCAATACGATTTAGAAGCGAATGGTTGGGAACAAACTTCGTTCTTCACTGCTAACCCAGACAAGCAATCTCTTGAACTCACAACGCCTCCTACCGCGGGTACCGCGAAAGATTGGGGCTGGGGTGCAGGCTTAAACACCAAAGATCAAGCGTCGACCGACTTAAGTGGTTACCAAAATGGCTTCATGAATTTTGAAATCATGGGTACGACGACAACCGATATTACGGTTGGGTTCCAGACGGGTGTATTTGGTGATGATAGCCGTCCTCAAACGAACAACGGTGTGACATTCGGCCCAGGTGGTCGTTCAATCACTGGTGAATGGCAGTCATACTCAATTCCAATGTCTGAGTTGATGGCGGCGGCTGGCAACACGGCAAGTCTTGCTGATGTAACATCGCTGATATATTTCAATGGCGCAGCAGATGATGGCGGCGTGATTGAAGTACGCAACCTCTACTTCAGCGCTTCTGCTAATGGCTCAATTGGTTCAGATTTGTCTGACGGTGGTACTGATGGTGGAACTGATGGTGGAACTGACGGCGGCACCGATGGCGGAACTGACGGCGGCACCGATGGTGGAACTGACGGCGGCACCGATGGTGGAACTGACGGCGGCACCGATGGTGGAACTGACGGCGGCACCGATGGCGGAACTGATGGCGGCACCGATGGCGGAACTGACGGCGGCACCGATGGCGGTACAGGAAATGAGCAAGGTGCTCTGACTGTCTACTATGAAGCGGATCTTCAGTATGAATTGCAGGCGTTTGGTTGGGAAGAAACTTCCTTTCTTGCGGATAACCCTCAAACCGACACTCTGGAGCTAACGACTCCTCCGACTGCGGGTACCGCAAAAGACTGGGGTTGGGGTGCTGGTGTAGTGACACCAACAGGTGATGACAGCTACCCAACTGCTTTAAGCCTCGTCGGTTTTGAAGATGGTTACATGTCTTTTGACATCAAGGGTACGACGACCACCGACATCTTTATCGGTTTTCAAACTGGTGTATTTGCTCAAGAAGCTCAACGTCCTCAGTCTTCAAATGCTGTAACATTCGGTCCAAGTGGTCGCTCAATTACTTCTGAGTGGCAAACGTACCAAATTCCAGTATCAGAGCTTGTCGGCGACAAGAGCATTAACTTCTCTGACCTCACTTCTCCTATCTATTTTAATGGTTCAGCTGACGATGGTGGCGTGATTGAAGTTCGTAACGTCTTCTTCGGTAAAACCAAGGAAAGCGCGATTGCTTCCGATTTGGATTCTGACGGCGGTACTGATGGTGGCACCGATGGTGGAACTGACGGCGGCAACGATGCTGGCGCGGTATTTACTGCTTATCAAAGTGGCGCAATCCAATATGGGTTGGAAGCGAACGGTTGGGAAGAGACTTCATTCTTTACCGCTAATCCAGACAAGCAATCTCTTGAACTCACAACGCCTCCTACCGCGGGTACCGCGAAAGATTGGGGCTGGGGTGCAGGCTTAAACACCAAAGATCAAGCGTCGACCGACTTAAGTGGTTACCAAAATGGCTTCATGAATTTTGAAATCATGGGTACGACGACAACCGATATTACGGTTGGGTTCCAGACGGGTGTATTTGGCGATGATAGCCGTCCTCAAACGAACAACGGTGTGACATTCGGCCCAGGTGGTCGTTCAATCACTGGTGAATGGCAGTCATACTCAATTCCAATGTCTGAGTTGATGGCTGCGGCTGGCAACACGGCAAGTCTCGCTGATGTAACGTCGTTGATCTATTTCAACGGCGCAGCAGATGACGGCGGTGTGATTGAAGTTCGTAACCTTTACTTCAGTCAATCAGCAGACGGCGAGATTGGTTCTGACCTATCTGGTGGTAGCGATGGTGGAACTGACGGCGGCACTGATGGTGGAACTGACGGCGGTACCGATGGTGGAACTGACGGTGGAACTTATGGCGGCGTTGAACTTGTAGCTCAGCCAGCAGCAACAGGCAACTATCCTGTATCTAGCGTTGCGAATGGTGATGCTCCTGGGCAGCCTGTGCTAGGTACTGCTGAGTTACCTGCTATTTCTTACGGTGCATTCCGCACAACGACTCGTACTGAAGCAAATGTACCAAGTGTTGCTGATCTGAAAGAAGATCTTAAGATCATGCACGCTTCAGGTATTCGTATGCTGCGTACCTACAACACACAAGGCTTCTCTGATACAGAAAATCTGCTGATAGCTATCAGCCAACTGAAAGAAGAAGACTCAAGCTTCGAAATGAATGTGATGCTTGGTGTTTGGATTTCAGCGTTGAATGCGTTCTCTGACCAACCTATCGATCACTCTCAGGAAAGCCCTGAGAACGATGCAGAAATGGATAAGGCGGTTGAGTTTGCGCAAAACTACCCTGACATCATCAAAGTTATTGCTGTTGGTAATGAAGCGATGGTTGAGTGGGCAACTACCTACCGCGTTGAGCCAGGCATTATCCTAGGCCGTGTGAATGAGCTTCAAGCTCTGAAAGCGGATGGCACAATTAGCGAAAACATTTGGATCACCAGCTCTGAAAACTGGGCGGTGTGGGCAATCAACAACGATTACTATCGTGGACATGAAGCCGACATTAAAGCGCTGATCCAAGCGGTTGATTATGTGTCAGTACATGTATATCCGTTCCATGATACTCAGTTCGATACGTCGTTCTGGAATGTACCTGCGGATGAACAATCACTGTCTCGTCAAGCACAAGCAGATGCCGCAATGGGTCGTGCATTTGGCAAGGCGATGACACAGTTTGATGACGCGCAAACAAGCGTTTTAGCTGTGGATAGCACGAAGCAAGTTCATATCGGAGAAACTGGTTGGTCGACGCTGTCTAGTGAAGCGTATGGCGCTGGTGGTACTGGGGCAGCGGATGAGTACAAGCAAAAAGCTTACTTTGACGCAATGTCTGAGTGGGCAGCTGATTACGGTGCATCTGTATTCTTCTTCCAAGCATTTGATGAACCATGGAAAGGTGACTCAAGCAACCCAAGCCACTCTGAGCAACACTTCGGGCTGGTAGATATTAACGGTAATGCTAAATACGCAATTTGGGATCTTGTAGACGCAGGTGCGTTTGCTGGAATCACTCGTGGCGGTAACGAAATCGTTAAATCAAACAGCGGAAACGCACAAACGGTTATCGACGGCATTCTTGCTATCCCTTACGCATTTAATGCGGGCGGTGAAATTGAAGGTGACGTATATACCATCTATAGCGGTTCAGTTAATTCAAGCCTATCTGCACTAGCGTGGGAAAATACTGCGTGGCTAGCTGCCAATCCAGACAAACAAGTTCTTGAGCTAACAACGCCACCGACGGCGGGCACTGCGAAAGATTGGGGTTGGGGAGCAAGTACTGCTGTTGCTGGTAGTTCAGGCCAAAATCTGACTGGTTTTGAAACGGGCTACTTGATGTTTGACATCAAAGGTACCACGACAACTGCAATCAACATCGGCTTCCAAACGGGTGTGTTTAACGATGGCACGCGTCCACAAACGAGCAATAGTGTTCAATTTGGTCCTAGTGGATATTCAGTAACATCTGAATGGCAGTCGTATAAAATTGCCGTGACTGAACTGACAAGCAGTACGTCTCCTGACTTTACAGACGTCACTTCACCTCTGTTCTTCCAAGGCGTAACTGATGACGGCGGTGTGCTAGAACTGCGCAACGTTCGTTTCAGCAAAACTGGGGAAGACACTGATGGTGGCAACGGTGGCGGTACTGACACCTCAGGTACTGGATACGTCATGTATACCGGTAAAGACACTGTTCATAGCTTCGACGATATTCAAGTATGGTCGCAAGACGGTTCAGGCGCTTCTATCGGTGCGGGAAGTGACAGCACTTATTCACCTGTTCAGGAACTTACGGTAACGGGCGGTTGGGGTTCTGCTGCTTGGTTGTTTAACACAACACAAGTCGACCTTACGTCATATACACATGCCGAGTTCAAAGTAAAAACATCGGCTGCAAATATTGATGTCACCATTATCAATCAAGATGATGAGACAGCAGCGAATCCATACTCACTGTCGTCAGGTACTTCGCTTGATAATGGTTGGGTCCAAATGAGTGTGCCAGTGCCTTCTTACACTGATATGAAGACATTTGCGTTAACTCTTGGAGAGAATGGAACACTTCAAATTGCTGATATTGCCTTTGTTGATAATGATGGTGGAAGCGCCCCTTCTGGCACCGGATATGTTTACCACTCAGATGAAGAGAACAATATTGCGTTTGAGAACATCTTGGTGTGGTCACCTGAAGATCCTGCAGGCAACGCAACATTAAATGAGACTGCTGACGGTGAATACAACAAGGTATTAGAACTGACGACGACTGCTGGCTGGGGTTCAATTGCCTGGGTGAGTAAGTCAAACCCTATCGACATTAGCGCATTCACACATGCAATGTTCAAAGTGAACACCACAGCTGATGCGGTGAAAATCACGACGATCAACCTGGATGGGACGCAAACTGGGGAAGGCTACCCGACGTCACAAGGCATTGTGCTTAATGATGGCTGGGTGGAGATGAAGGTCCCTCTGGCAGAATTTACTCAATTGACAGATTTTGCTATCACGTTGGAGGGCAATGGAACGCTGAAAGTCACGGATGTTGTATTTGTGACAAATGAAGTACCTGCGACTCCTGAAACAGCCTACTTGTCGTATACAGGTCAAGATAACAATCTTCCATTTGACGCGCTTCAGTATTGGGAACAACTTGCTGTCAACGTTAAAAATGGCGGCGTGTATGATCCTGTGTTCGAAGTGACAGCCAACGATAATTGGCAGGCATTGGCTTGGGTATACAACGTAAACCCTGTTGATATCACGTCATATACGCATGCTCAGTTTAAGGTGTTGACCGACGAAGCAGATATTGGAGTGTTGACACTAAGTTTGACTCAACCGGAGGTATCTGAAACTCACTCAATCTCTAGCGGTACAGCACTGTCTGATGGTTGGGTGCAAATGGAAGTACCATTATCTGATTTTGCTGATATGAAGACGTTTGCGCTGGTATTTGCTAATGCGGGCTCCTTTGACATTGCAGATGTTTCATTTGTAAATAAGGACTCACAAGGTGGTACTGACGGCGGCACCGATGGTGGTACTGACGGCGGCACCGATGGTGGTACTGACGGCGGCACCGATGGTGGTACTGACGGCGGCACCGATGGTGGTACTGACGGCGGCACCGATGGTGGTACTGATGGCGGCACTGATGGTGGTACTGACGGCGGCACCGATGGTGGTACTGATGGCGGCACCGATGGTGGTACTGACGGCGGCACTGATGGTGGTAATAACGGCGTAACAATCACTGCGAGCGATATCATCGACTTCGAAGCGAACACGGTAACGTGGGAAGTGTTCGAAAACGATGACAACCCAGCGGTAGAACTTGTTGCTAACCCAGATACCTCTGGAGCAAATGTCTCGGCTACTGCAGCTAAGCTCATTGCACGCACCAATGGCGCACCATGGGCTGGTGCTATTACTCGCGATGTGGAACCGTTCACTCTTGATGCGACCACCAGCGTTGTTCGTATGATGGTGTACAAAGACAAAATCAGCACCGTACGCTTCAAATTGGAAACGGCGAGTGGTTATGCGCAAGAGCTTCTTGCCAACAACACGCTTGTTAACCAGTGGGAAGAGCTGACGTTTGACTTTTCGTCTGTTGCAGACCTGTATGACGGTCCTGTTACTGGCGTAGTTGTGTTCCCTGATTTCGTTGATGCAGATACTACACGTGATGCAGACGCAGTCATGCACTTCGACAACATCACCTTCAATGCTGCTGGCACTGACGGCGGTACTGACGGTGGCACAGATGGTGGTACTGACGGTGGCACAGATGGTGGTACTGACGGTGGCACAGATGGCGGTACTGACGGTGGCACAGATGGTGGTACTGACGGTGGCACTGACAGCGGTATCGACAGCATCGACTTCGAAACCAATGCAGTAACGTGGGAAGTGTTCGAGAACGATGACAATCCAGCGATTGAACTTGTTGCTAACCCAGACACCTCGGGTGTAAACAGTTCAAGCACCGCAGCTAAAATCATTGCGCGCGCCGCAGGTGCGCCATGGGCTGGTGCTATTACTCGCGACGTTGAGTCGTTCACCCTTGATGCGACCAACAGCGTTGTTCGTATGATGGTGTACAAAGACAAAGCTAGCACCGTACGTTTCAAGCTGGAGACGGCCACGGGTTACGCGCAAGAGCTTCTTGCTAACAACACGCTTGTTAACCAGTGGGAAGAGCTGACGTTTGACTTCTCGTCTGTCGCAGACCTTTATGATGGTCCTGTTACTGGCGTAGTTGTGTTCCCTGATTTCGTTGATGCAGATACTTCACGTAATGCAGACACAGTGATGCACTTCGACAACATCTCCTTCAATGCAGTTGGCTCGAATGGTGGCACTGACGGCGGCACCGATGGTGGCACTGACGGCGGCACTGATGGTGGCACTGACGGCGGCACCGATGGTGGCACTGACGGCGGCACTGACGGTGGAACTGACGGCGGCACCGATGGTGGAACTGACGGCGGCACCGATGGTGGAACTGACGGCGGCACCGATGGTGGTACTGACGGCGGCACCGACGGCGGCACTGATGGTGGTACTGACGGCGGCACCACAGGTAACACTCCAATCGTTATCTTTAACGATGCAGCGAACCCTCAGTGGGTAGCGTGGGATTGTTGTGGTGGAACCACGCCACCTGTAATCACTGATAGTGATGCTGAATACGGTGAAGTTACTTCCTTCCAAGTGGTCAGCGCGACAGTAAATGGCTTCAGTTCCCGTGAAGGTGTTGCAACGAACCCACAGCCAATCGATGTGAATGCATGGATGGTAGAAGGTACAATCTCGTTTGATATCAAGCTAGTTGCGGCAGGTGATGCACCAGCAGATGACTGGAAATTCAAAGTTGAATCAAATGGCGGTCCTGATAATGGTGGTGAGTTCGTAGAGTTGAGCTTAGGTACGCTTCCTGAGTTGAATACTTGGAAGCACTATACGTTTAACCTGAGTGACCTATCCAACAACGGGCTAGACCTCACAGCGATCGATCTTGTCATGGTATTCCCAGCATGGGCTACCGGAGTAGGCTCCGAGTATCTCGTCGACAACGTGACTGTTTCTCCTACTGGTGCTGATGGTGGTACTGATGGCGGTGGAACCGGAAGCGGTGAAGCCGGTGATGCAAACACTTTCGTCACATTTAATGGTGAGCAAGATACAATTGGTCTTCAGTTCGTTGGTGATCAATGGGGTAGCGGTGTCGTACTTACTGCAAACAGCGGTGATACACCTTACTCAGATACCATTACCAGTTCGCCAGCGAGCAACTGGACGGGTGAAGGTCAATCGGCGACCGTTCAATGGGCGACAGCAGTGATGGAGACCACTAACACAGCGGGTGCCAACATTGCGTCATATACTCACTTCTCTTATAAAGTGCAGCAAAGCGACTTTTATGAGACGAAGATTGAGTTCCAAAGCGGTAGCAGTGGAACGATGACGTATTTGGTGAGCAGCCAGAATCCAGCTGGCGACATCAATGGTGATCAAGTTGTGACAGTAGATTTGGGTAACGGTTGGTTGAAAGTCACTGTACCAACGCCTAGCCATTCTGATATGAAAGTGATTGGCATTATCCTTAAGGGTGATGTTGCAGACACTGGTGATATTAAATTCGCGGAGTTTGAGTTCACCACTCAGTAACAATTGTTTTTCATTCTCGATTAAAAGGAGCCCACTTTGGGCTCCTTTTTTATTTCCCATCGAAAGAAATAGTTGGAGCGGAGGAATAACGTGAATAACGTAGACACACACCCTATAAATGGAAAGCGGCGTTACCTAGCTTACATCGAAAACGGCTTTCTGGTCTTCGTCTGCCAGACCGTTAATTCTTCTTCCTTTCGTAAACACGTCCACTTATCAGGTAACGGCCTGAGACTTCTGTATGACGAAAAACGCCATATTCAATCATCTGTCGACTGCAATACCAATAATCGTTAAATAGTGCTCACTTCTGAGATTTCAACCACCGAATTATCCAGTACTTGGGCTCGTATTTTTAACTGTTCTTAGGGTGTGTGTCCCTATATTTTCCTTAAGTCATGGTTTTATTGGTTTTTAGGTCAATGTGAAAGCTGAGGTGAAGGTGTTTATCGACGGTTTAGTATGTGTAAGTTGAAAAGTCGAATTCGTCGACGGTATTTATTTTGGTCACAAACATTACGCTTAGATATATACATGCAGTAATCTTTAGTTATCTCAGGATAAATATTATCCATATTGTGACTGTTTTACGTATGCATTATGGTGATATAAACTATTTTATTTTTGTTATTAAAATAGAGACAGGCGTGTAAACCATTTTCATTGTAATTTCGAGGAGAAGTTGGCTGTAATAATAAGGAAAAGGAATGAAGTTTATAAAGCAAGGAAGTGCGATAGCGCTTGGTTTCGTTATCTCGGCTTGTGGCGGCGGCGGGGGAAGTAGCGATAGCGGAGGCACGGGCGCGGAAGGCGCGTCACTTTCAAACGCCTCATCGTGTTATAACCCTCAACGTGGTCAAGTGGGCACCACAGTGACTTATGATTATGCTATTCGATCAGTCAGCACGCTACCCTCTGAAGAAGAAAAGAGCTTAGATGACGCGGAATGGGGTTATTATGGTTATCATATAATAAATGAGAGTATCGTTTCTTATTCTGGTAATGACGGTGTTATTCAGTCGTTATCACTTTATCGTTATTTTGACGGCGATGGTAATTTTACGTCTCAAGAAGAAGATGGTTTTTACGAATACACGCAATATGATGATGACGAGAAATCACAAACACACTTTGGATATAAAGAAGAAATTGGAAGTAGTACCTATGAGGAGCAATACTTGCCATCAGGATGGAAAATGAGTTATGACGTCGATGAAGGCAACGAAATTAGCTTGGATAGCATCACGGCAAGATATTTCATCGATGGTGTAGGACAAAGGGACACCATTGTGGATGTTGCGACGAAATTTATAGGTAAGGAATCAATCACTCTTAATGGTACCGTTTATCAAACCTGTAAGTTCGAAGAAAAAACGGTCACTACGGCACCTGACTTTACGTCAGAGGCTACCTATGTTTCTTATGTAGGTGAGGGAAATGGAATAACCTTGATGTCTACTCGATTTAGAGAGTGGGAAGATGGTGAAACTTATCGATCTGTTCGACAAATAACCAGCGCTTCCATAAATGGTGAGCCGATTTAACAGCTGCTCACTGTGACGAAAGCGCCTTAAAGGCGCTTTTTTAGTTAGTGGTTTTATGCAATTGCTGGGACCAATTCTGGGACCAATTGCTGGGACAGACACCCTAAGGAAATCATAGTGTAAGTATTAAGGGGAACAGGCACCCTAAGAAAATCATAGTGTTTAGTTTCAGCGTCTTGTGTTCCTTGGCTCATAAACGTGCTTTGAAGATGAAGGGTGAGTGGTTGAGCACCTGCACATGTATAGAGCGAGGCAGCATGATTGGCACAGAATCGTCACTGAAAGCGGCGTTACCTGACTTGCATCGTAAACGGCTTTCTGGCCTTCGGCTGCCTGACCGTTAATTTTTCTTCCTTTCGTAAACACATCCACTTATCAGGTAACGGCCTGAGACTTGTGTATGACAAAAAACGCCATATTCAATCAGCTGTCGACTGCAATACCAATAATCGTTAAATAATGCTCACTTCTGAGATTCCAACCACCGAATTAGCCAGTGATTGGGCTCGTCTTTTTAACTATTATTAGGGTGTGTGTCCCCCTGTATTCCTGAATTTGTCATTGTTTCAAACTTAAATATTTGGCGTACATTTTTGGGATAATTCAACTTTCAGATACACAACTCCCGTAATCGTATCCAATGGTATTCAAAGTGGACGAGGTGCCAGTATTCAAAGATATATCGCTATATTCTTGCCCTGATTGAGTCAAGCTTTGGTAGTAGTAATATGTAGGCCACCCATGGTTAGCAAACATATTTCCCCTGTCTGTATACAATCCGGTTAGCTGAGAAAGACTGGGCATGGTCCAGTTACTTCGATTTGCAAATTCAAGGCTGCTCAAATGCGAGCACCATTCCGCGATACTGAACCAGTTAAATCGAATGAACATACCGCCGTTTGGTCCATAAGAACCATTTTCTAAGTAGCTTGCATCGAGATATTTATATCCCAGTGCTTTTACGGCCGTATAACTCGGTGTTGCGGTAAACCAGTTGCCGTTGTTGTCTTGTGCGATTTTCACACAAGCGCCTATCGCATTCGAATTGTCAGTGTCGTTAACTGCTGTCGAATAGCTATTGCCATAACTATGACCACATACAACGGAGTCAATAACGTTGATACCGGATGATTGGCCTGTATTGTCACCTATCGACGCGGTAACGTCTGTTACCCCTGCCTCTAATGGAACAAGCTTTCCTGCACTGTCTATGGTTGCAATAGCACTATTAGAAGTTTCCCATTGAACGTCTGATGTGATGTCTACAACGGTTCCATTACTGTAACGACCGCTTGCTTGAAACTGCAATTCAGTGATGAACGTCGTTGTTGGCACCGATACTTCTATTTGGACGAGTGTGATTTCAGTGCTTGCAGGAACGTTAATAACGTTTTCTTTGTTGCAGCCCAAGATTGATGTGCTAAGTGCGATGATGATTGATACAACATGTCTTGAGTGCATTTACTGCCCGCCCTCATTAAAATTGCTCTTCTTACACGGATTTTGTCTTAAAAGTAGTAATCGATTTCCATTATTACAATAAAACGAGTGGCAGCTTTTACAGTGAAATGGCTTGAATGCTGTTTTTTTCCTAGCGATTTATCGTAATCGCAATATTTCCATTCCTCTTTCGTCAGTGTTGCTACAACACTCTACTATCGGTGGTGATAGGGCTCTTTGTTGTCATGTCGATCCGACTATGGGTCTATTAATACATAACAAATCGTGATGTATTAACTAAAACTATATGTATATATCGTGATGAGTTGAAGCGGTAAATTGTGTTCATAGCAAAAAACGACAGAGAGAGAAAATCTATGAATACACGTTTTGCACCTTCTACCCTAGCACTCGCATTAATGGTTTCCTTCAGCGCATCAGCGGATTATGCCAGTTTAGAAACGTACAAAGGAAAGCCAGCTACGGAACAAACAAAGCAAGCCAATGCAGAACTAGCAAAGCAACTGCCTTGGCAAGATACCTCAGCGTTTGAGCGCACTCAGCGTGGTTTGATTGCAGAATTCGGCAGCCACCAAGCCGGCGAGTTGAAGCAACGATTTGACTACATGGACACCATGAATGTGGATGAATTGCCTGACACTGTGAATCCGTCAATCTGGCGTCAAGGTATGCTCAATTACACCGCAGGTGGTCTGTATGAAGTGACCGATGGCGTTTATCAAATTCGCGGTGCCGACTTGTCCAACATGACTATTTACCGCACCGACAATGGTTATGTGATTCACGATCCATTGTTATCACGAGAAGCGGCGGCCGCTTCATGGGAATTTGCCAAGCTGCATTTGCCGAAAATCAAAGGTGAACACAAAATCACAGGTATGATCTATTCGCACATGCATGCGGATCACTTTGGGGGTTCACGCGGCATTCTCGAATCTGGTGACATGGTAAAAGACGCACAGATTTACGCGCCGAAAGATTTCATTAAAGAGCTTGCTGATGAAAACGTGATTGCAGGCACCGCCATGGGTCGTCGTGCAAACTATCAATATGGCACAACGTTAGATAACAACCCTCAGGGGATTGTCGATAATGCGCTTGGCTTGGGCACGTCGCGTGGAGAAGTCACCTTGGTAGCGCCGACGCAAGAAATTCAACCGCGTGAAAAAGAAATCACCATTGATGGGCTAACATTCCACGCGATTAACATGCCAGGGGCAGAAGCACCCGCTGAAATCGTGCTTTATGTACCGGAATATCGATCACTGAATACTGCTGAACTGACTTATGACGGTATGCACAATATCTATACGTTCCGTGGCGCGAAAGTGCGTGATGCACTGGTGTGGACCAAATATCTCACTGAACTCAAGCTGCGCTTTGTGGATAGCGGGCTGGTAGACAACATTCATGCTGCGCACTCGGCACCTGTGTGGAATGATGCTGACACGAAAGTGAATGAAATCTCAGAGTATATGGCTCTGCAGAGAGACAATTATGGCTTCATTCATAACCAATCTATGCGTTTAGCCAACCACGGCGTCACTGTTCACGATGTGGGTCGTGAGATTGAAAAAATTGTGCCGCAAACACAAAAAGACACCTGGCATACCAACGGGTATCACGGCTCTTACAGCCATAACGCAAGAGCAGTGGTCAACCTGTATCTTGGTTACCATGACATGAACCCAGTGAATACTAACCCACTGCAGACAACAGAAAAATCGTGTGTTTATGTAGAAGCCGCAGGTGCGGATACACTGTATAAAGCAGGCAAAGTCCACTTTACGAACGGTCAATACCAAGAAGCATCGCAACTGTTCAATGATTTGGTTCAATGCGACCCAAGCAATATTGATTATCGCTTTGCATTGGCAGACAGCTTTGAACAGCAAGGTTATCAATCAGAAACCATGGCTTGGCGAAACTCTTATCTACAAGGCGCGGTAGAACTGCGTACTGGTGAGATTCAGCCGTCAGTGAAAATTGCATCAGCAGACGTGATTGCAAACACACCAACGGGCATGTTCCTCGATTTTGTCGCGGTGAAACTTAACGCAGAAAAAGCAGAACTTGCCAACTTAGACTTCCGTTTTGCGGTCTCGCACCCTGAACTAGATGAGCATTACTACGGTGAAGTCTCTAACGCTAACATGGCGAATATCCAAGTAGAGCAGTTACCAAAAACTGATGTGGCACTATCTGTGAGCAAGAGTGACTTCACGCAAGTCGTTTTGGGTAAAACAACGTTAGACGCATTGGTGAAAGAGGGTAAAGCGACACTGAAAGGGGACGCTAGCCTAATAACGTCACTGGCAGTGACTTTGGATGAGTTTGATGGATTGTTTGAAATTCTACCTATGCCAAAGTCATAGTTAATAAGCAAGCAAGCAAGCAAGCAAGCAAGCAAGCAAGCAAGCAAGCAAGCAAGCAAGCAAGTAAATAGATAAGTTATCATAAAAAATCCCTCAGCCTTGACTGAGGGATTTATGTTAGTGCTGTCTATTTCGTGAATACCGAGTATCTGTGTTCACGGTTCAATGAACCACTTCAATGTATAAGCAAAGCGCCTCTGTCAATACAACCAAAAGAGAGGAGCTTCCTAGTTTAAACCTTCAGCTAAATTTCTCACCCAGCGGTTGCTATTCAAGCGCCAAACACAAATTAACACTTTAATACCTTCTTCGAGCAACACTAGCCCAAACAGATAGATAGGATCGACATTAAGAACATGCGTTAGCCAATAAGCACAAGGCAATAGGAAAACCCACTGCGCAAGAACATCCGTGATCAAGCAAAAACGCGCGTCACCTCCAGCTCGGAGTATGCCGACAATCAACATCATTGATAGACTTTTAACGATCAGTGAAACCGCCATAATGTTGTAAAGGCCAGCTGTCATTAGTTCGGCAGCAGTCGTAACGTCATTGTGGAAAAACATCGACAGCACGAGCGATTTCAATGCCATCAATAGCGCTGCACTGACCACACCAATACCCACGCTCATAACGAGATGTTGCCTTATGGTAGTCGGTAGTTGATCGTGCTGATTGGCGCCTACCAAATTACCGACCAATACGGAGCCGGCCGTGGCTAAGCCAATTAACAGTGACATGGCCAAGGCTTCGATAGGGGCAAGTACGGACAGTGCCACGAGTAAGTTAGGATCGCTGTATCCTAAAATGGCATGAAACGCGAAAAGACCCGCAGCCCATACAACACTGTTTACGGCGGCAGTTGCAGACAGTTTGGTGACAACGAGAAAATCTTGCCAGGTAAGGTGTTTGAATAACGAAACAGGGAAATAGCTCAGGAGGTGGTTTTTTGATTTCAAATAGAGATAAAGAACGACACACTCTATAAAGGCACTGAGTAAGGTTCCCAGTGCAGCCCCTTTTATGCCCATTGCAGGCATTCCAAAATGACCAAAAATAAATACCCAGTTCAAAGCTAAGTTCAAGATAACACCAATGAAACTGACTTTGGTTGCGATGCCAGGCTGGTGCATTGACCTCAGCCCGCAAGCGATACTGGAAGCGTAAGCAAAACAAAACAAGCTCAATGCGATGATTTGTAAATAGTCACTGCCTTTGCTGATGATTTCTGGAGACTGTGTTCCCAATGACATCAGTAATGATGGTGCAAAGAAGAGCACGATGAAGAAGATAAAAGAAACAGCCGCGCTCAATACTAGTGTGATGAAGATGGTGTTATGAAACTTTCGTTTACCATCTTCAGTTTTCACTCCAAAGCATTGGGCGGCAATTTGACCGCCGCCAATACTCAACCCAATGATAAAAAAACTGATGATCATTTGGGCCTTTGCCGCTAAGCCAATGGCTGCGATATCAAGTTCACTGAGCGTGCCAAGCATCAGCATATCGACGGTACTTTTACTGGAAAATATTGCGGTTTGAAGTGCGACTGGCACTGCGAGTGCAAGTAGAGTTTTATATTGGTGAAAGTGCGAGAGATAACGAGTGATCAATGCCATGGTGTCGTCCATGTTTTTAAAGCGGAGCGAAGCAGATCCTTCATAGATATTGAAGGTGTAGATCTTCTTTATGAATAAAGTGAAGGACCTGCAGAAAGGGTTAAGAAGCGATATCTAACTGTTGAATCGCTTCTTCGCGAGGAACGTATCCATCCAGTTTCTTGACGATTTTTGCGGGGTTGCCCATTGCAATGCAATTGTCCGGAACATTTTGGTAAACCACACTGTTTGCGCCAATCACTGCGTTTTCACCAATGGTCACACCTTTTAATATGGTAACGCCCATTCCGATCCATGCGTTGTCTTTGATGGTGACTTTTGCAGAGCGAGTACGCGCAGCATCATCGTTTTGCCAACGGTTGGTGACGGGGTGCCCACTGCTATCCATAATGGTCACTTTAGGGCCGAACAGAACCTGATCTCCAATCTCGACATGCTCGTAAGAGACAATAACGGTTCCCTGCATGACACAACCGTTACCAATTGTAATTTTACCTGCTGGCTGATTGTTTACTTTAATTGCTGTCAGCCTGACTGGGCGGTTTTCGAATGCGAGATTGTCTTCTGAATAAAGCACCGTTCCCTGACCGATAGTAATACTGTTGTTGAAATCTTCTTGCTGAATCAGCGAATACTGCGCATCACGGTGGTAGTCGTCAGAGTCACGCACCAAAGTAAACGCAAAGTGCGGTGCACCAATGATATGCGTGTCTTTTTGTACAAGAATTTGATTTCCATACTGACTTTTTATGTCGTCAAAGGTTTTTCCAGCAGCAACAGGAAAAATATTTTCGTAAACACAAGGCATTGAAAGACCCCTAATTATTCTGTTGGCGCGATATCTGTCGTCTTTTTAGGGCGATTCAAGTACAGAGAGCTATCAGCCATCGGGTGATTAGGGCTTTCTTTTAGAACCTTAATGAGCTTGTTCAGCGGAAGGTCATTAATTTCGTGGTCAAGGTTGTAGTAGCTGGTTTGCCATATATCATATTTGTCATGAATTAGTTGCGCGGCACTCTTCGAGCTTTCACCGGTGTCGTGAACTTCTTTTGGATGCGGCCAATGGAAAGAAGCCATGGATTTATCAACGATGAACATATTGTTGTTTAGAAACAAGCGAACGCCTAGATCGACATCCTCACCGCCCCAGCTGTTAAAACGTTCGTCAAACATTCCTGCTTTGATGAGCTGTTGGCGTTCGGCAGACACATGGCATGTCCAAAATAGGTCAAAGGGTGCAGGCCAGTCACAGATATTAGTGCCAAGCTCGTCGTATTGAGATTGACGAATATCATAAGCACCTTGATGGTCTAGCTCGGATAAAATGGCGTCGACATTGTTTGGGCTAATGACAGACTCCATCTTCTTGACGCCTTCTTCATCTAGGTCAAACCCATAGACGTATCCAACAATAGCAATAGGGTGCGTTGATACTTTGTGGCGGAACAAATGCTCTTCGAGTGTACCTGAAGCAAGGAGCACGCCAGTGTCTAGGTAAACAACATATTTGCCTTCAGCGATAGCTGTGCCAACATTTCGCGCTTTCCCAGCTCGAAAGCCTTTGTCTTCCTGCCAGAAATACTTAATGTTTAATCGATTTGAAAATGATTTTGCTATGATTTCGGAATCATCAGAACCGCCGTCATCTATTACAATCACTTCAAAAGATTCGGGTGAAAGTGTTTGTTCAACTAATGACGTTAATGTGTGTGAAAGTAATTTAGAACGATTATATGTTGGAATGACAATGCTTATTTCGATCATGCTTAGAACCCTACAGATTAAATGCTCAACTGGCAGTGAATGCTACGGTGGTCTCTAAGTTTGTTCAATGTCTCATTTTTTGAAATATGGTTTGCGTTAAGTGTAATTAATTATTTAAACCCTTTAAAAACAAATACTTGAACTTGTGTCTAGCTTTTTGGTCTTATTGTTGTTTTGCGACCAAAATCTCGTTATATGTGATATTCAATGTAATTGATAGTTAGAGTGCTAACCACTTGCTGTTGGTTAAACAATGAGCGAAATTACATTTATCGAGGTTGTAAATATTTAAACTGCAGCCGATATAAATATATTTTTCGTATGGAAATATATGATGTGAATGTAAATCATACATTCATGCCAAATGTGAATATATTTGTTGGTCAATATGTAAGAGGTTAGGGGGATGTGTATACCATTGATCCGATATGAGCACTTAGTAAAGTGGCACTGTATTGGAGATCTCACAATATCCGCTCCAGGATACTGCCTCAGGATCTCGCAAAATATAATGCTAACACCCTAGTGAAGCCTCCAATGCCGCTATTCATCTTCCATAATTTGCGATTTAATCCACACATCGTACTGCAATGATGAAACCAGTCTCATTGGTGATAATTCAAGTAATTCAGCACTAACGCATTTGTGACCAATGTTGCAAAAAGGTAAAACTCACCTTGTTGATGACCGGCAATTTCCTAATATCAGGCATCAAGAAAGCGCTTTCTTTATGTTTTGTAGTGACGCACAACTGTATTGGGTTTAGCTACACTCAAAAAGAGAAAGAAATGATTGGGCCTGTAAATGCGAAGTGAGACATGACGTTAGCAGGTTGAGCGTTAATAAAGACATAGGACGGTAAGATGCAAAACAAGACACGACTCGCTTCTCTGGTTTGTGGCGTACTGCTTAGTGCAGGCGTCCATGCATCCGATGTTAAGCAGGGTGGAACGCTCAATGTGCCTATTATTACGACTGGCTTTGTAGACAACTTTAACCCTTATACGTCCAAAGATGTTTTTCACGGCACTATGTTTGAGCCACTCATGGTGTTCAATAATATGACGGGAGAGACGAACTTTCGTTTAGCTGAATCCGCCACATATTCTGATGACTTAAAAGTTATCACACTAAAGCTACGCGATGGGTTGGCATGGTCTGATGGCCAATCGTTAGATGCTAGCGATGTGGTCTTTAGCTTTGTATTGACACAAAAATTCCCTGCATTTGATTTGAAAGGAATTTGGTCTGGCGGGAACCTTCAGTCGGTTGAAGCCACTGATCCTCGAACTGTGGTATTTACGTTGGCAAATCCAGACTCTACCTTTATGTGGAATCTGGAAAAATACCACATTGTGCCCGAGCATAAATGGGCAGACGTTGAAAACCTCACCACGTTCACTAATCCAAACCCTGTGGGTAGCGGCCCAATGACGACAGTGAAGTTCCTTAAGTCTCAGCAAATGGAACTTTGCCGTAACCCGCATTATTACCTTGAAGGCCGTCCTTACCTTGATTGTGTGAGTTTCCGCTCTTATAACGACAACTCCCAAATCCAACCTGCTCTTATGAAAGGTGAAGTGGACTGGGGGTCAAACTTTATCGCGGACATCGAATCTACATTCGTTGAGCGTGACAAAGAGAATAACCATTTCTGGTACCCAGCGAATGACGCTATTCACCTGTACTTAAATACTAAGAAAGCACCATTTGACGACGTGCGAGTTCGCCAGGCGTTATCAATGGCGCTTGATCGCGACCTCATTGTCGATATCGCTGCTTATGGTTATCCCACTGCCAACTTTAACGCTGGCGGTATCGGCGAGCTTTATGAAACCAACATCAATAAAGACATCACTAAGAAATTCCGTCATTTGACAGAATTTAATCCAGACCAAGCAAAAGCCTTGCTGGACGAAGCAGGCCTTAAAGATCTGGATGGTGATGGATACCGTGAAAAACCAGACGGCTCAAAGCTTTCATTCAATATTGAAGTGGTTAATGGTTGGACAGACTGGATCCAGGTGGTGCAGATGGTCACCGAGTTCTATGACGAAATTGGTATTGAGTCGGAAGTGAAAACTGTCGATTGGGCGGTATACGACAAGAATTTGAAAGAAAGCAATTATGACGTAGCGATTAACTGGTCAATGGTGGCAACCAATCCGATTATTGCTTATCAAGAGTATTTTTCTACATCTCGTGTAGGTAAGGGCTGGCACGCGGGTCACGGTGTTAATGACCCAAAAATTGATGCGTTGATTGATAGCTTTGGCAAGACTGGTTCACCGGAAGAACAAAAAGCGATTCTTGACCAGTTGCAAACGTTCACTGCCGAGCAGCTTCCGTTCATTCCGTTGTTCTCAAACCCGACTTGGTTCCAGTACAGCACCAAGAAGGTAGAGGGTTGGCCAACCAAAGAAAACCCTTATGTACAGCCTGTTTGGTATGACGGCGGGAAGCGAGTGATTATTTTGAATAATTTGCACCTTAAATAACCATACTGCCGATCCTCTTTCGATAGAAGACGAGCAAGGAGCACGACGATGCCATTCCTGTTGCGGCGGTTTATGTTTTATTTTTCCGCCTTTTTGATCGCGATTACGTTCAACTTTATGTTGCCACGTATGATGCCGGGTGATCCGGTTGAAGCCTTATTTGCGGCATCGCAAGGAAGGATGGATCCCGCTCAAATGGACGCCGTTCGTGAAATGTATGGCTTTCTCGATGGCAATATTTTCGAGCAATATCTGGCATACATTAAAAGTGTGTTCACGCTCGACCTTGGGCCATCTGTACTGATGTTTCCTGTCAATGTGTCTGATGTGATAGCCAATGCATTGCCGTGGACACTGTTTCTAGCGCTGGGCTCGTTGATTGTGTCTCTGATCATTGGCGTAAGTATCGGCACGTATGCGTCTTACCGTCGAACCGGATTGTTTGGTCAAGTTGTTCCACCTGTATTGGCGTTTATCAGTAACTTCCCATATGTCGTGACGGCTCTGTTCTTGTTCTACATTTTTGGCCTGAAGTTAGACATGTTGCCACTCGCGTATACCTACGACCCTTCATTGGATCCGGGTTTCACATTCGAGTTCATTGGTAGCGTACTTGAACATGCCATTTTACCGGTTGGCTCAATGGTGCTGGTGGGTATTGCATCTTGGGTGTTCAACATGCGTAACGCCATGATCAATGTCTTAGGCGAAGACTACGTGACCATGGCCGAAGCCAAAGGGTTGAGCAGTTATCGTGTCATGAGCCGCTATGCGGGTCGCAATGCAATCTTGCCTGTTGCTACGGCAATTGCTATGGCGATTGGTTTTTCCTTCGCCGGCTCAATCATGACGGAAGTGGTTTTCAACTATCAAGGGCTTGGTAATATTCTTTTAAAAGGCATTGTGGCGCGAGATTACCCGCTGATCCAGGCCATTCTGTTGATTTTGGTGACCGCTGTATTGTTGGCGAATTTCGTCGCTGACTTGTTGTATGTCTGGCTTGATCCACGCATTGCGAGTGAGGGTTAAGTGATGGATAAAACAGTCGACGTCGGTCAAAACCAAGCGAAAACTCCGAATAACGGCCTACAAAAGTTGAAGCGTATTTTCGGTTCTATCTATGCGTTTTTCTACGGCAATCCGCCAGCGATCATTGGAACGCTGTTGCTCTCTATGGTGTTGATTGGGGCGATATTTGCCAATGTGCTAGCCCCGTATTCACCAGAAAAACGTGTTGCGAGGCCGCACCAAGAACCCAGCGCCAAATACGTGATGGGAACAACACGCAGTGGACGTGATGTATATAGCCAAGTATTACATGGCGCACGAAAAACGCTCACCGTGTCTTTGTTTGCGGGCCTGATTGCGATGAGTATCGCTGTTGCTGTGGGCGTATCTGCGGGGTACTTCGGCGGCAAGATTGATGAGAGATTGAATTTTCTAACCAATGTGTTTTTGGTTTTTCCGCAGCTCCCCTTGCTCATTGTGCTCGCTGCCTTTTTGGGGCAGGTGGGGTCTGTGGTGATAACGATTTTACTAGGGTTGACCTCCTGGCCGTGGGGGGCGCGTGTTATCCGTGCGCAAACCATGGCGATACGCAACAAAGAATTCATCCTTGCCGCAGAGGTAATGGGTGAGTCTAAGTTCCGAATCATTATGGTCGAGATTTTGCCTAACCTTGTCTCCATTGTGTTTGGCGGCTTCTTGGGTGCTGTCATTTATGCGATGGGCTCCGAGGCAGGGTTGGGTATTTTAGGCTTGGGCGACGCAACCGAAGTGAGCTGGGGTTCCATGCTCTATTGGGCGCAGACGTCCTCGGCGCTTTACACCGGCGCGTGGTGGGAAATGATGGTGCCAGCGTTGGCACTCGCTATCACGGGTGGTGGACTAGCGTTAATCAATATGTCGATAGACCAAGTGAGCAATCCGAAGTTGAAAACGGGTCCTCATATGAAGTTGTGGCATAAATTGAAAAAAATCGCTGACAAGAAGAGGGGTTTGTAATGTCAAAATTACTTGAAATCAACAACCTCTGTGTTGACTACGTGTCGCCAAATGGCATCGCGAGAGCGGTTAACAATGTCAGCATATCGATTGCTGAAGGGGAAACTCTGGGTATTGCAGGTGAGTCAGGGTGCGGAAAAAGCACGCTCGCCTTTGCAATTTCGCGCCTACATAAAGCCCCCGCGTTGATCTCTGAAGGGGAAATCCTCTACAAAGGTCAAGACGTACTGAAAATGAACGATAAAGCACTGCGTGAGTTCCGCTGGAACGAAGTGTCTGTGGTGTTTCAAAGTGCTATGAATTCGCTCAATCCCGTTATTACCATTGGTGAGCAACTGACTGATGTGATGCTGGCCCATAAGAAAGTAACTCCAAAGCAAGCGTATGAAAAAGCGGCTGAATTGCTGCAAACCGTGGGTATTCACCCTGATCGCTTGTCAGCATTTCCGCATCAATTGAGTGGTGGGATGCGCCAACGCGTGGTTATTGCTGTTGCACTCGCGCTAGAACCGAAGCTCATCATTATGGATGAACCAACAACAGCCTTGGATGTGGTGGTTGAGCGAGAGATCTTGAATGAGCTTTACGATCTTAAAGCCAAATTTGGCTTTTCTATTCTGTTCATCAGCCATGATTTGAGTTTGATGGGCGAAATTGCTGACCGCATCGGCGTGATGTACGCAGGAAACATGATTGAACTGGGTGAAGCTAAAACCGTATTTAGTGAGCCACAGCATCCCTATACACAAGGGCTGATTTCATCGTTCCCAACCATTCATGGACCGAAAGAGCGCCTTTATGGCATTCCTGGAAATCCTGTGAATCTGCTTCAAATCCCACAAGGCTGCAATTTTCAAGCACGCTGTAGCCATTGCTTTGAACCATGTACTGAACATGAACCCGTGCTAAAAACGATTGCTCCTGAGCATCATGTTTCGTGTCATTTGGTATAGGGAGGCTTGAGAATAATGATGGATACTAACGAGCCAATTCTCTCTATCAAAAACCTAGTGATGGATTTTCGCATTGGGCATTCAAAGTCTAATTTGATGCGGGCTGTGAACGATGTGTCGTTTGACCTTAACAAAGGCGAAGCCCTCGCGATTGTGGGTGAGTCGGGGTCAGGCAAAAGTACGGGTGCGCGCATTCTCAGTCGTATTTACAAAGAAACGGGCGGCAGCATTACCTTTAAAGGTCAGTCTCTCACTGACTATGTGTCCGAGTATGGCGAATTGGAATACGCCCGACAGGTACAAATGATATTCCAAGACCCATTCAGTTCGCTGAATCCGGTACACAATATTTATCATCATATCGCACGCCCATTGCTTATCCATAAGCGTGCGAATAAGCAGAACCTTGCTGAGAAAGTGTATGCCTTGTTGGAGCTTGTGGGCTTGTCGCCAGCCGTTGAAACCGCGCAGAAATTCCCGCATGAACTCAGTGGAGGGCAGCGCCAACGTGTTGCCATTGCGCGAGCTATTGCTGTTGATCCTAAAGTGATCTTGGCAGATGAACCGATTTCCATGCTAGACGTATCAGTACGTCTTGGCATTTTAAATTTGATGGCAGATCTCAAAGAGAAACATGGGATCGCCTTCATGTATATCACACACGATATTGCAACAGCGCGCTATTTTGCCGAGAAGACCGCAGTTATGTATGTGGGTCATATGGTGGAATGGGGTGAAAGTGACAGCGTGACTCAAAACCCGCAACATCCTTACTCTAAGTTACTGTTATCTGCAGTGCCGGAAGTAGGAAAAGCAGGACGTCGCGATTTGTCGGTTAAAAAAGGTGATATTCCGCTATGGAAACCTAGCAGTGTCGGATGCCCGTTTGCTTCACGTTGCCCAATTGCAACTGAAGCGTGTACGCAATCTATTCCAGAGGCGACGGTTGTTCGTCCTGGGCATTATGTTAGGTGTCACCACCTCTAAATCGCTTTATACTAGAAATGTCCCGATGGGAGATTGGCGTCTGCATCGGGATATTATTTAACTAGAAAAGAAAGCGCTTTCTTTTTGTAGGAACCAAGAAATATGGACAAGTGTTTTAAGTTGACAACTGCGCCCGTGAAAGGGCAATTCGTGGATAGTAAGGGTGAGCGCTTCTATCGCATCGAGAATGTTGATCACATGCCTGCGTTTTTTATGAGCGTAGTGTCGGCCAATGATCATTGGTTGTTTGCATCCTCAACAGGCAGTCTGTCCGCCGGGCGTGGAAATCCAGAAAATGCGATTTTCCCGTATCGTTCGGTCGATTTAATTCATGAGAGTGCGGATAATACCGGCCCTAAAACGTTCATCCGCCTAGAAGATGACGGCGGTGACGTAGTGACATGGGAACCGTTCAATCCGCAACACGATGGAAAGTTTTCAGTTATCCGCAACCTCTATAAGAGCATCACGGGTGACAAAGTTATTTTCGAAGAAATTAACCAAAGCCTGCGCTTAACTTTTCAGTACAGCTGGGAAAGTGGTAACAGTGTTGGGTTTGTTCGTCGCAGTGAGTTAACCGACTTCTCCGGTGAAACGCGTATTGTCGAAATACTCGACGGTGTGCAAAACGTGTTGCCAAACAGCGCGCCAATGGCTGCGTTACAAACACGTAGTGCATTGGTTGATGCGTATAAATGGAATGAACGAGAGCAGGGTTCACCTTTGGCGCTCTACAGCATGTACGCCAAACTGAGTGACCGTGCAGACCCTGCAGAAGCCTTGCTGACTAATACTGTGTACAGCATTGATGACGATAAGACTGAAATTCTGCTTTCAAGCCAGCAGCTTCCTGCATTTAAACGTGGTGACCTGCTCGACGATGAAACGCTTACCCGCGGTGTGCGTGGTTCTTACTTTATTCATAAGGTAGTGACACTTCGAGGCGGCGAGTCCAACCAATGGCTATTGGTGCTGGACACCGGTAAAGATCACGCAGACATCGTGGCGCTGCGTGAGCAACTTAATGACAAAGCGGCATTGCTGGATCACGTTGAACAAGATATTGCAGCAAATAGCAAAGAACTCGTCGAGTTAATCAGTGCGGTTGATGGCTGGCAGTTCTCGGCTGATGAAGCAACCAGCAACCACCATTATGCCAACGTATTGTTCAATGCCATGCGTGGTGGTGTATTTGAGCAAGGTTATACACTGCGTAAAGAAGACGTGGTGAATACCGCCTTACAAACGAATCAATATGTTTACCAGCGTAATAAAGCGTTCTACAACTCGCTGCCTGAGCGTTTCACGCAGAGTGAACTGATCAAGCTAGCTGAACAAGCTGATGATATTCAATTGGTACGTTTGTGCTACGAATACTTGCCATTGACCTTTGGACGTCGTCACGGCGACCCAAGTCGTCCGTGGAACCATTACGACATTAAGGTGAAGGACAAAGAAGGTAACCCATTGTTGGCTTACCAAGGCAATTGGCGAGACATTTTCCAGAACTGGGAGGCGTTGGCCCTCAGCTACCCGGGTTACCTACGTTCTTTCATTGCTAAATTTGTGAGTGCCTCGACGGTTGATGGCTATAACCCTTATCGCATCACCAAAGATGGAATCGATTGGGAAGTCCTTGAGCCGGATGACCCATGGAGCAACATTGGTTATTGGGGTGATCATCAAATCATCTATTTGCAGAAGTTCCTAGAATGGTCGGAGCGCTTCGAGCCTTCACAGCTCTCTGCGAACTTAACGCGTGAAATCTATAGCTACGCCAATGTGCCGTACGTGATTGGCGATACGCGCACGTTGTTTGAAACACCCAAAGACACCGTGTCGTTTGATACTGAGCTTCAAGCGAAAACAGAAAAGCTCACCTCCATGATCGGTAGCGATGGCAAGCTGTTGTTAGACTCAGACCGTGAAGTGTATTTGGTTAACTTGTCAGAAAAGCTTTTGGTGCCGCTATTATCAAAACTGAGCAATTGGGTTGTTGATGGTGGGGTATGGCTGAATACACAGCGCCCAGAGTGGAACGATGCGAACAATGCCATTGTTGGTAATGGTTTGTCGATGGTGACGTTGTACTACATGCGTCGCTACGTTGAGTTTCTGCAGGGAGTGTTTGAGGATGCACCTGAGAAAATCCGCTTGTCTTCGGAAGTCGCAACTTGGCTAAAGGAAACCACGGATATTCTGAACACTGCGTTGCGTGATGTGAAGAAAAAAGCGGTAACACGTCAAACCAAGCACAAATTGCTTACTGAGCTGGTTGAGGCTGCAAGTCGCTATCGTCATCAGGTTTACCATCAAAATGGTTTCTCAGGTAAAGAGCATGTCGACCTATCTGAAATCTCAGCATTGCTATCAACGAGCCTAGATCTTCTGCATAGCAGTACGTTGGCCAATGTGCGTGAAGACGGTTTGTTCAACGCGTATAACGTTGTTCAATACAGCAATGAGTCCGTTGAATCATTGCCTCTGTATCCGATGCTAGAAGGCCAAGTGGCGRCATTGAGTTCTGGTGCATTAAGCAGTGCTCAGGCAGTTTCTCTGCTTGATCACTTGTTTAGCAGTGACATGTATCGCGCAGATCAGAAGTCATTCATGTTGTATCCAGATCGTGAATTGCCAGCCTTTATGAGCCGTAATTGCATTTCTTCAGGTGCCGTGAGAGAGCACGAGCTTTTGTCCGAAATGCATGCGAAAGGCGATAAGCGCATTATCAAATGTGATCAGAATGGCGGATTCCATTTCCGAGCAGATTTTGAAAATGCAGGTTCGTTGAAAGAAGCGCTTGGTGAGGTGCGTGGAGAATATGCGCACATCGTGGATGCAAAATTCGATGATGTGCTAGCGCTTTACGAAACGGTGTTCAATCACAAGGAGTTCACGGGTCGCTCTGGAACCATGTTCGGCTATGAAGGTCTTGGATGTATCTACTGGCATATGGTGTCTAAACTATTGCTTGCTGTGCAAGAGGTGTACTTCACGAGTTTCAACGACAAGCCTGACAGTGATGAAACCAAAGCATTGGCTGCGCATTATTATCGTGTACGTGAAGGCATTAGCTTCAACAAAACACCAAGCGAATATGGTGCGTTCCCTGCAGACCCATATTCGCACACGCCGAAACATGCCGGTGCTCAACAGCCAGGTATGACAGGGCAAGTGAAAGAAGAAATCATCACGCGCTTTGGTGAGTTGGGTGTGCTTGTTGAACAAGGGGCGATTCGCATTGCGCCATCACTGCTGAAGAAAAATGAGTTCAGTGTGAAGCCTGCAACATTCGATTTTGTTCGTCCCGATGGCACATTAGCAGAGGTGCTATTGAATGCGGGTGAACTTGCGTTTACCTATTGTCAGGTGCCTTTCTTGTACCGCTTGAGCGACAAGCAGCAAATGCAAATCGTTGTCAAAATGAAGTCAGGCGAAGTCATCGCATTGGATGGTACAACCCTTTCTGCGGCCATCTGCAAACACATATTTACGCGTACTGGCGACGTGGAAAGTGTGTCGGTTGATGTGCCTGAAAGCGTACTCTACGCGAGTTAAACTGCGTGATGTTTCTACAAATAAAAACAGCCGCAAATGCGGCTGTTTTTTTATATTTGTCTTGTGTGGAAATGCATTGAACAAGGGTCAACCGGAATCACTCGGTGTCCTGTTTACGACAGTGGCTTATGAGCTTGCCTGACGTAACGCATCGACGGATTCATTGTGCTCAGTGTTGATGTTATTGACTGAACCGCGCTCCATCAACGTAGGAAACAATCGCTTAGTCACATTTGTGAGCGGTTTGTTATTAAGGATGTTGAGTACGCCCTTTGCTGCTTCGCAAGCCATTTCTTCCAAAGGGAAGTTGATGGTTGAAAGACTCGGTGTCATGTATTGGCTGTAGGCGTGGTTATCAAACCCGACAATGGAGATGTCTTTGCCAACTTGGAGTCCGCGATCATGGCATACACCATAAGCGGCAAGGGCGATGCTGTCATTGAGACAGAAGATGGCAGTAATGTCATCACCTCTGTCCATCAAACGACGAATAGCCGTGTCATTGCCGTCATGATCAAAGCGACCTTCAATTACCAAGTTTTGATCATATGTGATGCCATATTTCGTCAATGCATTGCGATAACCTTGAAGGCGTTCTCGGCTATCAATTTTACTCAACTGGCCCGTAATACAACCAATGCGGCGGTGACCATTCTTGATTAAATACTCTGTGGCAATGTAGCCACCCCATTCGTTATCCATGCAGATGCATTGATCTGAAATCTCTGGAATGTAGCGGTTCATCAGCATGGTGGCGGGGGTTTTATCGACGATTTTTAAGATGTCAGCATCACTCAGCATGTCTGAGGTTAATACCAAACCGTCTATTTTTTTCGCGTTGAGAAAATGAATAGACTCTTGTTCTTCATCATATTGCTCATGACCACTAGTAATGATCAAATGGTAGTTTTGCTTTCGTACCACTTTCTCTACATGGTGCATCAAAGGGCCGAAATAGGGGCCATCGAATGTGCCGACAAGCATCCCAATGCTATGTGAACGATTGGATGCAAGCGCTTGGGCGAATGCATTGGGCTGATAACCCAGCGTTTCAATGGCTTCAAAAACCTTAACGCGGTTTTTCTCCTTGACGGATGCATGGCCATTGAGTGCTCGTGACACGGTTGACTGAGAAACGTTTGCGAGCTCAGCCACCTCTTTTATGGTGATCAAAAGTATGTTCCTTTTCGTACCTTATGCGTCTCAATTTGCTAGTGGTGTGAGACTTACCCTAAACTGCTATTCAACCGCCAAACAAAGAATTTTCACCTTCCGTGACGTTTGAAATTGAATTGTTATCTAAGGCATTGCCTCAGAAAAAGCATCCTCGCCCGTTTGAATTACCGCGTCTTTAAGCATGCAACCGATACTTTTGACATGAATGACGACTGATTTCTAGTTTGAAAGCGCTTGCACCTGACTTAAATGAGGGTGTTTACATTTTTGATACTGACGTCTTTATTAAGTGTCATCGTTAGAGGACATTCTGAGAGGAAAATAATTTATTTTTCATTTGATGTTGAGAAATTGTGAATTAGGTCAAATAATTTAAGATTCATGGGGAGTGATGAGTATGTCCGAAATGTTGCAACAGTATCCAATCATTAATGGGAAAGAGATCCATGTGAGAACATGGAACCCTGAAGGCGGGGAAACGGTGATCTGTTGGCATGGGTTGGCGCGCAATAGCATTGATTTCGTCGCAATTGGTGATGAGCTTGCCGCTAAGGGATATCGCGTTATCGCTCCGGATACTTTGGGGCGAGGGCTATCTCAATGGGCAGAGTCTCCTAAGTGTGAATACAGTTATGCCAACTACCTTGAAATGGCGACGGCGATCATGGATTTCTATCGCTGTGAGCGCGTGCACTGGGTAGGCACTAGCATGGGTGGTTTGATTGGTATGCTGCTGGCTGCAAGCGATGATGAGTGTGAGCGAATAGGATCGCTGGTTCTCAATGATATTGGCCCGGAAGTCCCCACCGATGCACTTAAGCGCATTGTTAGCTATGTGAAGGAATCCATGGTCTTTCAGCGCTATAGCGAGATTAACCAATATCTACAGACGCTCTATCAACCGTTCGGACCCCACACATCTCAAGAGTGGCAGTTAATGATTTCGGCCTCCATCAGACGCCTAGATGGGGGCGGTTATACCACACACTATGACCCTCAAATTCTTGCAGGCTACGACGCCAATGCGCCTGTTTTGAACTTGTGGCGACAATTTGCAAAGTTAGCGCAACCGACGATGCTCATGCACGGTTTACATTCGGACGTGCTCACCAAAGACATTGTTAAGCGCATGCGCGAAGTCCAACCACATATGGCCGTCAATTACTATTTGGGCTGTGGTCATGCTCCCAATCTCTTCTACCCGTCGTATCGAAAAGATGTTGTCCACTTTATCGAGAATCATTCGTTGATTGATAACAGGGTCATCGAGCCAAATAGGGACGCGAGTTAATTTCACGAAGCGACAGTTAAGGCGTTGACGCCCCTTTATGGCTTGGATGCCCAAAGGTGCAAGAGTTCTGTGGCAATGGTCGCCCCAGCTAACGCTGTGATGTCTGAATTGTCGAAGGAAGGACTGACTTCCACGACATCCATCCCCACTAGGTTGATCCCGCGCAGTGAACGCAATATACGTAGTGCTTTGTCTGACGTAATGCCGCCAATGACGGGTGTGCCAGTCCCGGGTGCGAAGGCGGGGTCTAAGCAGTCGATATCAAAAGTTAAATACACGGGCAACGTTCCGACCAACGCTTTTATATGGTTCGCGATATCGTCTGGTGTCATGTCGTTGGCAGATTCTGCACAAATCACATTGAACTCATGGTTGTCTCGGTCATAGTCGGTGCGAATACCAATTTGAACTGACGACGATGGGTCAATCAGCCCTTCTTTGGGGGCGTGATAGAACATGGTGCCGTGATCGTAACGACTGCCTTGGCTATAAGTGTCCGTGTGCGCATCAAAATGAATCAGTGCCATCTGTCCAAATTTCGCATGATGGGCGCGAAGTAGTGGCAATGTGACAAAGTGATCACCGCCCAGTGTGAGCAAAGCTTTGTCTGATGCTAAAATTTGACCCGCTGCAGACGCAGCCATTTTTACGAAGTCTTCACTGTCTCCGCAACTAAACACCAGATCACCCGCATCGACGATATTGCAGCGATCTCTTAGATCAAATGGCCAAGGGTAACGAAAGGCTTCCCACGCCAAATTTACCGATGCACGTCGTATCGCATCAGGTCCTAATCGCGCCCCTGATCGGCCAGTTGTCGCCATGTCATACGGCATACCCAGTACCACGATATCGGCTTCGGTCGCGGTAGGGTCTTTCACCATGGGAAGACGAAGAAACGAGTAGGCATTGGAATATAGCGAATCGTCTTTTCTTTCAAATACGTTTTCCATAACTACCTCATAAAATGTTTAAGCCTCGGTGAATGGGTAAACAGCGCTAGTCACTGAATCGATAGCCTTCTTTTTTCAAAGTAGCAGGATGAAAAAAATGCTTTGTCTATTTTCTGCGGCAGCGGACAAATGGGTGCAAGCTTTGAAAGGTAAAGCCCCAAAGTGTGAGACTGGCTAACTTGTTGTCTGGTGAACGGAAATCTTAACCATGATGTCTGATTTATTGGTCTATAAAGACAGCTAACTGCTGATTTATATACACATCATTTCCCTTTATAGACTAAGGACACAGTATGGCGACGACACGAAAAAAGAAAAAACCAACGGTATGTTTGGTGTTACAAGGAGGAGGGGCGTTAGGGGCTTATCACATTGGAGCTTATCAGGCGTTAACTGAGGCGGGATACACGCCTGATTGGTTCGCTGGCATTTCAATTGGCGCGTTGAATGCGGCGATCCTCGCTGGGAATACGCCAGAAAAACGACTAGGACAACTTGAAGCATTTTGGGAGCGGATTTCTCGACCAGGGACGGATATCGATATCCCTCCTTTTTTTGCGCAAGCATTTAATAGTGCAAGTGCGCAACAAGCGCTGATGTTTGGTCAGCCTGATTTCTTTACCCCCCGCCCAGTAAACCCATGGTTGGCGCCAGCGGGCGAAGGGGCAACAAGCTTTTATGATACAACGCCGCTGTTTTCGACATTAAGTGATCTCGCTGATTTTGACATGATCAGTAAAGGCGCAGCGCGGTTAACTGTTGGAGCCACACGAGTTACTGACGGCGAACTGGTCTTTTTTGATAGTAAGACAGATACGATTGAGCCCGCACACGCTGTGGCAAGCGGTTCTTTGCCACCAGGCTTTCCAGCAACGAAGATCGGTGAAGACCATTACTGGGACGGTGGTGTGGTGTCGAACACGCCGCTAAACGGCATTTTGGATCTTGCTGATGACGAAGAATTGTTGATCTTCATGGTGGATTTGTGGAATGCCAACGGTGAGCTACCACAAACCATGAGCGAAGTGCTTTGGCGAGAAAAGGAAATTCAGTATGCCAGCCGATCATGTGAGCATATTGAAGCCTTGGTGGCTAAACGTAATCTTGACCAAATTCTGGCAACATCGCCTGAGATCATTGCCAGCCAACAAGTGCCCGACAAAACATCGCTTAGTGGAGGCAAGAAGATTGATATTGTGCATATCACGTTTGACCCGCTTCAGGGCCATATCCCGCTCAGTGATGCAGAGTTCTCTCGTCGTTCGATCCGTTTGCGTCGTGAAAGTGGCTACGCTGACATGAAACAAGCTATTGAAGAATCGCCCTGGACACAAGACAACGAAGGATTGCCTGCGCATTTTTACCGTCGTCATCGTGATGGAAGTTGGTTGGAGAAAACGCCACAAACCAAGCTACAAACCAAGCCACAGAACAAGTCACAAGTTAAAGCGTTAGATGAAGCCTCTTAATGAGTGAACTGATCAGTCTGTTGGCAGCCAAAAAATAGGCTGGTGAATAACGCAAAAAGCCCCAATCATGGGGCTTTTCACTTTCTCTCACAGGGCAGTGGTATATCGCGGGGATCAATCGCGATGATGTGGAGAATCTTTGCTATATCGCCTTTGACAGCTTAAAGCGTCCTACAGAGCGTTGGAATTGACTAACAAGACCATTCACTTCACGCGCCGAACCTTGCACATCGGCAGCGGATTGGTGATTGTTATTGGCCATGTCGGCAATATCTTGAATACGGTGTGCGAGTTCTTGGTTCGCTTGTGATTGCTCGTGGAGAGATCGAGAGACCTCTTCAATAATATTGATGAGATCTTGTGATTTCTGGTGCATTTCACGGACGGTTTGTTCCGCCGAATGGGTTTGTGACATGTTGTCACTCACTACAAGTACACTATCTTCGATGTGGCTGACCGTGGTTTCGATACCGGATCGTAATTCTTGAATGGTTGACGCAATCTGCTTGGTCGAATCAGATGTTCGTACAGCGAGGTTTCGTACTTCATCAGCAACCACCGCGAAGCCGCGGCCTTGGTCGCCTGCACGCGCGGCTTCAATGGCGGCGTTTAGCGCAAGTAAATTGGTTTGCTCTGCCACGTCATTGATGACACTGATGATGCCTTCAATTTCTTTGGAGTGTTGATCAAGCTCAGAAACAGCCGTGCTTGAGCGCTGGGATTTTTCTGACATTTGATCCATGTTGGCAATAGTACGCTGCATGCTGGTGGCGCCTGCTTGCGCTTGTATGCCACTCTCATTGGACAGTGATTTCATCGTGTCAGCATCATGGGAAATGGTGTTGATACTGGCTGCAAATTCTTCAACCAAGGCGGCAATACTGCCCGTGTCTTCTGATTGACGTGTAGACGCGCCAACAATGTGGTCAGATAGGTTCTCTAATTTGGATACTTCGTTGTTCAGATGATTTGCCCCAGATGCAATGCTGGTTAACGTCTCTTCAAAGGCGCTCATTAAGTTATTAAATGCGCGACCAAGATCTGCAATTTCATTCTTACCTTGAGGGCGGAAACGTACAGTGAGGTCGAGATTTCGTTCAGCATCTTGTAGCAAGCTTTGTAGGCGACTCATTGGTGTAGTGATGCTTTTTGTAATGGTGATTGAAATCGCCATCAAGACTAAGGCTATCGCGCCTACGAGAAGTAGTAGTCGTTGTACGTCCTGGTAGAACACCGCATCGACATCATCCACATATAGTCCAGTATTTAGTACCCAACCCCAAGGAGAGAAAGGCAGTGAGTAAGCCACTTTTGGGTAAGGTGTGTCGTCTTGGCCTGTTTTCTTCCAATGGTAAGTGACGAAGCCGCCGCCATTCGCTGCCATTCGAACTTGGTCACGAATGATATATACGCCATTGGTGTCTTTTAAATCCACCAGATTCTTACCGATCAGGTTCGCCGCGATAGGGTGGTGGACCATGTCTGAGTTCATGTTGTAAATCATGAAGTAGCCATTTTCACCATAACGCATGGCATCGAGCGCATTGATGGACTGTTGTTTGGCTTGCTCCATCGAGATGTCGCCATTTTGCGCTTGTTGATAATAACGTTGTACCAAACTTTGTGCGGTTTGGACTAACACTTGGATTTGGTTCTTGCGTTCATCCATCATGTTGTCCTTTTTCAGAACAAGAGAGATGGTGGTGACTGAAACCAAAGACAGCACAGCAATGGCAATGATGAGCGATAACCGTTGCCTAATCGACAGGGCATTCATAATCGTCGTCCTTAAGTGATAGTTAACTCACTAAATAAAATAGAAATTATCTGTATTGAATGTAGCACTCACGCATCGTCTTGCAGGGGATTCATCGGAGTGTTTGAGTAGGAGTTTGTAGCAATGAGCAGACGAATAAATGTTTGAATTAATGGACACTCAGGTACCTAAAGGGCTTCAGGCTGATAAGGTCATCATTGATTTGTCTGGTGAATTTTTTATTGCAAATTATGTCATTTAAGAAATGTGAACTAAGGCGGTTTGATAAGTCACTTTTGTTGGTGTGGTGTTGAAGAGTATCGATGAAATGTAGCGTTTAGAAATCGGCTTGGTAACCAAGTTAGGTGGCTGAAAGTATAATCCCATAAAAAGTGGGTGCTTATCATGTTTGGCGCTACCCGTCCTTGACCGATTGGTTTAGACTACCGCCCTCTTTACCCATGTGAACCGAGGTAATCATCAATGTCTCTACCAAATTGCCCACAGTGCAACTCTGAATACACTTACGAAGATGGCGCACTATATGTATGCCCTGAGTGTGGTCATGAGTGGTCACAAGATGCATCTGCTGATGCTGACGACGTTAAAATCATCAAAGATTCTAACGGTAACGTCCTGCAAGATGGTGACACAGTCACAGTCATCAAAGACCTGAAAGTGAAAGGTTCTTCACTTGTGGTTAAAGTGGGTACTAAAGTTAAAAACATCCGTCTGGTAGACGGTGACCACGACATCGATTGTAAAATCGACGGTGTTGGCGCAATGAAGCTGAAATCTGAGTTCGTGAAAAAAGTGTAATCAACACTTAAATTAACTGATAAAGCCGCGCCTTGAAGTGAATTCAAGGCGCGGCTTTTTTGTACCTGCGTGTTTGCACTGAGAGATGTTTTGCCAGTGTTCATTGACCTCTGATTCACATTAGCGACTTGCCTTTTTTAGCGCTGCTGAATATCGTCAAGAGTGAACGATTCTTATCGAGACTCGTACTGAAATGTAAATCACACTCGCTGGAGGCATTGTGGCCGCGTACGATAATGGAAAAGACGGTAAGAAAATCCCGAGCAATAGACTTAGCCGTGTTGGCATGTTTGGTTCGGTTGTCACCAAAGTCGCCACTAACATGGCTACTGAAGGTGCCAAGCAACTCTTATCGGGAAAACGCCCTTCAGCAAAAGATCTTCTGCTCACGCCTAAGAACATCGGCAGCATTACTGATCAACTCGCGCAACTTCGCGGGGCAGCCATGAAAGTCGGCCAACTGCTGAGTATGGACGCTGGAGATGCGCTACCCAAAGAGCTTACGGATATACTTGCCAAGCTAAGATCTGACGCCGCTCCAATGCCTGCAAAACAGTTGGCTTCTGTGTTGGAAACTGAGTGGGGAAAAACCTGGCAACAGCACTTTATTTCATTCAAGTTTAAACCTATTGCCGCTGCGTCTATCGGACAAGTCCATTTTGCTTACGGTGATGATGCTTCTGAGTTGGCGATTAAAGTGCAATATCCCGGTATCAAAAAAAGCATCAGTAGTGATGTAGACAATGTTGTCACTCTGCTACGTTTGACTGGCTTAGTACCAAAAGAAGTTGATTACAAAAGCTTGCTAGATGAAGCAAAAAAGCAGCTTCATGATGAAGCCAATTATGAGCTTGAAGCGGAAATGGCTGATGCGTTTTATCAGCTACTCAACGATGACAATCGGTTCATCGTGCCCAGAGTTTTCAAATCACTCACTACTTCCTCAATTTTGACCATGAGCTTTGAGCAAGGAGATCCGATCGAGAACTTGCAAGATTTACCACAAGTGGCTCGTAACCATTTGGTGAGGAACCTGTTTGAGCTTCTGTTCAAAGAAGCTTTCCAATTTAAATTGGTCCAGACAGACCCCAATTTTGCCAATTATTTGTATCAACAAGAGAGCGGGAAAATCGTGTTGCTCGATTTTGGCGCAACAAGACGGTATAGCGATCATATCAGCGAGGGCTATCAAAAGCTGCTGACCAGCGCCCTGAACAACGACAAAGACGGTGTATCAGAGTCAATGGCCCAAATTGGATTTTTCAGTGACCATATCTTCCCAGAACAAAAAGCCGCGGTGGTGAACATGGTGATGACCGCGTGTGAGCCAATCCAATATGACGGCGACTACGATTTTGGCAGTACTGATCTCGGTAGTCGAATTCATGCAGCAGGGATGGCATTGAGTATGGAGCAAGGTTACTGGCACACCCCGCCAGCTGATGCCTTGTTTCTACACAGAAAAATTGGCGGTTTGTTTTTGCTTGCAGCGCGACTTAACGCCAAGGTGAATTTGCGAGAAGCCTTTGAACCGTTTAAATGGAAAGCAACGTCAACGTGCAAGCGTGCAGGTTAGGTGCGAAAGCAACCAAGGACTTAAAATTACAGGCTTAGGGTCAAACTTTTGGTCACCCTCTTTTGAAAAAGAGGGTGGGGAGGAGTAAAAGCGAAGTAACGTTTATCCAAGTTAATACCAAGGACAGCCCGTATGCCAAGCCGCATTTACAAACACCTCGAAACCCTTTGGGATTTTCACCAACTTGGTCACGCCCCACAGCCTTCTGATTGCATCTTCATTCTTTGCAGTAACGACGTGCGCGTCGCTGAATATGCTGCTGCGCTATATCGACAAGGTTTTGCCCCTTATGTGATGATATCCGGTGGTTTTGGACGATTCACACAAGGTCAATTTGTAAAAACCGAAGCGGAGACCTTTGCCGATGTCCTTCTCGATGAAGGCGTGCCAGAGTCTGCAATTCTTTTGGAAACCAAGGCCACCAACACGGGTGAAAATGTCACCTTTGGTTATCAAATCATGCGAGAGAAAGGGCTCGATTTCAAAAAGCTACTTTTGGTGCAAAAGCCATTCATGGAGCGCCGCGCATATGCCACGTTCATCAAACAATGGCCGGGTGAGTGGGAGTCAGTGTTGGTGACATCGCCACCGATTTCACTAGTGGAATACCCAACCGAAGACATCCCGTTTGATATGGTGGCAGAGGCCACGGTATCTGATTTCGAGCGGGTACGTGATTACCCAACGCAAGGCTTTCAGATCGAACAAAGCATTCCTGCTCATGTTACCGCGGCATATGACGAAATCAAAAAGCAGGGGTTATGGTGAATGCTGCGGGGAATACTCTGTGGTATCCACATAAACATACACTATGAACTCTATCGAATATGAGAAAATTTGCGAGCAGGCGAATGTTCAATCTGCAAGCTTCTTAAGGGACACGTTGTTGGCCCTTAAGAAAGTGGGAGCGAAAGAAGCAGGCTTAATCGAAGTCATCCTTCGTTCTGTACCTATTCCTTTTCCAGAGAAGCACAGTCACAAATCAGAGCGCTTTTATATATTAGGTCTGACTGAGTTTGAAGTGGAGAAAATCATCGATATATTATTTGAACTTGAGGCATCATCTGTTCAAATTGATGGTGTTGCTACCACAGAAACTTATGAGTATGTTAATTTGGTTAACACTTGGAGTGAAATGACTGGAGAAATATAATTATTTGGGAAAGGTGTGGTTTGACTTCTTCAATATGAACTTGGGTAAGTATTACACCCGCTGGCTTTTGGGTATATAACGATAAGTTGATATTTGATTTCCCCATTTATATGTTTGGGTTGTCATGAAAAATTATCAAGGAAAGTTAGAAATATTTAAACAAGAGTATGTTAATTATTTGCAGGCCGATTTTGTATCGGAGGCGGAGGATACGGATGAAAATGTTCGAATAAAATCGGGAGTGCTCAATTTACTGAAGGTCGTTAAAAAACATGAGGGCTATGAAAGCTACAAATCGTTCAAGGATTCAGTGGTCAACTATTTGTGTTAAATTTCAGGTTGTTATGAAGACTTAGCCATTCTCGAAGATCATTGCCCTGAGGTGTTATCGCCAGATGATATTGAATATATTATTCAACATTCCGCTTTATCAAGGTGGTTTTAATATTAAATAAAGTCTTAATCGTGTTGGCTTCGTCTCTTTCCAGAATGTCATGTGAATGCAACGGACATAGATTTGCTAGCTCAGTAATCGAAAAGTGATAATTGGTCATTCTCAACGCCAGAATTGTTTGAGAACCAGCTTCGTGATTTAATTGTTTATCGCTTGGTTACCGTTGTAGAGTATGAAGCTATAACAAATGAAGAATTTGATTCAACCTTTGAACTTTATGAGTGGCTAAATGAGGTTTGGGATAAGGTTATTGGTAAGCCGATTTGACAGACATAACAATTACAAACCATTTGAGCTAACTTCACGGCACTTCAACAGTAGGATGCGATTATATACACGAAGTGTATTTTTAGTTATTGCTGGATGAGGTGAACAGGGAGAGAATAAACTTGCGTGTCGCACGGTACGAAAATGGGTATTAATGGTTACGGATGGTTTGTTTTAAAGAAATAAGCTGTTGAGAAGTGTTTTTCGTTGAAGTAAATATATCAGCATCGCAGAAGGAGGCAGAGTGAGTGCTATTAATGATACTAGTATAAATGAAGTAAAAGTTATGTTAGGGGACGCGAACGATCCTGTTGCAAATAAAATAAGCTGGAATCCCGTAAAGCGCGGCGGCGCTAACTTTCAAATCCATAAAATGGTTGAAAGAGGTCTAAAGATTGTTGTTAGACGTACCTTTAGAGCACTAGTGTTTTATTCTTCATTCATGATTCCCGGCTTAGGATTGCTCTTGTACATCAGTCCTATTATGTATCAGCAAGGTGCGGATGCCGCAGGTACAATATCGCTAGTGATTGGTATAACATTTACTGTATCTAGCTTTTTTATGTGGGCGAGGAACCAAGGGATGACCTTTGATAAAGCATCAGGCACTTATTTCAAAGGTAAACGCTATGATTCATTGATAAAAGACAAACCAACTAGCCAAGGAAATCTGAGCGATATTTATGCGTTGCAGATAATAAGCGAGAGCGTACGCTCTGATAATGGCTCTTTCCGAAGTTATGAGCTGAATTTAGTCTTTCGTGATGGAAAACGTGCGAATGTCATGGAGCACAGTAAAAGCTCAGCTCTCGATAAGTCTGCTAAAAAATTAGCAGGTTACCTCAACGTGCCTGTTTGGAAGGCAAAATACTAGGACATGTTGATCTTTGTTGTATCGAGAAAGATCTGAATATCGTGCCTCGTTCAATACATTTGTTGGGGTGTGGTTTTTGGCGAAACACATTGCATAAAAGAGTACGGTGTACGTCCTTCTCATTGTTTAGTGAATAGATGTTTTGATATTGATTGCCTAACAATTGTCGAACATTGTGGTCTCAAGTTTGAACTCGACATTAAATGTTATTTGAGTACCTTAACAGTTTTCCGCCTTATGCAATCATGACAAAAACGACCCTCAAACAAAGGGCCGTTTTTATTTTTCTAGTAAAGCTTAAATCAAACGTTGTTGATTAAACGATATCGATACCAGATTGCGTCACATGTTCAGCATCGGTCCAGACAGTAATTTGAGCACTACTATCCGAGTCTTTAGTAAAAACGTACGCTTGTAGGTCGGCGGCTTCAACTGACGTTAACCCCATTTGTAGCAGCATCTCTGGAGAAATATCTGCGTTGGAGGTGCCTGCTGCATCATAGCTCCAGTTTGCACCTACAAGGTTGAGTGTGTCGTCACCTTCTCCCAAATAAGCAACAAAGCCATCCCAATTGCTACGATCGATATCGTCTGATTGTGCAAAGATAGCATGTTCTTTAACGGTAACGGTTTGATCTCCTGCGTCACCAATGACGGCTTCAACACCAGAAATGACATTGCCCTTGATGCTGGCGTCTGATTGATATGCTTCACCCGTAAAATCGGCATGAACATCACCATTCACTTTGAGAATGTCAAAGCTGGTTGTCGCAGCGTAAACCTTCGTATTGACTTCACGGCCACTTGAACTGGTAGATGTGCTGCCATCGAAGTCATTCACATCGAAGATAAGCGTATCGCTACCAATTCCGCCACGATAACTGTCAACGCCTGCGCCACCATCGAGTGTGTTGTTGTGTCCGTTACCAGCAAACAGATAATCGTTACCTTCACCCCCCAGCAACGTATTACTGCCAGTACTGCCGAACAACTTGTCATCGCCAGCACCACCCTCTAAGGTGTCATTTCCAGCTTTGCCGTGCAAAATATCATTACCATCTCCGCCATCTAAGGTGTCATTACCAAGACCTCCTCGAAGGTCGTCGTCACCCGCATCACCGCTTAGTTGGTCGTCACCACGTCCGCCGAAGATAAGATCATTTCCTTCGCCACCGGAAATCGTGTCTTCGCCAAGCCCACCATAGACAATGTCATCACCACCTTCAGCTGAAATCGTGTCGTCATCAGGTTGGTTTGGAAGGAATTGATTGACGTAAATATCAAACGTTGTATCAACGAAATCGCCACTGCCTAGATTCCAGCGGTCATCCCAGATACTGGTATCGCCATCGATTAGCTCATGGTCTTGTCCATCGCCATTTTCGTTTGCTTGAGAAACGTAAACGATCGATTCAATCGCACCTTGAGCAACAATCGGAACCTGGCCAGAAATATCTAAGGTGACTTCGCCATCAAGAAAGCCCTGAGAGGCGCCATCGGGAATAAGGAACAGACTCAGAGACGTTGCACCTTCAGTATCTACTTCATAGTCATTGGCGCTGGTAGCGGTTTGTGCATTAGAAGCCATGACTTCAGCTTTGAGAATGTTTCCGCTGCTATCGAGGAGAAAATATCCGATCGAGTTATTGAATTCAGTGTCGTTAGTGAAATTCGATAGGCTGATGTTGAATGTGTCGCCGTTGCTTACATCATATGTGCCATCAGTGTTTCTTGAGCTTGGTGAGGCGCCGTTGGCTAATTCCCCCCCAATAATGACATCATTGCCATCACCACCGTTGAGAACATCATTACCCGCTAAACCATAGATGGTGTCGTCGGTAGAGGTGCCATTTAGTGTATCGTTTTGGTCGGTACCAATAATAGAAGCCATTTTTCATTGCCCTGTTTATAGATAGAGTCGAAGCTCTGCAACTGACATTCATTAAAATTCCCAACACCTTTTATGTTCGTCACCACGATGAGATCGTGATGCGATTATTCGCCTTGTGGCCGCTGTCTTATGTTGTGCTGAGTGAGAATGTACTGAGAAGACCGACGACATTCTGGTCAAGTACATAGGCAGAATGTAAATGTACAAATTTCTATGACAAGGGATAGGCTGTTAATTAAGTGGAATATGGAAAATAGTCTGATTTAAGTGTGAGCATATTCTTCTTAAAGTATGTAGTACGGTTTAATGTAAGTGCCAATAAAGAGGGGGAGAGACAATATGTTAAAGTGGCTCACTTGCTTGTTAACCGCCACTATTCTCCTTGTTTGAGAGCCAAGAAAACCAGATCTTGGTGTGTATGGAGTTCAAGGTTGTCCCATGTTGGCTTTATGGGTTGTATGAATAACTGATGATAAATTGCATGGTTAACTATGCATTAATTTGTGATCGAGAATGTTGTTGGTGAGGGGAATCTAGGCACTCTTCATCCTCTCGTTAACGAGCAATATGTTCATGATGAATCTTAATGCGTGTCGGTATCAGCGTGCGGTATCAGACAGTGGTCTCGTCTTTGGCGAATGGTGGAGTGCTGTTTTTGACCTGTTTCTTGTAGCGTTCGCTTATGGTGAGTTTGCGATTTTTAGATGTGGAATGCGTTATGGTTAAACGCATTATTTATAGGCTTTCACTATTTTGATAGGCGTAGAGTTAATGATGGTAGAGAAGTTTGAACCGTTGTTTTTGGATTTTGTTAAGCGTGAAATGCAGCAAGACTTAGCCCATGATTTGAATCATGTTCTTAGAGTCGTAAAGGTAGCAAAATCGCTATGCCATGAAGAAGGCGCGAAGCTTGAAGTGGTTGTTCCTGCGGCTTATTTGCATGATTGTTTTTCTTTTCCTAAAAATCATCCAGAGAGGGCTACAAGCTCTTTGTTGGCAGGACAAAAAGCTCAGAAATTTCTAGAGAGTGTGGCATATCCTTCAGTGTATTTTCCTGAAATCAGCCATGCCATTCTTGCTCACAGCTTTAGTGCCAAGGTGAAGCCGAAAAGCTTAGAAGCGAAAATTGTGCAGGATGCCGATAGGTTGGATGCCATTGGTGCAATTGGGGTTGCGAGGTGCTTGCAAGTGGGTACCGCACTGGGTGCTGGGCTATATAATGCCTTTGACCCATTTGCCCAAGAAAGAGAGTGGGACGATCGACAATATTGTGTCGATCACTTCTACATCAAATTACTCAAACTGGCAGATACCATGAACACAGCGTCGGCAAAAGCAGAGGCAGATAAACGAACCGTGTTTATGAAAAACTTTTTGACGCAGCTTGGCAATGAAATATAAAAAGGGTGTTGGATTTAGCGCCGAGGAGGCAACTGATTCTGAGGCGATCCATCAGAAACAAAAAAGCCGCGATTCATCATCGCGGCTTTGTGTTTTCTTCACTAAAGCATCTTAACAAGGTTAGCTAGTCAGTTTTACAAACCTTGTTGATACTGATCGTTAGTGTTGATTGGCACCATGGTAAATAGAGCGTCTTGAACACTCACATCACCGTTAACCAATTTTTCAAAATGCTTAACGAGCTCAATTTTATCTGCTTGCTCTTTCGAGCCGCTACCGATGTTAGTCAAATCAATAAAGAACTCGTCAAATAGGCCTGATAGATCTTTCACGGCATCCATATTCAAGAACTGCTCGTGATTGTAGATGCTCGGGTAGCCGCCTTTTTGCTTATCAACGGCGAAGGAAATGCCTTTCACATTGGTAATGGTCGTGGCTTTTTCACATCGCAACATACAACCTGCTTCGATAGCCGGTTTGTTACAACCTACCGTTTGCTGGAAGAAGCACTGGCGACTCGTCATCATCAAAATTGGGTGATATATGCTGTACGCCAATTTGAAGTTTTCAGGGCGACGGATTTGTTTCATCTGCACTTTGTTTATCTCGTTTGAAATAAACGCACCCGCACAGTTCAATGACTCTTTCAGGGTCACTAGAGCGTGTGAGTTAGTGGTGTTGAGGAATGGGCCCGCAATCCATTCAATGCCCATTTCAAAGGCTTTATAAGCAATGCCCGTGTTGTTAGTCACGATGCGCGCCGGTTTGACCTCTTCGAGGACTTTTACCGCTTCATCGTAATCTTTACCGATAAGAACCGCAGGGAACCAAGGGATCAAACGCGGGTTATCTAAGAAGATATTGATGTATTTTCTATCACGCTTCTTAAAGCTCTCTGGCAACTTAAAGTAGATGTCGGCGTCTGTGACATCGCATACGTTCAAATCAGCAGTGTCAGCGATAAGCATTGATAGTTTTGGTTTCTCTTCAACTTTCGCGTATTGAGGAAAAGCAGGCACTTCTACGTGCTTAATGACATCTCGAGAGCCATTTAATAGGAACGCGATGCGATCTTTCATTTCCGTGATTTCACGGAAGGGAACCACTAAGTTTTCTGCTAATTCGGAGAAGTCGTAACCGAGTAATTCGTAGTTAGGGTTGATCACGCCTTTGAAGCGTTTTTCGAGCTCCTCTGAAGTGATCGCTTTTTCATCAGCTTCTCTCAATAGGGAAGTTGATTGCACTGAAAACGTATCGTGCACGTTGTCAGTGGGCGTGACGACAACAACGAAAGGTTCACCCAACGACGCTTTGAACGCAATGGTCACTGCAATCTTATCAATGCTCAGTGTTGCTACTTTCTCTCGCAGCGTCGCGCCAATAGCATTTTTGTCGTTATAAAGGTCTGTTCTGACATCTTGAATTTGCACCACATCAATCGCATTTCTCTTTTCAACGGCGTAATTCACGCTGTTGTCGCGAGGGTTATCGATAAACATGTCTCTGGTCAGGTTACCTTTCAAAAACTTGTTGGTTAAACCACGGTTGAATACTTTATGGAGATTGGAGTCATCTTCATAGAGGTCGCCGGTTTCAACAAACTGATTAATGTTTTTGCGCCAGTTCTCCACCACGGTATAGACGTAGTGAGCACCTTTAATGCGGCCTTCAATCTTTAAGGAATCGACTTGAGCGTCAACCAATTCTGGAAGGTCAAAATATGCAGAGTTATCTTTCAAATTTAGCGGATACTTAGTGCCGACATTGGTCACTTCGTATTCATCGCGACACGCTTGGCTGCAACGGCCTCGGTTTCCGGAGTTACCGACACTAACAGAACTTGAGTAACACTGACCGGAGAATGCGATACACAGCGAGCCGTGAACAAACACTTCAGTGAGCATGTCATGTTCATGTGCTACGGCTGTCATCTCTTTGATTTCATCTATGTTCAGTTCGCGAGATAAGTTAACGCGTGATGCGCCTATTTGGGATAGGAATTTAAGCTGACCTTCGTTGTGCGTAGTTAACTGAGTAGAGGCATGCACATCTAACGTGGGGAAATGCTTTTTGATCAGGTTAAATACACCTAAATCTTGAACAATGATGCCATCAAGTGTCGTATTCACAAGTTGATTGAGCAATTTCACTAATGAACGGATTTCGTGCTCAAGAATCACTACGTTTAAGGTCAGAAAGACTTCACAACCATACTCGTGAGCGAGTCGTAGAACGCCGTTTAACTCATCAAATGAAAGATTGGATGCACGATTACGGGCGTTAAAAATATCTAAGCCACAGTAAACGGCATTTGCCCCAGCTACGATGGCTGCTTTGATCGCTTCTACATCACCACCAGGTGCCAATAATTCAATTTTTCTACTCATTGTGAAACTGCTCGCTTCGATTCTTGTTGATCATTTTTTCGAGCAGGCATTCTACTCGCCTCACGCTTTCATTGCCACTCATTAGGGTTTTGTTGATTCAGATCATATATGAATTGGGGTGAATCCCATTTTTTCTTCAGTTATTATGGGTTTATTCGTTCATTGTTAAGCTAGCCATTATGACCGTGCCTATTCTGTATTCACTGAGACAATGCCCGTATGCGATGCGCAGCCGACTTGCCATTTTGCACGCGGGACAAGCCGTGATTTTGCGTGATATCGATATGAACAATAAGCCAGATGACATGCTAGCTATCTCGCCAAAAGGGACGGTTCCCGTGTTAGACCTTGGTGATGGAACCGTGATAGATGAAAGCCTTGATGTGATGATATGGGCGTTGACCCAATCTGATCCAAATAACCTGCTGTATTCTCATGACAGTGAACAGCTACCCGCTATGCGTGAGTTGATTCAACGCCACGACCTTGAGTTTGTTGGTGCATTGCAAAGGTACCGCGCGGCTTCTCGTTATCATGACAATAACAAAACAGAGTGTCGTGATAAGTGCTGTGAGTGGTTGGTGCCCATCGAGCAAAAACTCTCTGAGCATGCCTACATTATGGGCGAGCAGCCCAGCTTAGTTGATTACGCTATGTTGCCATTTATTCGCCAATTTTCGCGCGTGGATAAACGGTGGTACGCGCAAGCACCGTTCCCTCGTTTACGAGCGTGGTTAATCAATCACTACAATGACCCAACCTTCTCGAAGGTGATGGTTAGTCACCCCAAATGGAAAAAGAATGACGAGCCTATTTTGTTTGGTGGCCATCCGAATTGAAAAGAGGTGCACTGAACGGTCCGTTTATTCTCTCTTATTTGGACCCTAACGCCCTTGCTGACCAAGCGCTAAATTCCACGTCGAAACGGTTGCAACGCCTCACTCAATGCTTGAATTCCCTCGAAAACGATACTGCCACTTGTCGTGTTCCTATAAATGAGTCTCTTATCGCCGTTAAGCAGTGATTTAATATGTTGAGTATTCAATCATCATAACAATGACATACCACCGTCAGATAACATGGCTATATAAGGACGTTTCCATGACAGCAAATGAACACACAGCAAACATTCAAAACAACACAAAAGAGCCCAAGCTTTGGCAAGTCTCTCTCGCCTTATGCCTTATCTCTGTGTTGCTGGGGGTCGCCATTTTGTTCATCGAGGAGGTCTTGGGCGTAGTCATGCCAAACTCCGGTGTGCTTTCGACAGTGATTCCGACCATGTTGACAGGCTTTTATTTTGGTCATAAAAACGAAGTTTTGATGGTTTCCAGAACGCGCTGGCTTGCTGTGATGGTTTGGACGGGTGCGAGCTTGTTATATGTTGCCGGGATAATGCGGTTTTATGAGTTTACATTGGCGGATCTGACCGCTGAGTTCGGCAGTGTGTTCTTGTGGATCGGTTTTGCTTTCCTTTTGATCATGACAGTTGTGAGTTATTTCATGATCAAATCCGGTGAGAAAATGGGCATCAAGAATCGGGTGAAAGTGAGGGAAAAGCAGCTTGCTAAACAGCAAGCGAAAGAGAAGCAGAGCGTTTAACTCATTCAACACCGTAGTATTTTAATGTAGACATGGAAACCCTGAGTGCGGGAGGCATCACGTTATCGAGGTGCTTTTTAAATCAGGGAATCCGTGTTGTTCGATAGCGGCTTTATTTGGAATTGGAGTGAGGTCCGGTGAAATAAAGCGCAGCCGAGTTTCGTTCGAAAACAACTCTTCATTTGTGTAATGCGTCAGCATGATTTCTTTGTCGAGCATGCAACGGTTAGCATTGAAAGTACCCGTCTTAGTGTTTTAATCCATCATCAACCCTAAATCCTAAACCTAAAGGCAGGTCAAACGCATTTTGGAATAATTTTGGCATCTCGGCTGTGCCGTTAGCCACATTGTTTCTGATGCGAGGGAGGCTGGTAGCGCATTGATGCATCTTGCTTCAAGAAGATGTTACTCGCGACCACACTTCCCAAGCACACGAAGATTAGCGCGACGGCTGTCATTATGTCTGGTTGTTCACCGAAGATAGGAATAGCGAGCAGCGTGGCAACCACAGGTGTTGCACTGCCAAACGCCGCACTTCTCTCAGCGCCCAAGCGCTTTACCGCGTATAAATAGGTACACGATGCAATAATCCCAGCACCTACTCCCTGTAAAAAGGTATGACTAAGTACTGCTTTCCAGGGCCAATTCACCATCGGCGTATCGTTCAATACGCTGGGCAGCCAGCCAACCCAAATAGCGACAACGAGCACCAAGCAAGAAAGGATGGCCAATATCCCTGAACACGCGAGCGCATTTAGGTTAGCGACACGTGCACAAATAGTAAACGTTGCCCACATTGCACTACCCACCAGAAACAAAATGTGCCCTTTTGACTGAAGCCAATCGTAGTTCTCGCCGATGCTGGTTGCCAGAAACAATGCAGTTCCAATAGCAATGGCGATGAGTCCAGCTACGCGATGAGTACTTAGCGGTTGCTTAAACACGACCACGGCAATTGCGGTCACAAACAGCGGTAATGTACCTGGTACGAGGGCGCTACCATGAGAAACGGGCACATACTGCATCGCTGAACTTGCCACGAGCAAATAGGGCAGACCGCTGCCAACAAACATACAGAGTAAATACTTAAACGGAATAGCTGCAATCTCGTAACGCGCTTTATAGACAAAAGGTGAAAGGAGTACCGCAGGCACAAGAAATCGCATTAAGGCGAGATCTGCCGGAAGAAAATCAGCATTCGCACCCCCTTTCAGTGATAGGAAAAAGCCCGCCCAAAGCAGTAAGGTGATAGACATAGCAAGGTAGCCAGTGACTCGGCGTTTTGATGATTGGCGGGCACTTGGTATGGCGTGAGTCGATGCTGGAGAATCCGCTAGTGTCGGGTTCGCTGATAAGGGCTTTGCTGACATGAATGAGTCCATTCCTTCTCATTATCTGAAGGGACTATTATCTGGCAACCCTTTGAGTGTTTGGAGGCAATCTTGCGCTTGTTATCAGTATGTATTGATGGAATCCGCTATTATTATCTTAATTATTAATGGAAATCGGCGCGTGGGAAATGGATCGTATTGATAAGCAGCTGTTGGACTTGATGCAGAAAGATGCTCGTTTAACAACGGCAGAGTTAGCGGATTTGGTAGGCCTGTCAGCGTCACCGTGTGCGCGACGTATTAAGCGCCTTGAGAAAGATAACATTGTTGCGGGTTACCATGCCTCACTGTCTCGCGACAAAATTGGCATTGCCATGACCATGTTTGTTGAAGTGAGTTTGAACAACCATCAAGTCACGTCTGTGGATGACTTTGAGCAAGCAATAGGAGATATGCCGGAAGTGGTGAGTTGCCATGTGGTATCCGGCACATACGATTATTTGCTGGAGGTGGTCGCCAAAGATTTGATTGGCTACGAGCAATTTACTCGCAAGCTACAATGCCTACAGAATGTGAAAGACATACATACCCAGTTAGCGATAAGGAAAGTGAAAGATCGCGGCATCTTGCCCATTTATGTTTAATGGCAGCAATATGGTGCCAACGCGTTTGTCGTCTATTTGGCACCATATTTGGTCATTGCAATACGAAACGGACAAGACTTCTTTTTGAGAAAAGCCAGCGTCATTTTATATCGGGTTCAAGTAAAGCCTGCAATTGCTCATTCGCTTTTTGATATCCTTGCTCAGCGGCCAGTTGATACCAATATATGGCTTGGTCCATATCTTGCTCTACGTGAAGGCCTGAATCATAGAATCGGCCTAAAATGTACTGGCCTGCTTCACTACCTTGGTTTGCGGCTTCGTGTGCGCAAGCAAACGCTTTTTCATTATCTTGCTCTGTGCCAATGCCTTGCAAATAGCACTTAATGAGCGCTAGATGAGCGTCCACATAATCATTTTGAGAACTGGTTAAAAACCATTGATAGCTTTTTGATTCATCCTGATCACAGTGCTCACCATCCTCAAAATAACAGCCTAAAAGAAATTGTGCTCTGGCGTTGCCATTGGTGGCTGCGAGCTCTATCCATGAAAACCCAGCCTCAGGGTCAAATGCATCACATTCTGAATCGAGCAGAAGCTCCCCTAGTGTGATTTGAGCAGGCACATGGTTGTTTTCCGCAGAGGTTTTTAGCCATCGAATCGCCAAATCAAGATCATATGCTGGCGTTTCATCATCTAAGTATTCAAGTGCTAGTCTGAGTTGAGCTTTGGCGAAGCCATGGTTTGCAGAAAGTGTCAGCCATTTACTCCCCAAATCAGGGTTGGCAACGTGCTCTTCATCTAGATACAGGCAAGCGAGTTTAAACTGGGCTTCCATATCATCTTGTTTTGCAGCCTTCGAAAACCAATGTATAGCTTGTTCAAGATTAGCTTCGACATTTGAACCGTTATGATACGCGATGCCTAAGTTAAATTGACTATCAATATCGCCTAAATCAGCGGCTAATTTGCACCAATATAATTCCAATTGAGGATCGCGAAGTTGTTCATCATCACGATAGATTTGCACTAACATGAGCTGCGATTTTAAGTTGCCTTGCTTTGCGGATTTTTCATACCAATGCACGGCTTGATGTATATCTTGATCAATAACATCGCCATTATAATAGCAATGACCTAAGTTACGTTGTGCGTGTTGATATTCTTTCTCTGCAGCATATTGAATCAATGTTAATGCTCGCTCGGGGTCTTTGGTGAGCCCATCACCATTGAGCAGAATCACCCCCAGTCGGTTGTAGGACCATAAGTCACCGGACTCGACCGCTTTAGGAAGCAAACTGTTGGATGTCTCGATATCATCTAGATCATGAAAATATAACTTAGCCAAGTCTGCAGCCGCGGGTAAATGGCCTTGATCTAAAGCGAATTGATACCAATGTTTCGCTTTTTCTAGATTTTTTTCACCGCCTAGGCCTGTTTCGAAAGCGTTACCTAGATTGCATGCAGCAATTGAGTTGCCAAGCTCCGCCGCCTGCTGGAATAAAGCACGCCCCTTGGTGGTATCTTGTTCGACACCTGAACCGTTTCGATAGAGTACACCAAGGTTATTGAGTGCAGATTTGCATTCTTGGTCAGCGGCTAATTGATACCAATGTGCAGCCGATAGGTGGTCTTTCTCTGCATCATCGCGATTTGCGAAATAAAATCCTAGTGCATATTGTGCACTTCTATTGCCTTGCTTGGCAGATTCGGTCCACCAAAATAGGGCGGCTTCGTCATGGTCTTCGCTGTCGGGCTGACTAGAATAGAACTGCGCCAGGCTATATTGACCTTCGGGGTACCCTTGCTCTGCGGAGCGTCGTAACCACAAATGAGCCAAATAGCTACTAGCTTCAACGCCTTTACCCTCTAAATAGGCACAACCTAGATTGTGCTGTGCCCAACTATTCCCTTGTTTGGCGGATAGGCGATACCAGTGTGTTGCTTGCTCATCACTCTGAGCTAACCCTAGGCCTCTGCTAAAGTTCAAACCGAGATTAAATTGCCCCCAGCTGTGACCCATCTCAGCTGCTTTCAAATACCACTCGCAGGCTAGCGTTTCATTAACATCAATACCTATTCCTTGGCTGTAGGTATACCCAATATGAAATATCGCGTTAATATGGTTTTGACTGGCAGCTTTATGAAGCCATTCAAGCGCCTGGTGGGTGTTTTGCTCGACACCAATGCCCTGACGGTAATAAAGGCCAAGTTGTAACATGAACTCGAGATGGTTTTCATTTGCAAGTCGTCGGATTATTTCGAAGGCATACGGTTCGTTTTCTTCAACACCAATTCCGTAGGCATAGCAATCGGCTAAGGCCAATAAGCCATCTTCATCATCTAATTTCGCAGCTTGTTCATACCAATAGAACGCCTTTTCTAAAGATTCTTCTACGCCCAATCCATAGCGATAGATAGTGGCCAATCTCATCATTGAAGGGCAATAAGATTGATTTATTGCGCAATCAAACCAATATAATGCTTCATCAATATTTTGATCACACCCTAGGCCATGCTCATAACATCTTGCCAATGAATCTTGTGCATACGCATCGCCTTGCAATGCTGCTTTGCAAAACCACTTTGAAGCCTCTGCTTCGTTTACTTCAACACCTAGGCCTCTCATGATCAAATAGCCGAGAAAAGCTTGAGCTGCTGGTAGATCTTGATCGGCAGCCTTTCGTGTCCAGAGCAAAACGGTCTGTGGGTTCTTTTCAACACCCTTGCCTTGATGAAACAACTGGCCTAATGCGAATTGAGCGGAAGGGTGATTCTGATTCGCGGATTGCGCATACCAATATGCAGCTAACTCATAGTCTTGTGGTGTTTCTTCTCCTGACTCATAGATATGACCGACGTTAAACTGTGCCTCTGAATCTCCCGCTTGCGCGGCAGGTAAAATATCTTCTAGCAGGTAAAAACCATCAGAATCCATTCGATTAAAACTTGAATCATTGTCCATTAAATACCATCTCAGTAAACCAATGAATATATTTCGTAAGTGGAATAATCATATTTTTAAGGAATAAAAATAATTAAATAGAAAGCTTATTAGCCATCCAGATGACACTTTGAATGATGTTGTATTCTGGAATGCATATGACCTTATCAACGTGAGTGAAACCATAACATAAACTCATTCAGGCTTACGTTGCGACAATGAGACCTACAGTGGTCAGTTATTTTTTGTTAGACCTGGTTATCACAGGCGTGATTCTTTTTCGCAACGAACAAATAGTGGTTTTGAGTGAAACTACACAATGCTCTATAAGTCACATTCTGTCTGCTCGCATTAATATTCCATCGTTGAGACCACTCTGAATGGGCATGTTCTGGTCGATTGAGTATATTCGAGCCGCGAGGATGCTTTTACAATACTGCTTGAGGCGTCTCAGCCCCCGTTTTCTTGTATGCTAACCACTCACTGAGTTGTCTTTGAATCATAGAAATTTCATGTTTAATCAAGGGCTATTTTAGTGTCTAGCAGTGACAGATTTATAAGGAATTAGGGCGTTACGTGGTAGAGTTCATGCATGTCTGCAAAATCATAAGTTTGCAGTGATGAACGTTTAACTATCTTGGACTTAATGGTTTAAGAGCGACCCCAAAATCTTTATACCGTACATGGTGAAAGGAAGAATTATGGCGTGGGAATTGATGAGCGGTTCATCCCCATGGAGTCTCTCAGACTCAACGCAGACAATTTGCTTAGACAATGAAGCCAGATAAAATATCGAACTGGCGACCTTCACTTGAACGTGCCAATGTGGGCAATATTGTCAGCGTTGAGGGTGTTTTACCCGCCTACTACCGGAAGTTTCGGTGTACACGAAATAATTAGCAGGGATATAAAATGCATAAGATTCAGATAAACGGCAGAAACATGTCGTATTTAGATGTGGGTGATGGTCCTGTTGTGTTGTTTGGACACAGCTACTTGTGGGACAGCGCCATGTGGAAACCTCAGATTGACGCTCTGAGTAAGCAATACCGTTGCATTGTGCCTGACCTTTGGGCTCACGGACAATCTGACGCCGCTCCTGATTCAACCACTACGTTAATTGACTATGCCAACGATGTGCTGAGCTTGATGGACTCGCTAGACGTAGAACAATTCGCGCTGGTGGGTTTGTCAGTGGGCGGAATGTGGGGAACAGAGTTAGTGCTTAAAGCCCCAACCCGAGTGAACGCATTGGTGTTAATGGATACATTCGTTGGATATGAACCCGAAGTCGCAAAGGCAAAATACGTGGCCATGTTCGATACCATTGAGCAGTTAGAAATGGTGCCGCCGCAAATGGTCGATGCCATCACGCCACTGTTTTTTGCTAATGACGCCGAGCAAGAAAACCCTGAACTCGTTGCTGGATTTAAAGAGATGTTATCTGCGCTGTCGGGAGAGAAAGCAAAAGCGATTGTGCAGGTTGGTCGAATGGTGTTTGATCGCCGCGATACCTTTGATGACATTGAAAAGCTCACGTTGCCAACGCTTATCATGGTCGGTGCAGAAGACAAACCCCGTCCGCCGCTTGAGTCTATGTTATTGCATGATGCGATAGACGGAAGTGAGTTTGTGTTGATCCCAAAAGCTGGGCATATCAGTAACCTTGAACAACCTGAGTTGGTGAACGTAGCTCTGACGCGATTCTTGGCGAAGACGCTCGCTTAATGGACGATTTCCGGCTGTCTTCCTAGCTATCAGGCGAGATTGCAAATATATGAGATAGCAAATATACGAGATAGAAAATAAGCGAAACGTTGTAAAATCATGGTCTAGGCTTCAAAAAAGCACTGAGTGATAGTGAATCACCCAGTGTTTTTCTATGCCATCAATCACTGTCCCTAGCTCAATACTTAAACCGTCCAATCATGACATTGAGGCTTTCTGCTTGTCCGCTTACGCCGTCCATGTTGTCGTTAATCCGGTGCAGTGTTTGTGCGCTTTGTTGAATGCTATCTCCGACACCTTCAACGCCTTGTGAGGCATCATTAACCCTCTCAAACTGCGCTTTGATCGAGATGTTAACGCGGTCGAAGTTAGCACAAACCTCATTGTTTGAGTGGGTGATTTTATTGAGCAAATCGCCGGATAAACTCACTTGTTCGACGCCGAGAACAATGCGCTCATCGGATTCAATAATCAGAGCCGAAATCTCTTTAGCGGCTTCAGCGCTGCGCTGAGCTAGGTTGCGCACCTCCGCGGCTACTACAGAAAATCCGCGTCCCTGTTCACCTGCTCGCGCCGCTTCTACGCTGGCATTGAGAGCGAGTAAGTTGGTTTGAAAGGCAATGCCTTCAATCGTACTGATGATTTGTTGCATCTTACGACTCGAGTCCGTTATTGACATCATGGCGGCATCAATTTGTTTAACTAACACTTCACTCTCTTTTGCATGGTCGAGAGCTTTTTGAGAAACCGTGACGGAGACATTGGCATGATCGAGAGCTTCATCAATATTGCTGCGCATGGCCCGCATGAGTGTAGAAACATCTTTGAGGTGCTTCACCTGTGTGTCGATTTGCTGATTGAGTCCTAATACCTCGGCTGAGGTTTCTTCAGATTGGTGCGTGACGGTAGATGCCGTGCCTTGAATTTCATGAACCATGTCTGCCAAACTCATGATGGTTTGGTTAATACCGGATTTGAGTGTTTGGTAGTCACCGTTTACTTCGAGTGAAAAGCTGTCTTTTAGGTTACCTTGCGCTAATTTATCGAGTACTTCTCGGGTGTGAGTGAGAACATGCTCAATGTTTTCTGCTGATTGGTTTACCGACGTGGCCAATTGCAGTAAGTCGCCTGATACGTTGTGTGTATTACAACGTGCTGATAGATTTCCGCTCGATACTTCTTCCATCACAGAAACGATGTTGTTAAACACTGAACCCGTGGTTGTGGAGGCGCCATTGACTGCCACTTTCATTTCGTTCATTTTTCCATGGGCGTTTAGCGCGACGGTTTGGCCAAATTTCCCTTCACTCATGGACGCCATGACGTCGCAGATATTAACGATGATCCCTTCAGTATTGTCGATGGACTGGTTAATAGACTCCTTAAGGGAGGCTAAGTCGCCAGCCGCTGGGGCGGTTATTCTGCGGTTATAGTCACCCACTTCCAATGCCCCCATGACCATTTTTGCGTCGTCAATAAACGCAGCGGTGGTCGCAGCTGAGCTGTTAACCTGATTTTTTAGTGTGGCCAGTTGCCCCTGAGCGTCGACTACCACGCGGCTTTTAAAATCACCCTGTTCGATCTTCGCCATGACGTTTCCAATATCTTTGACGGAGATTTCGATTTTATGAGCAAACTGATTGATACTTTGTTTCAACACGAGAAGATCGCCCGCCATATCCGTGTCGACACGCTGTGAAAAATCCCCTTGAGACAAACCACTCATGGTGTCCGATATACAACCTACAGCGCCATTGAGTGAGGCAAGCATGGTGTTGAGCGCTTCCGCCGCTTGGCCTGTCTCGTCTTTGCTGTGCACTTCGGCGCGGCTAGAGAAATTCCAATGCTGACGCAGGGAAAGAATAAAGGCAGATAAATCTTGTATGGGCCGTGAGATCCGTAGCCCAAATGTTTTGGCGGTGAATAACACTAAAGAAATCATGATAATGACAACAAAAAGGTAGATGATTTTTAATGTATTCACCGCTGAGAGCGCTTCACTTTCACTTTGCTCTACGACAACGAGCCATTCAATATCGGGTGAAATAGCCACTTTTTGATAGAGTGTAAGTGTCGATTCTCCTTGATAGTTGTCGCCGTGAAGAGCGGCATCAGGCTCTTTGGTTTGGCTGGCGAGTGCGGCATTAATAGAGGCAGTGTCGAGGGTGAGGTTGTTTTTGAAAGAACCGTCTACCGTCAGTGATTCATTATGGAAGGTGTCTGATCGTAAGCGCTTATCTGAGCCAATAATGAAGGATTCTCCGGTCTCCCCAAGCCCATAATCTTTACTCATGACGGCAGAAATTTGATCGGTTGCCAGTTGCACAACGATGACGGAAATGGCGATGCCATTATCATAAACAGGTGCAGCAATAAAACTTGCCGGTGCATTGTAGGAAGGGAAATACTGCTGGTAGTCAACGAATACCGTATCCACGGATTCTCCAGAAGACACTTGATTCCGTACCATTGAAAATGCCTTGCTTAACCCTGAATCGGCGAAGGGGCCATTGTCTAAGTTCGTCGCGTAATCAATTTCTTTATAGACGGAGTACACAACATTTGCTGTGGTTATGTCGACCAAAAAAATGTCGTAGAAACCAAAGTCATTGGCATAGTTTCTAAAGTCGGAATGAAAACGGCGGTGAGCAAAGTCGTACTCTTGATTCCCCCCTTGGCGCATAAGATCTTTTTCGCCTAATGGGTTTGGATTATTCACGATATAGTTATGTTGAAACGCCAAAGCTTTTGGGCTGAGGTTGTCAGCCACAGCCTCAACATCAGGCAAGTTGTTAGCATGGGACTCAAATTTAGATAGAAAATCTTTTCGATAGAAACGCTGAATGTCGGAAAATTGTTGCGGCAGAGAATCACCATAAAGGGTAAAGGTATTATTGAAGGCAGGGGCTGCGGCCAGTGTCATCGGGCTTTGCGCAATGCTTAGGACAACGCGATGGCTGTTATCAAAGTAGCTCTCAATCGCATCACCTTTTAAATGCGCAATGGCTTGGAGTGCATCACTTTTCTCGGCTTCCATGGAAGCCCAAGAGCTGTATAGGCCAATGGCGGCAGTAATGACGGTGGGCACGAGGCCGATAAGGCAAAGAATGACGGTTAGTTTTTTTATCAGAGCGTAGTTCTCAAATTTCTGCATCCACGTTTCAAGCACAGTTTTATCCGTCCTAGCGTTATTTGTATCAATGTTAAGAGTGTAGGAAGGAATCTGTGTGCTGTGTAGTTTGGCAGGCATGATAGGTTGATGAATTTTAAGTAACATACTTGCTAACACTCTCAGTATCAGACAAGCGTTGCCTAGTGCTATGTTTCCGTTTAGTCTCACTTGAGACCCAAACCGACTGAATATGGTAGCTGCCTTTTGATTGTTCAGGCCGTTTGGGCATTTTGATTGGTGTGACTGCCCGATCCTCGTGCCATTGGAGTTGGAATAGGCATTTGCATGGAAAAAGGGGATTGTTTGTGGTGATCTCTTGTTACAAAACGTGGTGTAGACGATTTAAGGAGTGAACATTGGAATTGCGTGAAAAAGTGACCAGCGAAACGGAAAATGTGGCGGTGCTCAACAAGCCATTGTCATTTGTCATTGTGATGGTCGGTGTTGCTTTTGCTGTGTTTAACCTACAACTTGTGTTTGCTGATGAACACGTAAGCGCCTTGAAAGCCTTACTCTTTGGCGTAATGGCGTTTATCGCCATTTTTGTAGTGTTGTTTTGGGTGTTTGATTCAAAGAATACTGTCGTGAATGATGCGTTTATTTCGAAAGGGAAAACAAAAATTCATTGGACGGACGTGACTGACTCTAAGTCGAATGATTTTTCAATAGTGATTACCGCAGGAGAAAAAAAGGTGGTGGTGAACTACTACGCCTATTCTAATCCTGAAGACTTGATGGCGACGATAAAAAAGAATGTGAAACGCTCGCTGCAAGCACAGGAATAAACTTAGGTTCAACCTTTAGATTTACCTAGATTTGAAACCAATATTTGAAACCAATATTTGAAACCAAAATATTAAGCCCTCAGTAGAAAAAGCCCCATGAGAATCTCTCAAGGGGCTTTTTCCTATCTAGCCATTACTCGTAATCCGTTGCGTATGTTTCTTCGTAAGTGTGAGAGTAAAGCTCGAACAGGTTGCCAAACGGGTCTTCCAAATACACCATTTTCGCTTGCTTGCTGTCGTCCTCTGGGTGGTAACGCATGATATCCATACGGACTTTACCGCCAAATGCTTTGACTTTCTCGATCACGCCGTGGAAATCGTCTGTTTGTAAACAGAAGTGGAAAATACCTAAACGTGTGAAATCAACAACATGACGCTCTTGGCGCTCTTTCATTTCGAATAGCTCAACGCCAATCCCATCAGTGGTGACAAGATGCGCGATGTTGAAGCCCTTAAAACCGTCACCAAATACTGCAATACACATTCGACCAATCGCGGTTTCGCGTTCTTCAATGACTTTGGTGTTACCCATGACAATGCTAAGACCCAGTGCGTTGGTGTAAAACTCAACCGCTTTGTCCATGTTGCCGACCATAATGCCTATGTGATTCATTTTCATGACGTTACTCTCTAGTAATTCTGATAACAGGTACGCGTATTGTTTTACGTTAGTACTCGTAATTTGTTTCGATGGAGAGAGTATAGGGAGATCTTTTGTTCTGTAAAAATTATCAATAATTATCTTATTGATAACAAAAATTTATACTTAGAGGGCTCATATGGAAAGGGAAGATCCTAGCTCTCACTCTGAAAATGGCGCGATAAGTGCCTACAGTAGTAACAGCCTGAATGACGGGAAGAGATAGAAAGAAGGGCGAGAAAGGAAGATTGCCTGAAGCGCCACGTATGGGTAGCGCCAGACAATCCTTCTAAGAATGAGTACGTATTAGCCGAGCCAATAAATTCCTATCAATACCCATGTTGCAATAGCAGCAGTTTCAATGACCACCATCAGGATGGGTTCATAACCTATGGTGAAAAGTTTTTTCACTGAGGTTTTGATGCCCAACGCAGCAACCGCAGCAACCAGACACCATGAAGACAGCCCAGACAGAGTACTTGTCACCGTTTCAGGCAAGATATGGGCACTGTTAATGGCGACACAAATACAAAAGCCGATAACGAAGAATGGCAGTAATGGAATGTCTGATTTCCCGCCCGTTTGTTCCGGGTGGCTACGAAAATACAGAGAAATGACCAATATGACGGGTACAAGGAGAGCAACACGTAACAGCTTGGTGATAGTGGCAAACTCGCCGGCTTGCGGGGAAATGGAATAACCAGCACCTACCACTTGCGCGACATCGTGAATGGTTCCGCCGATGAAGATACCTGCGAGTCGGTCATCGAAGCCCAATATGTTGACGAAGATCGGGTAAATCACCATGGCGATGGTACTAAAAGCGGTCACCGCGATAACGGTAAACAGGGTGTTTCGTTCACTGTATTGATGTTTGGGAAGAACCGCGGAAATCGCGAGTGCCGCCGATGCGCCACATATGGCGACAGAGCCACCTGTTAGCACGCCAAATTGTACGCGTCGCCCAAGTATTTTAGCGACCAACATACCAATGGTGATAGTGAGCGCGATACCACAAGCCACCCAGACTAGCATTTCCCAACCGAGTGAGGTCATCTCTTCCATGGTAATGCGCAGCCCTAATAAGGCGACGCCAAAGCGGAGGACTTTTTTGGAAGCAAATTCAATACCCGGTTGGCATTTTGAATCATTAGCCAGAAAGTGAAAAGCAATGCCCAGTAACAGGGCAAACAGCATTTGAGGTGCACCATAATGCGCAGAAAGAAATGTCGCCGCCGCAGCAACAGTGACAGAAAGCAGTAGTCCGGGTGCCAGTGAACGACAGCTTTGGCTTATGGTCTGCCAATTTGGAAGGCGCTGCTTGGTGGTTGATGTCATGAATAACGCTCCATGTTATTAATAGTATTTGTTTTTATAGTGATTTCTTAGGGTGGGCTAAATCATTTAACTCTTTGAATGCAGCGTCTGTTAGAGCTAGCCCTTTTTCGAGTACTCGATCACGTTGGCGTAAACGTCGCTCTCCGGGCAAACGGACACCATCTTGCTCGCACATCGTGGAAAACAAGGCTTCTAGCCTTTCCGCAAACAATGGTGCAATGAATGTTCCAGAAACAGAGGGATCAATGGCGATCACTGAATGTCCTATCGCGGGTGGACCTCCTTCGGTATCAAAGAAGTTGGAGGCTTCGTAACCGTAAAGCGCCCCCGTGAGCGTTGCTGACAGTATTTCAACCATGAGTGCTAACGCTGCACCTTTTGCATCACCAATAGGAAGCATCGATCCTGCGATGGCGGCATTAGCATCGGTGGTCGGGTTGCCTTGGGAATCAATGGCCCAACCTTCTGGGATTGGGGCGTCTTTTTTCCGCGCAAGTAGCACTTTTCCTCGTGCCACTTTACTTAGGCTCATGTCTATCACGAGCGGGGGAACGCCCTGTCGAGGGCAAGAAAATGCAATCGGATTGGTGCCAAATATTGCTGTATTACCACCCCATGGCGCAATGGCGCTTGGACTGTTAGAGAAGATCAGGGCAATACAGCCTTGTTTGGCAATACGCTCAGCGTGATAACCTGCTTGGCCGAAATGATGAGAACGATAAACCGTACCTAGCGCAATGCCTTGTGCTTTCGCCATCGCAGGTAGCAAGCTGACCAACTTATCCATGGCTGGGAAAGCAAAGCCTAGCTCTGCGTTGATTTTACAAACACTCGGCTTTGGCGTTTCGACTTTGGGAACTGCATCTCCAATGACTTTGCCGCAAGTCACCTGATCAATGTAGGCGGCAAGACGAGCCAAACCATGACCGGGCTGTCCGTCAATTTCTGCCTGAATGAGAGCATGTGCGACTGAGGTTGCATTGGGTGACGTCACACCGACGTTTTCCAGTGCTTGGACGATGAGCGCTTTGGCATCTGTTGGGTTGATGTACACAGGCATGTCCGTCTCCGGTGTAAAAAAACGGAAGAAAAGAGACGCTGGGTTACCCCAGCGTCATACTCACTGTGCGATTTAAGCCGAAGGCTTATGCACTGCGGGAACGCTTATGCGCTTCGGTAAAGCTTAGTCAGTACGAATTCACGGTGACCAAGAGATTCCGCTGCCGTGTAACGGCCGTTTGCTGTACGAAGTGTCATGTCGATCAGCGCATCACCCGCTGAATCCATGTTCAATTCGCGAGCAAGAATGCCAGATACATCAACATCGATGTGCTCGCCCATGGTACGCACGGTACGTGGGTTCGCAGTGATCTTGATAACAGGCACAATCGGGTTACCGATAACGTTACCTTGACCCGTAGGGAAGAGGTGAACGGCAAAACCTGCTGCGGCTTGCAAGGTCACACACTCTGCTGCTGCAGAAGAGGTGTCCATGAAGTACAGACCTGGACCTGCTGCTGGGCGCTCAGCGGGCGTCAACACATCAACGAACTGCGTGTGTTTACCGATTTTCTGGTAGTTACCGAACGCCTTCTCTTCGATGGTGGTTAAACCGCCTAAGATGTTCCCTTTGGTTGGCTGGCTGTCAGACAAATCAGAGGTTTTGTGTGGCTCGATAACCTCATCCATGTACGCTTGCCATGTGTTCAAGAACTTCTCACCGATTTCAGGTGAAACAGCTCGCGTCGCACAAATTTGCTCTGCACCTGTTAGTTCTGAGGTCTCACCGAAACACAGGGTTGCACCTTGTGCAGACAGTTTGTCACACAGGTTGCCCACGGTTGGGTTAGCGGCTAGACCTGATGTGGTATCAGACTCACCACACTTCATGGAGATCCATAGCTCACTAACATCACACTCTTCACGGGTGATTTCACTGGCGGCTTGAACGTAATCTTTCGCAACACGTGAAGCAGAAGCAATGGTGTTGATGTCGCCGTTCTGCTCGATTGCAAAGCCTTGAACTGGCTTACCAGAAGCTGCAATTCCTTCAACAACACGTGCTGTCCACTCAGGTTCAATACCAATAACAACCACGGCTGCTACGTTCGGGTTACAACCTGTACCAATCAAGGTGCGGAAGTGAAGCTCTAAATCTTCCCCAAACTGAAGGCGACCGTATGGGTGTGGAATGGCCATCGTGCCTTTAATGTTGTTTGCAACGGCTTCACATGCTGCGTTCGACAAATCGTCCAATGGGAGAATGATGACATGGTTACGTACACCAACACGGCCATTCTCGCGGCGATAGCCCATAAATTTATAGTTGCTCATGGCTTACCACCTCTTCGTTTTAACGTTTTGAACGTGAACATGGCCGCCTTTGGCAATGTCTGCGATTGCTTTACCGATGTCGTTGTCGTACTTCAGGATAGTGTCGCCATCCTTAATGTCGTTTAGCGCGACTTTGTGCCCCAGAGGGATTGCATCTAGTGCAAGTACTTCGATGGTTGCATCCGTGTCCATCACCCATCCAACAAGCGTTTGGCCAGCTTCTAAGCCCTCAACCACAATCACGCCAACGGAGTCGGTCGAATCGTGGACGAGAAAATCTGGTTTTTGCATTTTCATCTCCTTTTGAATAAAACGATCTTTCTTTTCTTGGGTTACTTTTCGGGCCGCAGCACGACTTTGGCAGCGGCTATACGTCCGTTAAGTAAGTCGTCAAAAGCGTCCGCACCTTCACTGAGCGGGCGTTCTTGAATCCAGTCCAGCGCGCCTAACGCGCCGTTATGCATGGCTTCCACGGTGGCGTGGAAATCTTGCATGGTGTAGGTGTAGCTTCCTGTGAAGGTCACTTCTTGTAGCGTGAATTTGCGTACATCAAGCCCTTCAATGCTGTCTTGCAAACCCACATGGACAATCACTCCACCGGGTTTAACGGCATCGGATGACCCCATACGGGTATGTTTGTTGCCCACGCAATCCACCACTAAATCGATGCTGTTACTGGCAACGAGAGGGTTAGAAAGCGGGTCGAATACGGTACAAACGCTGGTGGTTTTTACTGTTTCTCGGCGCAGCTCATTGGTTTCAGCAAGGAATATCTGACGACAACCTTGTGCGTACAAAGAAAGCGCAGCTGCAAGCCCCACTGCACCGCCGCCATACACTAATGCTTTGCTTTCTACCAAAGGACGATTCACTAAATTCGCGCCTTTGGTCACTGCATGCCAGCCCGTTGCAATGGGCTCGGCGAGCGAAGCGGTTGCCATTGACATACCTTCAGGCACAGGCACGAGATTGCGCTTTGGAATGGCAACGTACTCGGCAAATGCGCCTTGTCTTGGTGGCATGGAAATGATTTCGCGGCTTCCACATTGGTTTTCAAAACCCGTTCGGCAGTAACTGCAATGACCGCAGCTCACCAGTGGGTTGATCACCACGGCTTGACCATCAAGATCGCGATTGCCGGTGTTGTCTGCGCCGCGAACAAAGCCTGCGCCTTCATGCCCCAAAATCAGTGGGGCAGGGCGGCGAGAATCGTGACCGAGGTAAGCATGAAGATCTGAACCACAAATGCCGACGGCGTTGATTTGCACCAAGACTTCGTCATCTCGAAGCGTTGGCATCTCTGCGTCTTCGATATAGGTCAGTGATTTTTCTCCGGTATACACCAGTGCTTTCATCGTGCTTTCCTTTTGGTCGTTGCGTTTGCTTTCATGTTTTCGCGTTAAGTCGAACGCTAGGTTTCGACATGCAGCTATTTCGCTGTGTAGCCACCATCAAGTGAGATCATCTGGCCTGTGATGTAATCTGAGGCGCGTGACGCCAAGAACACCGTCAGGCCATCAAAATCTTCTAATTCGCCATTTCTACCGATTGCTGTCATGCCTGCGTGATGTTGCGCGAGAGCGTCATCCGCAAAAACGCGTTGGGTTAGCGGCGTTTGGAAGAAGCCTGGTGCAATCGCGTTAGTTGTGACACCTTGGTTCGACCATGCTTCTGCCATGGCGCGAGTGAGTTGGGCCACGCCGCCTTTCGACGCGCCATAGGCGATCGAGTTGGCAAAGGCGCGATACGATTGCAGTGAACCAATGTTGATGATTTTTCCGTGCCCTTTTTCGAGCATGCCTGGCAAGCAGGCTTTACCGAGAAAAAAGGGCACCGAGAGATTGAGATGAAGAGTTTTGTCCCAACTCTCGATGGAAATGTCATCCGCTGGTTGACGTAAATTCACCCCCGCCGCATTGACTAAGATGTCAGGTGCGCCGAAATGTGAAGAGGCTTTGGCAATGAACTCAGGCAAGGTATCGCGTTTCGTTAAATCCACGACAACCACCGCGGAATCACCACCTGACCCCGCGATAAGCGCAGCGGTCTGTGACAAGGTTTCTACGTGGCGGCCAGCCAGAAGAACCTTAGCGCCAGCTTGGGAGAGGGCAAACGCCATGCGCTGTCCGATGCCCGAGCCTGCGCCTGTCACTAAAGCGACATGTCCGGTTAGGTCAAATAAGTGGTTTAACGTACTGCCTGTCATTTCATCTTCCTTATGTTTATGACGTTGTATCCATTTATAACGTTGTATCAATGGGTGGCGATTTATTCTGGTTTCAGGTTGAACTGCTCGTCTGGGAAGTATTTTGCTAAACGTGCATCACCAGTTTTAGCATGCGCTTCCATGCCTTCAAGGCGTGAAATGCGAGCGGTCACTTGTGCAACATCTTTGCTAGCTTCAATCGACGAACGTTGATACGTCACGACTTTGATGAACTTGCCGACACTGAGGCCGCCGGTGTACTTGGCGGCGCCTTTGGTTGGTAGAATGTGGTTAGGGCCTGACGTTTTATCGCCGAACGCCACATTGGTTTCTTCACCAAGGAAGAGTGAACCGTAGTTGCGCAGGTTCTGAAGCCACCAGTCGAGGTCTGCAGCGTGCACTTCGAGGTGCTCAGACGCATATTCATCGCTGACTTTTACCGCCTCTTCACGTGTTTCATAGATGATCACTTCGCCATAATCACGCCATGCTGCTTCTGCTGATTTACTGTTTAGTTCTGGTAGTTCAGCAATCAGTTCAGGCAGACGTTTCATCACGGTTTCCGCTAATTCTTCTGAATCGGTTAGCAACCATGCTGGGGTGTTAGGGCCGTGTTCTGCTTGACCGAGAAGGTCAACTGCAACCAGTTCTGGATCGGCATCTTTGTCTGCGATCACCATCACTTCAGAAGGGCCTGCAAACATGTCGATACCGACACGGCCATAGAGCTGACGTTTTGCTTCGGCAACGAATTGGTTACCTGGGCCAACGAGGATGTCTGCTGGGTGACCCGTGAACTGACCGAATGCCATGGCTGCAATGCCTTGCACGCCGCCTAGGTTCAAAATGGTGTCGGCACCAGCGAGTTTTAATGTGTACAAAATCGCTGGGTGCATGCCGCCTTCACGACCCGGAGGTGAACATGCGATGACATGGTCAACACCCGCGACTTTCGCCGTAGTGACAGACATGATGGCGGATGCGATGTGCGAGTAACGCCCACCTGGTACGTAACAGCCCGCAGCTTGCATTGGGATCAATCGTTGGCCTGCGAACAAACCGGGGGAAAGCTCCGTTTCAAATTCATTCATGCTCGCAAGCTGTGCTTGTGCAAAGTCACGAACTCGCTCGTAGGCAAACTGAATATCTTTTTTTAGCTGCTCAGGCACTTTGTCTTCCGCTGCATCTATCTCCGTTTGAGATACAACGATGTCGCCGTGCCAGTTATCGAATTTTTTTGTATAGGCAATGCAGGTTTCTTCGCCGCCTGCTTCGATTTCCTTCAGCATGTTTGAGACAATGTCACGAACGTCGTCTTCACCTGTTGCTGCGGTTTTTTCAGCTTTTTTCAGATACTTAACAGCCATGTTGATAATTTCTCCGTTAAATTTTGGGTGCAACTCTCCTGTCCGGCTTTTTTGAGGAAAGCCGGAGAGGCATTGGGTTGTAGAGTTAAACCAGTGTTAAGAGCCGTTCCGTAGCGTTGAGTTAATCCAGCGCCCAGAGTGATAGTTCAGGAATAAATGCCAACATTAATACGACGGTCAGCATGGATATTACATAGGGGCCGGATCGTGCTGCGATCTTCAAAACAGAAGTCCCTGTCAATCCGGATACCACAAAGAGGTTCAAGCCAAGTGGTGGTGTAATGAAACCTACTCCCAGCGATGTCACCATCATGATACAGAACTGAACATCTTCCATACCTATCTCACGTGCCAGCGGCAGCAGGATAGGGGACAGAATCAGAATGTTCGGCGTCGTTTCCATAAAACAGCCAGCCAGAATCAAGATGCCGATCATGATGAGCGTGAGGGCAACGTGACTGTCCGTAATTGACGTCATGCTTTGAACAAATGCCTGCGGTACGTCTAGTGCAGCCAGTGTTTGTGCCAATGGAAGGCTTAGCGCGATGATAGGCAAGATAACGCCATTCACTTTTGCCGAGCTTTCTAACATCTTCGGAAAATCACTTACCTTCAATGTGCCTTGGAACAGACCAATGATGATAGTGGTAACAACAGCGATAGCAGCTGCTTCTGTTGGGGTGAAGATGCCTGAGTAAATACCACCTAAGATAACGAACGGCACCATGAGCGCATAGCGAGCATCAATAACCACCGATATCCAGCGCTTGAACGAGAAGCCTTGTCCTGCGTTCTCATAGCCATGAATGCGATTCATCACGACGTTGGTTAGCATGATGGCGCCCATAACCATTAACCCGGGTACTGCGGCTGCAAGGAACAGTGTCGATGCGGATATACCCAGCACTAAGCCAATAATGATGTACGCAATGGATGGCGGGATCAGGATGCCTGTACATGCCCCCGCGGCGACTAACGCACACGCATAAGGTTTCGGGTAACCTTGCTTCACCAACCGGTCGATGGTCATACGACCGACTGCAGCAGCCCCCGCGGCATCAGATCCTGAGATACAGGCAAAGAAGCCACATCCGAGAACCGTTGCGCTACCAAAGCCCGCTCGCGCACCGCCCACACTGGCTTCTGCAACGTCGAGTAACTTGTTTGATAGGCCAGTACGAACCAGCACATCACCTGTCAGGATGAAAAGTGGAACGGCAATCAGTGCGAAAGCATCAATGCCATCAAAGAGAGATTCACCAAACAAGGATAACGGTAAAACGTCAGTAATAAAGAGCAGTGCGATGGAACCCAGACCGAGTGATACCCATACTGGGACAGCCAGACCAATCAGCACTAGCATACCAATCACAGGGCCATAAAATTCCCAGCCGAGGTCGACAACCACGTCTGTTTGATAGTAATTCAGCATGACACTCTCCTAATCAAACAACTTGTTGCCTTCGAACACGGGCGTGCCGTGTATCAGGCTATGTGTATCGCGACGGATCGATTGAGCCAGTCGGAACAACATCAAGGAGAACCCCAGCGGTACTGCCGCCATGAACCACGCTTGGCTGATGCCTAAACCGTGGGTGACTGAGCCGAATTTTAACGATACTTCAATCGGGTGAATTGACCAGTAAAGTGCAAATACAGCGACGATAAGTGTCATCAAATCGCCAAAAAGATACATGACGGCTTTACCACGTTGCGGTAAATAGTGGAGCAACACGTCAATGCGGATATGTGCACGCTCTTTAACAGCCGCTGACGCACCGATCCAAGCGAGATAAATAAACGCGTAACGGGCGACTTCTTCTCCCCAAATGGAGGAGTAGCTGAATACAAAACGGCGCAGCACTTCCATTGCAATGGTAATAACGATCGTGGTGTAGAAGAAAAGAAGCAACCAGCGTTCGCCATTCTCATCAATGTTTTTAAGTAGAGATTTCATAGGCCATGTCCAACGTGCGTTGTGGAAATCGAGAGAGTAGCCTCTTGGAAGAGTCCCAAGAGGCTTGGTGACTCAGACGTTACACATCGTGGACATAGAAACGGCTGTTGCCGTTCGCGGCATCTAGCAGTTTATTGAAGGTGGCTTTCGAACCTGCCAGTTGCAGTTTAAAGTCATCCCACTCTGGACGCTGGTGACCCGCTTTGTCGATCCATTGGCGCATTTCATCCGCATTTGGCGCGTAGAATTCAACACCTGCATCGCCAAGTTCAGCCATCGCATACGCGCGTGCCGCAGGGACTTTCGCAAGGTTCTGAATAGAGGTCACTTCACTCGCAAACTCAATGCCTTCCTGAATGTCCTTCGGTAGGCTGTTGAACCACTCGAGATTACAAGAGAACACTTGTGAGTCTGGCACGGCGCGGTTGAACGTGACTGACGAAAGTACGTCTTTAAAACCAAACACATTCAATGCTTCTACCGATGGGTCCAATGCATCTGCAACGCCCTGTTTAATAGCTGACGGTGTTTCACCCCATGCCACTGGCGTTGGGTTTGCACCCAGTAGACGGTACATTTGCTGAAGAATTTTCGACCCTGGTACGCGGAATTTCACGCCTTCAAGCTGGTCAGGTGTCTTAATTGGGCCTTCCAAACCTCGTCGAATCGCGACAACACGTGGGTCAATAACCACATACCAAAGCGGTTTAAAGCCTTTAGCTTCAACGCGAGGGTGAATTTCTTCTTTCCAAGCGTTTGATGTCACGAGATTGATGAATTTTTGGTTTTCACCACACCAGTAAGGGATGTTGATAAGATCAACGGCTGGCGCAAAAGGAGCAAAGTTAGAAAGTGAGTGTTGCGCTGCCTGAATCGTGCCAGCTTGTACTTTCTGAGCTAATGCTCCGCCAGCACCGAGTTGACCACCTGGTGCGAGCTTCACGTAAACCTGACCTCGCGTCATGTTCTGGATATTTTCCTTAAAATCCAGCTGCATGATTGGGTAACTGCGGGAGGCACCGATGATGTACGCCGTAGCGATGGTCATGGTGTATTTCGCTCTTTTCTGTCGTTCTCTCTCTTCATTTGCTGCAGCGTGCGCATTTGTTGAAGTCAACAAGGCTCCTGAAGCGCCTGCGACAACAGCGGCCGTGAAACCTGCTTTTTTAGCGATTTCTAGAAAACGGCGACGCTCTGCATTCTGTGGGGAGTCATCCTTATGGTGAACAGACATAAATGTACTTCCTTCCTGCGTTTTATTTACCCAATCAACGTCGAATACTTCGGCGAACGTTGGGTGCTCTTATTCTGCCGAATGCTGGCTTGCATCTTTTTCAGCAAGTAGCATTGCGACAACGAAAGTTAATGAAGCAAGAATGAGTAAAATGAACTCAAACACGTCATTAACACGAATAATGTCGTTAGTCCCTGAAGCAAGTTGAACCTTGGTGGCAATCACGTTGAGCATGTACAGCGAGAAAAGCACCAATGGAAGGATGTAGCGTTTCTTGATGTTTAAGACAGAGCTCATGGTTAGCCTCACAAGGGTCAGAAGACGATTTACCGTCGTATTTTAGTTATAGCACTCGCGAACACTTGTAATGTAAATGTTAAATGTAAGCGCTTACATTGTTGAGAATAGTGCGCGAGTTGGAAGGCTGTCAAGTTTTTGGCAGCGAAAAATTTAAGCAACGCTATAATCAGTTAGATTGTGGTTTTGCAATCTCAATAACGAGTCAAAGAACTAACGAGTTATGACGAAAGATATTCCTTCTTCGCGTAAGCGCTTACAAAAACGCTCTGTAGATGCGCCCACAGCGGAAGATGTCGCTATTGCCGCAGGGGTTTCTACGGCAACCGTATCGCGGTATTTGGCAAAACCGAGTTCGGTGAGTGAAAAACGTGGCATGCTTATCCGCTCTGCCATTGAGTCACTCGGTTACATTCCGCATGGCGCTGCTCAAGCGTTGGCCTCTCAGCACTCGAAAACGATAGGCGTGATTGTGCCTACGTTAGATAACGCGATTTTTGCGGAAGGCATTCAAGCATTTCAACGGCGCTTGCAAGAAAAGGGGTATACCTTGTTCATCGCGAGTTCTGATTACTCTGTCGATGAAGAATTAGCGCAAGCTGAAAGGTTGATTACTCGAGGCGTTGATGGACTCATGCTGGTAGGGGCAGAACATCATCCTCAGCTGTTCGACATCATAGATAAAAAGCAACTGCCATATTTATATACTTGGTCATACAAACCTTCGTTAGATCATCCATGTATTGGGTTTGATAACTATCGCGCATCGGCGCGCTTGACTGAATTCTTGCTCGAGCTTGGACATACTGAATTCGCGGCAATACCCGGTATTACACGCCTGAACGACAGAACGAAAGATCGTTTGGCGGGATGTCTGAATACTTTGCAAAATAGCGGTATTGAATTAGGCGATGAGCGCGTGATTGAATGTCGCTATGATTTAGCAGAAAGTCGCCAAGCGTTACGAAAACTGCTGGCGACCACCCCAAGACCAACTGCGATTGTGTGCGGCAATGACATTATTGCGATGGGGGCATTACTGGAATGTCAGTCTATGGGGGTGAAGGTGCCCGAAGAGGTTTCCGTTGTGGGATTTGATGATGTGGCTATGGCGTCGCATATTCACCCTTCGCTTACCACAATGCAGGTACCTTCTAGGACGATGGGCGAAAAAGCGGCCGATTTTTTGTTGGCCAAGTTAAATCATGAATCGGTTACCGATAAATTGGAGTTGGAAGCCAAATTGGTGGTGCGAGAAACCACAGCGGCGGTGAAAAAATCCTAATATAACGTATGGTTAGACTAAATTCTTAGAAAAGAAAGGGCGGTATTATACCGCCCTTTCTTTGTATTCAACGCAGTAAATAACTACCAGACCCAATCGGTTTGTTCGTTAGTTATCCGCATTTGAATCGGTGTTGTGCCGTCGTAGAAGAATACTTCTGCCAACATGTAGTATTGCGAGTCGGCAAGTAAGTAGTCTACATCACCGAATCCACCCTCTAGCGTTTTTGCGGTAATTCGACTGTTATAGTCAGGTGAGTAGGAGCCATCAGGGTTCTCTACAAAGCCACCGTAAATCGACACATAGGCTTGGCTTGTCGAATAGGCAGTGATATCAACCTCTAAACTCTGAGCTATAACAGGGTCGTAACTGAAGTTGTCTGCCACCACCATTTCTGACATCTGTGTTGCATCACTGGAGACTGTGGGTGGAATGTCTACCACTTGTGGATTAGCACCCGTTAGGATAGAAGCTGATGGCGCGCTATCAGAGGCAGAGGGGGTTGAGCTCGAACCTCCTGACGATGAGTCGTTGCTACTGCCAACACTTGCGGAGTCTGTATTCACTGTCGTCCCGCTTGTTGATGACGAACCTCCGTCACCGCCACCACCACATGCCGTTAAGAGTATGGCGAGTGAAGCTATTGCAATCGGATAGATATTCATGATTATTCCTCCGGCTCGAAAACGGTGCCTGTTGTGGCTTTTTCATCCAAATACCAGCTGGTGTTGTTAAGGCCCGATGTTTCAGCGTAGCCAGCAAACTCAGGGTAGGCCGATATCAAATCAACGTGCTCTTGAGGCCATTTCCATGTGTCATTGATTAACAACGCCCACGGTAGATTTCCCGATGTTTTGAAGTAGCGGCTTTCCCCAGGGTTACCCGTGTCAGACCACCATCCGTACCAGTATGTATCGAATTTCTCAGTGGGTGCTTGGTCAGCCAAGTGGATTTCTAGGCCGCGACCTGGGTTATACCACAATCCATCACGCACATAAGGCCCTGGTGTGGCGAATATGAATGGGTCATAGGGCATGTCCATCAGGCCGTAGGTGTTAACGCCTTCATTAGTGTAAATGTCGATTTCAAATTCAAACGATATCGCTTCCTGACAATATTGGGCAGTTCGATAGTAATTACACTCGGCGGGGACTTTTTGTTTTAAATCGTCCGAGATAATGAAGATGGCTTCAGTGGCATCAGATTCCAACCCATTACTCTCTTGTACGACGCCGTTGTACTTCATCGTGGTCTGAGCATTGTTTATATCCACGTAATTGAGGCCAGGAAGTCGCATCGCGAAGCCGTTGTGATAACCCGCGCCATATGCCGCGAGGTAGCCTGTGATGAGGATGCGTGTTGCTTGATTATCTTCGTCTAGCGTTTCTGTTATACGGAAGCGGAGAACGACATCATTCATGTCATAGTCACCTTCTTTTGGCCAATTATCTTCAAAGGCTAAGGTGGCGTAGCCACGCTCACTTGGGTAATGCACCAATGTTGTACCTGTCTTCACTACGGTCACGGGGTGATCTTCTACCTCACCGCTAGTTGCACCGCCGAAGTAATCCAAACCGGCTTGCTCTGAGAATCGGAAGCGGCTGTAAGTTGAACCAACTGCGGCATCGGCTGGAACAGCGACAGAAAGGGTATTGGTACCCGAACTTAGGACAGAATCATTGATAATTTTCTCGCCTGCATCTTCAAAATCGCCATCTTGGTTCCAATCTAGCCAAGCGGAGAGATACCCAGTAGCCGAGGCTTGAACTGAGATGATTGCGGTGGTTCCCGCTTCGAGTGCAGTAACAAAACCCACACCATCTTCATCTTCAACCCCTGCTTTGTTGTCATCCAGCGGGGAGATTAAGCCATCGCCTTCACTGTCTGGAGCGACTAAGCCCAGGTAATGCCCTGTTCCGGTTTGGTGGCGAGGGCCGTTGGAATCAAGAAGGGTTTTGTAGCTATCCGGCGCGTCACCGAAATCAATGGTGGAATCTTCATCGATGACGGGAGCATCTTCACAACGCGCGCCGTCGTTTTGGTTTGAATTCGGGCCGTCTGCAAAGGGTTCCGCTTCGACATTTTGGCTATTGATATTGTCGGTATCAGAAAGGTTGATACGGAATATGTCTCCGTTACTATTGCGGGATATGTAGAAGTAACCGTTTACATCGAAGTAACCAGCACCAAATATGCCTGTTTTTCCCGTATTGCCAATTACGGTTGCAGCACCTGTGTCGGTATCTATTTCGAACAACTTGCCGTTGGTGTTTTTCACTGCATAAAGTTTGTTGTTGCCTGGATGAAATGCAAAATCAGTAATACCTAATGGGGCATTTGTGGAAATGGTTTCTGCCTCTAATGTTGCATCTGGATCGGTGTCTAACGGTGTCAAATCGATTTTATAGAAACCGGTGCCTGGGCCGTAAAGGTAGTAGTAACGGTCGTATACATCACCCACGTAAAAGCTGAAGTTCGGAAGGCCCGTCACCTCAATCACATCTGCATTAAAGTCTTTGTCTAGACGAACCACTTTCTTGCGGCTTTTCTCAAAGCCATAAATGTATTTGTGTTCGAAGCCTTCGCCGTCCCCTGTGCCGTTATCAAAACCGACAGCGTTGATACCGTCGTTCGACAAACCTACATCGTTAGTGATTAGCGCCGTCAACCCAGTCACAAGATTAACGCTGTGTACCTGAACGGGCTTTGACTGAAACAAGTAGGCTTTGCTTGGACATGTATCAAACGGTGTCGACAACGCTAAGGGCGATACCGTTGCAAGTAACGTAGCTGTTAATAGGCGAGACATAGACATCTCCTTGGTTTGAGTCTGAGGATACTCATACAAGGAATGTGCCAATCTTAAAGTGTTGAAATATAGTGATTTAAAATAACTTTGCGTTTTCTGTTATTTGATAAACGGTCAGAATGACAATCAAAAAAAAGTAATGATTGGTTGTTGTGTCAAAATGAGAAAATAACAATATAGAGTATGGTAACAATGGCATTGTTAGACGGTTTTAATGAGGCTGTTAGCTATTTCACGGACAAGTAAAAGGAGAATGACTCCGTTTGATGAGTGAATTTGTATGTCCTTCATTGTGCGATTAACTCTGTGTTTCCTATCTGCAATCTACTATCTATGTGGAGCCATTTATAAGCGTTGAAAAATGCCTCTGATTATCCTCTTCTACTTTAGTTTTTACACTAGTGAGACATTCATCAGCAAATCAGGCTTTTCCAAGCTATATTGAAAAATGTGTTTCATAATTGATACGCCATTTGGGTACGTTGAAATAAAAGGGTAAAAATGAAAATTATTTTTGCAGATGACATGGCGGACATGCGTGAAAGCATCGTTAAATCCTTAGAGGCCGTCGAAGATCAGTTCGGACCGTTTGAGATTCTTGGTCAAGCGAAAGATGGACAGGAACTTATTGCCTTGGTCGAGAGATACCCAGATGTAGATCTTGTTCTTACAGATTTGAGAATGCCAACCATGGATGGTCTGTCCGCGTTGGTCTATCTCAAAGCTAATGTAAAAGTGAAAAAGATTTTTGTCATTTCGAGTGAAAGTATTATTTCTATTAGCCAGGCAGAAAAACGGAAAATCGAGGCGGACATCGAAGAGAAAATGGGCCTTCTAGATAAAATTGCTCATCGAGTGATTGATAACGAAGTGGTGGAAGGGAAAATAAACTCGATTTTGACAGGTTGCGAAAAATTGCGACTTGATCCGATTAAAGTGGCTGAATACTACGGTGCTTCTGGGTATATGAGAAAGCCTATTTCCAGAAGAAAGATCGCCAGTCTATTTGAAGAAATGGCGACATCTAAGGGTTTTGTCAATATTGGACTTGTCTAGTCAGTTGCAAGAAAAGCGGTATTAGGCACTTATGTGTCAACACGCTCGATAACATTGAGTAGGGGGAAAGGAACTCCTGATTTGAGGTGCAAACAATGAGTAATGTATTAGATCAGCAAGCATCATGCTTATCAAAATATGCAGGAAGTACGGCATCCGATAACAATGTTGTAAAGCGTACCGCCCAAAAGAATCTTGTTTTTTCGCTTGAGGATGAACAGTATGGCATTCCTTTATCCTCAGTAAAAGAGGTGATTGGCTTAGTGAAAGTCACGCCTATTCCTCATGTGCCTCCATTTTTTAAAGGTCTTATTAATCTTCGAGGACGTATCATTTCAGTGATAGATCTTAGGTTAAAATTAGGTTTATTAGAAAAAGAGTATGAACCCAAGAAAACCTCCATCGTTATTAGCGATGTTAACGATCTAACTATCGGCAGTATTGTTGATGATGTGAATGAGGTGGTTGGTTTTGACGAAGAACAAATAGAAAGAGATTTGGAAATTTCACATAGCGTTAGACGTGACTACATTACAGGTGTCGCGAAAGCAAAAGATAATTTGGTTCTACTGCTCGATATACATAAAGTGCTGGACTCAGAGGAACTGGAAATGATTGGTCATCACAGCGCGATTTCATCTCAAAATGATAATGAGGGATAAGCTATGTTCGATAATCTCTCTCTTCGTGCAAAAATAATCCTAGGGTATGCTGTAAGCCTTATATTTCTGGTCATGTTATCTGTGCTCAGTTTTAATAGCATTAAACAGATTCGAGATACCGATGAATGGGTTGATCATACGCACCGCGTTATTAATCAATCGCTAAATGTTGTAAATGCTGCGCTAGATATGGAAACAGGAATGCGTGGGTATTTGTTATCAGGTGACGAAGTATTTCTCGCTCCATATAATGAAGGAAAATTACGATTTACTCAACTAATCAATGAGCTTAAGGAAACAGTGAGTGATAACACTCCTCAAGTTGCATTATTAGGGCAAGCTGAGGCAACCATCAATGAATGGCAACGCTCTGTGACAGAGAATGCCATTGCACTTCGAGGTGAGATTGGCTCAGCTCAAACCATGAATGATTTGTCTGATGAAATAAAAAAAGACAAAGGGAAAATGTACTTTGATCGCTTCCGAATGTTGATAACTTCGTTCGAGACGGAAGAGAGAGCATTGCTTGCTCAGAGAGAGGCGAAACTTGAAAACTCGGTCGATGTTGAACAAAGCCGTGAGGCATTAGCGTGGGTGCAACATACTTATCAGGTGCTTCAACAAGTTGATCAGATAGAAACCACTGCGTTAAACATGGAAACAGGCATGCGCGGTTATTTATTGACGGGTAAGGATGCATATTTAGCGCCTTATAACGAAGGTCGAAACCGCATCGACTCCTTGATAAGTGATCTTAAAACGAAAGTCAGCGACAATCCTTCACAGGTTCAGAGGTTAGCTGATGTAGCGTCTGTCATTTCCGAGTGGAGAGTGCAGGTATCAGAACGAAACATTGAACAGCGTCGTCAAATTGGCGACTCGAAGACAATGGATGACATATCTGATTTGGTCGCAGAAGCAAGAGGTAAGATATTCTTCGACAAATTCAGGGATCATATTGGCGACTTTGTAGAGAGTGAAGAGGCATTATTGCATGACCGTCAGGTTGAGCTTCGAGAGGCGGTAGTTTCTACTAACAACTGGCTGATAGGGTGCGTGATTGTCGCTGTGTTGATATCTATCTGTATCGCTTTGCTGCTTAGCCGCTCAATCATGCGTCCTTTTCAGTTGATTTTCCAAGGATTACACTCTTTTAGCTCGAAAGAGCTATCAGATTTAAGCATGGCATTCAGCAGTGTAGTGAAAAATATGTCGAGCAGTGCAGGGCGCTTAACGACAGTTGCTAACAACATTGATAATGCTTCGCAGAATTTGTCTCAAATATCAAATCGTCAAGCGAGCTCCATAGAAGAAACGTCAGCAAGTACCGAAGAGATCTCGGGTATGGTTCGCATTAATGTTCAATACGCCGAAGAATCAAAAGACCTTTCCAAAGAGGTCGGCAACAAGATGACCAGCCTGGATGATGCGATGCAAATGATCTCTGAGTCCAATCATAAAATTGCGGAACTGGTAAAAATCATCGGTGAGATTGGGTCTAAAACAGCCATTATCGATGAAATCGTTTTCCAAACGAAATTACTGTCTTTTAATGCGTCTGTCGAAGCTGAACGTGCAGGTGAGCATGGACGCGGGTTTGCGGTGGTTGCACAAGAAGTCGGTAACCTTGCTCAAATGAGTGGTAAGGCTGCCACGGATATCTCTGCGATTGTAAAGCAAAGTATTTGTGAGGCTGAATCAATCGCAAAGGAGAATACATGCCGTGTTGATAAAGGGTTGGTCATCGTTGCGGAAACGCGCAAGCAATCAAACTTGGTGCTTGAAGGCGCTTCGAAAATTTTTGATGCTTCCAATGAGCAGGCTCGAGGGATTCAAGAAATTAGCAATGCGGTTGAATCCATAAACAAAGCCACCCAGCATGCTGCTTCCATCGCAGATCAAGCATCTAGCTCAAGTTCAGAGCTTACCAAACAGGCAGAAGACTTAAACCGAATGGTGTTAAACCTGAATAGTTTCCTTCGTGGGCATGATACCGCTATCTCGGATGAATCTGAGCCAATGGTTAGTGCAGAGTTGCGGGATAAATATGAAGAGCAATCGTTGTCGGGGATTCGACGTCAAATCGATAATGCTGTTCGTCCGTCTCCTGAGGCGGCAAGCGAAATGGAAGATAATGATAATCAAGCTGCGTGGAATCGGCTCTAGATTGACGTTTTAGGAGCGCGCTTTATGCATTCCGAAAATTATAGTCACAACTTATCTTACGCTATTGAAACGTCGTGTATTGGCAATTCAGAAAGTATGACTCAGCAGGAGTTCACATATTTTTCTAATTTGATTTTTCAGCATGCAGGTATAAAGCTGGAAAATGAAAAACGCAGCATGCTTGAGATGCGTCTGTATAAACGCTTGAATGCACTTAAACTGAGTTCATTTGGCGAATATATGCGGGTGCTGCAGCAAGACGCAAGTGGTGTTGAGTTGATCGCTTTTACCAATCAAGTTACAACGAATAAAACCTCTTTCTTTCGTGAAAAGCGCCACTTCCACTTTCTTCGAGATAATATAATCAACCACCCTCGCCCAGAAAAAACATTCATTTGGTCAGCGGCATGTTCAAGTGGAGAAGAGGCTTTTTCATTGGCCATGCAGTGCGAAGCCATTAAACATGAACGGGCTAATTTCGACTATCGTATTCTTGCCACCGATGTCGATACTCAACGCCTTGATATGTGTGCATTGGGGGAATACCCCAATGAAGAACGTGAAGATATTCCCAAACTGTTTCAACATCAGTTCACTCAACGGGTCCCCCATAATGACAGCATGTTCATGGTCGCTGACAGCTTGAAAAGAAACATTAAATTTAGACAACACAATCTTATTCATTACCCCGAAAAATTTGGCATACAGTTTCACTATATATTTCTGCGCAATGTACTGTTCTATTTTCCTCGTAGCACTGGGGAAAAAGTAGTACGAGCCTTAGTCAGTCAATTGGAACCGGGCGGGCTGTTCTTTGTTGGATTAACAGAATCATTGCAGCATATGGATGTAGGTTTAGAGCTGGTTGATGTCTCTGTTTACAGGAAACCCATGTTGGAGAGAACGGCTGATGAATGATATTCAAGTTCGTTCTGGGGAATTTCAATTCGCTTATCAGAAACCTATCTGGTTTAACGCCGTTGTTGGAACATGTGTCGTTGTATGCATCTGGGATCAAGAAAATCAGAGTGGTGGTATGTGTCATTATCGTTTACCTATTGCGCCAAACGCTATCGCAATGGGAGAGCAGGTTAATGACTACGGAACGTGTGCTATCCCTAACTTACTGAAGAAATTCAAACATACATCGTCAAATCCAGAGAACTTAATGGCGTGGGTGCTAGGCGGCGGGCAGGTGAATGATGGTGAGTTTATGCAATCTCAGCAAATTGGGGAGCGAAATGTCCTCGTGGCACTTGAAACGCTTGCGCACTATGGATTGCCCATAGTTGGGGTATCTGTCGGGGGCAGTTCTGGCAGACAAATTCGATTTAATCCAAAGACCGGGCAGGTTGACTTTCGCTTTGTTGATGAAGCAGCCAATCAAACTGATATCGCAGGGTCAACGTTAGCGCAAAACCTTAAGTGGGTATACGCGATATCCGCAAGCGATACGTTTAAAGCGTCGGTAGAGAAGACGATAGGTAACGATCCTAGTATTCATGTACATGTCTTAAAAGATTTAGAAAGTGTAAGCCAATGCTTCGATCATCAAGCACCACAAGTGCTGATCATTGATTCGGCGTATCTATCATCAGTCTCTGCGTCGGCTTCCTTGACTTCCAATCGGCTAGATAAAATATCAGAAATATCTCTTTTACCTACTGTGGTTGTTGCAGATAGGGCAACACCATTGATCGGTACTCTTTATCGCACATTGGCCAAATTAGTAGGAAATCGAATCTTGGTCTCGACACTACAAAATCTCGACAGGGTATTAGCTTCAGCAGTGCGCTTGAATTCTCCATCGGTTCCTTTGAAAACCCTCGCGACGACGTTATCAAAGGAACACTCATTAGAGAAAGATGAGACAGAACCTGCCGGTGTAGTGCTTATTGGCTCCTCAACGGGTGGGGTGGATGCGTTAGAGGTGTTATTAACCCAATTTCCAAGCCGAATGCCACCCATTTGTATTGCGCAACATATCCCTGAAGGTTACTCATCAGCATTAGTTCAGCGGTTGAATACAAAAAGTGGGTTAACCGTCAAAGAGGCCATTGATGGGGAAGTCCTTTCCTCATCTCACGTCTATTTTGCCCCGGGTAACAATCACATCAAGCTAGTACAACTGAGTGATGGCAATGTGGTTGTCCGCACAACACAGGAACCACCGATTAATTGTTTTAGGCCCTCTGTGGATTACCTGTTCGACTCAGCGCTCAAACTCAAAGGATGTAGGATTGTCGCTGCGCTATTGACAGGGATGGGAAGCGATGGTGCAAAAAGTCTAAAAAGGTTAAAGGGAATAGGCGCATTTACCTTAGTTCAAGATGAGGAAAGCAGTGTTGTATATGGCATGGGACGAGTTGCAAAGGAGTTAGGTGCAGTATGTCGAACCGTCCCTATTCAAGGAATGGCACAGGCAATCCTTGACGCTTATAAAACTCAGTACGTTTCCGAATTGTCCCGTGATGGAAAGAACATGTTTAATAGGGAGTTGCGTTAATGTCACAGGCTGACTTGCACACCCTTTTGAGCGAAATAACAAACGACTTCTCAGATGTTGCTAATACGTTGTCTTTACCGATTGCTATCAGTGATATTAAGCAAGGTTTCTCTGGCCTAAATAACAAGCTTGAATTAGTGGTTGAGGATGATCCGAGGTTTAGCGCTCTCCATTTTCTCATTCAACAAACGGTCACTCTACTGGAGTTCTTAAATGTTGATTCCAATGAGGCAAGTGAAGACCTACTTGCGCTATTAGACTCCTTGATTGAAACGGCCCGAACAGAAACAGCCGCACACTCATCAAGCGATAGCGAGTTTGATGAAGACAAAGAGGGCGAGATACCGTGTAACGACGGAATGGTTAGCGAACTTAATTCGGTCGCTATCTTTGCATTAGATGCATTGGGCGTTGATGTCACACTCATCGAAGACGGGCCTGTGTTTGACGATGATGTCTCGAATGAACTCGATTACCTAAGTTCTCTTTGCCATTCCGACGCAGGGAGTGATACACCTCGCGATGACAGATACCTACCGTCAATAGCGAGAAGTAAAAAGCCGAAAGACGGGGAATCACAATCCAAATTCGAAGCAACAACAAGAGTCAAATCCCATCTTCTTGAACATCTGATGAGCTATTCCGAGGAGCTTGTGCAAATAAGGAATACGCTTGCTGATTTTGCCGAGAAACAAGAGAGCCTGGCACTCACAGAGTTATCTAATAAGTTGAAGACAGTCTCCGATGGGATGCTTAATGACCTATTGAAAACGCAAATGCGCCCCATTGGAAACCTACTGAGTAAATATCGCCGTATTGTACGAGACCTCTCCAAAGAACTGGGTAAAAAAGTGGATGTAGAGATTATTGGAGAAAACATCGAACTCGACAGCAACGTGATTGATGCGATCAATGAGCCACTTACACATCTTGTTCGAAATGCCTTAGATCATGGCTTTGAAACCCAAGAGGCTCGCGCAGTTTCTGGAAAATCCATGATTGGTAGGCTCCTTATTCATGCCTATAACGAGGCCGGAAAAGTTGTGATTAATATTTGCGATGATGGCAACGGTATTGACAAGGAGAAGGTGCTGAGTAAAGCCATTTCTAATGGGTTAGTCACTAAGGAGAATCAGCATCAATTGACAGACAAAGAAGTGCTGGAATTGATTTTCCACCCAGGCTTATCAACGTCTGACAATGTTAATGCTCTCTCGGGAAGAGGGGTAGGAATGGATGCGGTTAAACGAAAAGTAGAAGACATTAAGGGCACCATTGATATTCACTCTGAGAAAGGTGTCGGTACTGAAATTGCGCTAATCTTCCCCTTAACAATGGCAACGTTAAAGGTGGCCTTATTTGATATTGGAAATGTAACTTATGCCATCCCGTCTTCTGATATAGCAAGTATTGTTGGTATCAGTAACGATGAGGAAAACTCGACAGTCAGGTTTGATAGTGGCCACGCCCTTTTGTATCAAAACAACAAAGTGATTCCGCTGGTTGAGCCTCATGAATATTTGAATGAGTTGGCAGAAAAAAATGTGTTTAGACGAACATATAATCAAGGTATGCGTAATAGCGTTGTCCTATTTACACACCGAGGTCAACAGTGGGGGCTGCCTGTCGATCATGTTCGAGCATTTCTAGACATTGTGATTAAACCGCTAGATCGATCAATGAATGGTAGCGATGTCTTCTCAGGCGCTGCGGTGCTTGGAAATGGGGACTTGGCATTAGTGCTCAATTTAAAAAAAGTGATTCAATTTGCTCGGAGCTATCACTGATCGAGCCAAGGTTACTTATTGTTTCTTATAATTAAGATTAGTGTCATCGGTAACAGGTGAATGGAATGAAACTCTTAGGCAGCTTTTTGTTAGATTTCGATATCATTTCAGCAAAAGATTTGGCTGATGTGATGGTTGAACAAATTCGTCAGACACCCAACAGTTTGGATATCATCTACGAAAAACAGATGATAACGCCGGAGCAATTTCTATCCATTGTCACACTGCAAAACGATGAGCATTTAGACCTACGTTCAGCCTGTATACGACTTGATATTTGGCGTAATGAGTTTTTCGATGTGATCAATGAAGAGGTATCCAAACGCCGGTCGACGTTGGGGCGTTTACTCGTTGAAAAAGGCTTAGTTGAGCCACATGTGTTGCTACCGATTCTCAAGCAATATCATGCGTATCGCGCGGAAAACAACAATGACTTTGCCTTGTTCTCTGAGAATACACTGTTAGACCTCAATGAAAGCGAGGCCGATGAAAGCGCTCCACTTGTGCATTTCGAGCCTGACTTCTTACATGTTCAGACTAGCGACCCATCCGACTACATTGACCTTTTTTCTGAAGAGAAAGAAATTGAGCTTGAGCTCGTTATTTTGGGCATTGAATCATTGGGAAGCGACAAAAATGAAGCAGATCCAGAGGAGTTGCTGAACCATTTTTTTACAGATTACCATTCCCTAAAGGGTACAGCGCGAAGCGTTGGCGCATCGCTGACTGAGAACCTCATTCATGAATCCGAAGACTTGCTTACGTTCTTCAAACGATTCCTTCATAAAGTAAATAGCGCTGACTTTGCTGCGCTTGCCGCTGTTAATTTGAAGGTGTTGGATGTTCTCAGCAACTTGAGAAATGAAATGGTGAACTCTGGCTCAGAAGAAAACTATTGGTTGATCACTGAATCTAAGGATAAATACCTCAAAACACTAGGCGACATTAAGCGGCTTAACGAAGAATTGGAAAATCGAGGGTATGAAGTGAAGCTTGAAGACGTCCAAGATCTTTTTTAACAACGCATACTGCGTTACACAACAAGAACATTCTTCTTCAACTCACGACGAATGTATACCCAATCAACCTGAAGATGCTTGATTTCTGAAGGCTTCACTTAGAGCGAGTTTACTGACGCCATTCTCGCTGTTATCCCTTTTTGAAGGAGATCGCCACATCAAAAAGGGACGTCTTTGCCATAATATCTGTAAACCTCGTTGAATCCTTCATTTTGGGTACATGTTTTCGTTGAACAATCACGAAGTGATATGTTTTTTCGCTAAAACTACGTCCCACCTCACGTTGCATTTCTATCTGAATAAATGAATTTTTGCTAATTTATCCAATGCTTTAGATGATGGTTATATCTTGCTTTAAGGCTTACAAGTAGTGACTAAGTGATAAGATAATAGTTAGAAAGGAACGCTTATGAATTTGAATCAAGTGACATTGACAGTGAAAAACATGAAGGAAGCGGTAACCTTCTATAAAACCCTTGGGTTTAATCAAATTGTTGAGGATGAGCACTATTGCCGTTTTGAATGTCCTGAAGGTGATTCTACATTTTCACTCTATTTGGGTGACCCGGACTCCCAAAGTAATAGCGTTATTTATTTTGAGCATGAGCAGTTGGATGCCTGGGTAGAGAGTTTGAAATCCAAAGGGATTCAGTTTGTTCAAGAGCCGACGGACAAAGAATACTTGTGGAGAGAGGCAATGCTAACCGACCCATCAGGTAATGAAATTAAGCTTTACTGGGCGGGAGAAAACAGAATCAACCCACCTTGGCGCGTCAAAGCGTAGCCCAGAGCCTAATATGTCAGTTCTTAAAGGCCGGCACTCAATGTTTGTATGAAAAGTTCTGATCGTTTTTGCTCTGGCTAGCGGCTGTCTCAACGGAGGTTTTGGTGCGGAGAGTTAAAGCTCATTGCTACATTCAAAGTGCTGATTCATGAAGTCACTAAACGGTAATGTTACAAAACCATAAAGCGGCTGCTCGTAAGCGAAGAAATGATACTGTTGAACCGTCTCCCAATAATGTGTGATTTCATTGTATGATAAAAGAAGGCTCGCTTTTCTTTTGTGACGGATATACCCATGGGAGACGTTCTACTCCAATTGCAATTCTCGTTATCTATCACCGGCCCTATCTGCTTGATGCTGATACTTGGGGTTGTATTCAAACGCATCGGCCTTATTAACGACAACTTCATTGAAGTTGGCTCAAAACTCGTTTTTCAAGTGACCCTTCCGACCATGCTTTTTTTAAGTATTGTCGTCTCCAAACATGACTTTTCTGCCGCAAGTGGATTTGTAAATTACGGCATCATCGCCAGCATCCTATTTTTTGTCTTTGCTTATATCTCGGTCAAATTGCTGTTCAAAGACTCACCCAATCAAGGCGTCATTATTCAAGGAAGTTACCGTGCCAATACGGGTATCATTGGCATCGCTTTTGTAGCGAACGCGTATGGCTCGCAAGGGGTCGCATTAGCAGCCTTGTATGTGGCGGTGACGACGTTTATCTACAACGTGCAAGCGGTGATCTGTCTTTCACCCAAAAGGGCAGCATCTGGCGCACAAACTGCAAAACTGATGCTTCGCACCCTGACCAAAAACCCACTGATCATCTCAATCCTTTCCGGTATGGCGTTTTATGTGCTTTCCATACCTGTACCCGACGTGGTGGTTGATGCAGGAAACTACTTAGCGAAAATGACGCTTCCCTTAGCGCTGTTATGCACGGGGGCATCGCTTAATTTTAGCTTGATGAAAAAAGAGAAGGGGCCTTCGTGGTTTGCAGGTAGCTACAAGCTCATTGTTGCGCCTCTACTCATCACTTTTGGGGCTTATTTAGTTGGTTTTAGAGGGATAGAGTTAGGGATCTTGTTCTTTATGAATGCCTCTCCCGTCGCAGCGGCAAGTTATGTCATGGTGCGCTCTATGGGTGGAAATGCCGTACTGGCAGCTAATATCATCGCTTTTACCACGGTGCTTTCAGCGGTGACATGTACTGTGGGCATTGTCATTCTCAAAGCGTATGGGTTGATATAGTCAGACGATAGTCAGTATTTTATCTCTAAATTGCGCAGGCGCTAAAAACGTAAACTTCTGCTTCACTCATCTTCGTATTCACTTCTCACTTCTCACTTCTCGCCCAAAACGAGGAATGTAGAAACGCGACGATGCTTAAAGGTGTTGGTTTTGAAGTTGCATCGCTACTTAGCTACTTAGCTTTTGCCGCAATGAGCACGTTCTGCCACATAAGTATCCCTGCTAAAAACGCAATCTTATAGCAAAATCATCGATTCGCTTGATGGAAAGTTTAGCGGTAGTCGTGATGTTAAGGGATCAACCAAGTTTAGTGAGAGTGAGGTCATTCCCTTCGAGTTAGGATTTAGTCGCATGTATTGGAGAGTGAAGCCGATTTATGAATAGTGGGACACTGATTTTGTAGATTATCTTGTAAAATTTGAATGACGCGGATCGTTCTTTTTTTGGTGGGCTCGCTAGTTCATAGTGTTAGATTCAATATGGAGTGTTGATGGAGATCAGAGTAAACATTACAAAACTTGATTTGTTTTGGATGAATTCACAAGCATTTATATCGTCCCCTGGGACTAGAAATATTGCCATATATGCTTGGCTAGCTATGGCTGGGGTATTTTTTTATAAAGGCGGGTTTAATGCTAGCGTTGATGAAATACTTTATAGATTGACTGTCTTTCTAGGCTGGGCAGTTCTGGTATACGGATTTTTCTACGTTCTTTCTACTTTGGCAGTATTAGGTAGTGCATCAAAAAATTACGGTCAGTTAGGTGACCACACCTACGAAGTCACTGACACTGGGTTTATTGAATCAACGGACGTAAATGAGACAGTTACGAAATGGGAGGGTATCTATGAATTAGTGAAAACCAAGCGTTATTTATACATAAAGACTGCGCCGCTTCTTGTATATGTTATTCCTCTTCGTAGTTTTTCAACTGAAACTGAATTTAACGAGTTTTATTCTAAGGTTAAAGGCGGCTATGATAACGCGTCAGCCCAAGCGCATTGACTCAGACTCTTTTTCACGGGCTTATTTTTGTGATGGTCGATGTTATTGTTTCCGCTGCATGATGTGAGATGAGCCCGGCATCAAGCCTGTCATTTTATCTTTCTGTCCGAAATCGTTAGCAAACCTTTTGATGTGCTGAGGATTAGCGTTTGCACAGGCCAGAAGAAGCGAATTTTCAGTCGTCAGGTAGCTTCAACGACGAGGCGTAGAGGGTGATGTTTTTTACGCGATTTTCCAATATTTTCAAATAAACGCGTTCTCTCATGGTATACAATGTGGGCTGTTGGTCTGGTTCCTAACTTTATGGATAATTGAAATGGCAAAGGTATTAGTGAGTTCTTGTTTGTTGGGCTGTAAAGTTCGTTATGACGGGAATAATCTTGAAGTGAAATCGAGTGAGTTTGACGAGTTTATTCAATCGAACGATATCACTCCTTTTTGTCCTGAAGTTGCTGGTGGCTTACCAATACCACGTATCCCCGCTGAAATATGCGGTGGAACGGGTGATGACGTACTTAATGGTTCAGCTAAAATATTTGGTAAAGATGGTAGGGATGTAACGAAAGCCTTTTTAGACGGTGCTGAGCTAACGCTTAAAACTTGTCTGGATAATAAAATAGAATATGCAGTATTAACTGAATCAAGCCCATCTTGTGGAAGTTCTAGTATTTACAACGGGAAGTTTGAGGGTGTTAAGGTGTCAGGAAAGGGGGTTACTTGTAGTTTGCTAGAGAACAATGGTATTAAAGTTACAAGCCAACATGAGTTAGCAAAATTAAAAATTTAAAGCGTTGATGACAAGTCAACACGATTTGCGACATTCGGCATTCTATACCCAAACAATCTGAATCCTGCATCTTCAGGTTGATTGGGTATAGACAGTTTTTTGGTTTACCGAGTTAAGTGGTAAAATTAGGTTTAATCTGTACGTAGCAAATGTATTGTGCAGGTGCTGATGACTCCTACATAATTCGCCCATCCATATGCCTGACTTTTCAAGTCACGGAACGCTTCTTGTACTTGCATTCTATTGTATATAAGCGCGTTGTCTGAACCGTGTTTAGCGTGTCCTTCCCATTTTTTAGAATGGAATGTTTGAGAGTTTAAGCTAGGCGCAGATGTTATAAACAGAAGTGGTTGTGGAATAACTCCCCTTAATAAAACGCTTCCCAAAGACAACTCAGTTCGCTGCTTTTTTCCCTCTGATGAGGCCCTTCATGGTGTCGGTGACTTGCTTTAGCTTTAAGCTCTGTTCTTTATAACTCATAGATACTTGAGAGGTTTCGTTGGCAATGTGATGGTTGCTGTTTACGATCCCAGCCATGGATTCCATTGCGGAATTCACCTGCACAATCCCTTTCATTTGTTGGTTGAAAGCCTCACTGAATGAATCAATTTCTTTCGAAAGCCCCTGAATTTGTTTTGAAATTCCGGAAAAACTAACTTGCGTTTGTTCAGATAACGCTTTGCTTTCTTTTACCCGTAGTTCAGTTTCCTTCACGATTTCGCCGACCGTGACCATAGAGTCTTTCAGCAGTTTGTCTATGTCCTGCGAGGCTTGGCCCGATGTTAGAGCGAGTTGGCCGACTTCCTGTGCAACTACCGCAAAGCCGCGCCCATGTTCGCCTGCTCGTTCTGCTTCAATGGACGCATTGAGAGAAAGGAGCTTGGTCTGGAACACGATGTCATGAATGACCTTGGTGTAATCAGAGATTTTTTGAATGATGTCGTTAATCTCTTGCAGATGCTTATTGGAGTTTTCAATCAACACAACAGAGTGTGCAAGTTTCCCCATGTTCTTGCTGCCTTCATTGCTCAATTCAAGTGTGCCTTTAGATACATCTAAACAACCTAAAACGTTCTGGTTAGTTTGTTTTACCATTTCGGTGATTTCAGAAATGGCCGACACATTGGAATCTAGCGCTGCGCGTTGTTTCTCTACGCCGTCAGCGAGGCTTTCTGCGCCCTTTAACACTAGGCGTGAGTTATCCAGCGCATCATCAGACACCAGAGTGAGATCTTGTGTAATCGCGATGAGGGGTTTAGAAAGGCGCAGTGCAACAAGGTATATAATGATGCAGAGCAGGGCGATGATGGAGAAAAAGCAAGCCAGAATAACTTTAAGGTTTTGTTGTAGAGCGGCCGTTGAATTTTCTTCGTTGTAGGTAATGTTAAGCACACCTAGCAATGTGCCATCCTCCATCAAAATTTCACCAGAATAGTTTTTGACGGCGTAATTCACGGCTTTTGGCTTGGTTTCAGTATAGGGTATTCCGCTTCCATCGATGAACTCAATGTGGTCGATATCGGCATCCTTCATGCCGACGTTAACGAAATCTTCTAACGCGGATAGGTCGTAATTTAAGATGTAGGTTTTGCTCGATTGCTTAAGAAAGCTAGCGAGGGCTTCCACTTTACCTTGCTGAATCTTGGAAAGCTCATTCGATGTCATTTGATGGAAGAAAAGGGCCGCAATGATCAGTAACACCGTGATACTGCCAATCAAAGGCAATAGAATACGATATCGTAGTGACAGCCCAGAAAAAATCTTAAACAACATAGTCATACAATCACTTCATTTTCTGAATAGGTAGGGCTTTTCCATCTTCAACTTGTGTCAGGTAAACGTCGTCTAAGCCTTGTCGATCTGTCTTGCTAAAGTTGATTTTTAGGCCGCCAAAGTCCTTGTTTTTCATGCCCTCCATGGCACTGATAAAACGCTCTCGTGTTAAGTACTGACCCGATTGGTCTAGTGCATCAACGATGACCATGGCATTCAGGTAGCCTTCCAATTGCGTGTAATATGGGCTGTCGACACCGTAGTTGCTCATGTCGGCTTTGAAGTCAGAGATAATTTTGAGTTTGCTTTCATCGGGATTTGGCATCACTTGCGAAATATAGCTGCCATTTCCTGCAGTGCCGAGTTCAGCGATTAGTTTCTTCGTTCCCACAAAGGAAATGTTGGCGAACTTAGGATAGAACCCTTTGTCATGGGACATCTTGATAAACGCTCCACAGGCTTTGTAAGCGCCCACCATAATAACGGCGTCAGGCTTTGCGGCCATGATGCTATTTAAGCCTTGTTCGACATCGAGTGTATTACGCTTATATCTGCCTTCTGCGTGGATTTTAAGACCACGCTGTCGAAGCGCTCTTTGTACACCCGCTTTACCTGCCGCACCGTAACCGTCATCTTGGATAAAAACGGCGATCTTTTTGTAACCGAGGTCATTGATAAAGTGATCCACCAGTTTTTTGGTTTCATTAAAATAACTGGCTCGGATGTTAAAGATGTTATTTTTTGCAGGGTTACGCAAAAATTCTGCGCCTGTGAAGGGGCCGATATACGGAATCTTTGCTCGGTTGACTTCAGGCATGACGGCTTTCGACGTTGGCGTGCCGACAAAACTAACCAAGGCAAAAACTTTGTCTGTATAGATGAGCCTTTTCGCATTTTTGGCCGCGCGGTCGGGCTCATAACCATCGTCGAGCGAAACCACACTGATCTTTCGGCCGTGAATACCACCTTGCTGATTGATCTTTTCGAAATAGGCGAGTGTCCCTGCTTTAACGCCACTGCCTAGCCCAGATGCAGGCCCTGAAAGGGCATTACTCATACCAAAAGTGATCGTTTTGTCTGTTACGCCAACTTCGGCGGCAGCAGCAGTTGAAAACAACCAAAGCAACATGATGGTGCAATGCAAACCTTTCATTGGTATTCCTCGATTAATAACTGAGTTATCAATGAGTATAGGAAAGAAATCATATGTCTCATTATTGATTTAAATGAGTAATGAAACTGCTCCCTTCTATGGCTTGGCAAACCGCGGATGAATAACGCATTGGTGAGTGTGCGCAGAGAAAAGAAAACCCCGGCATGCGGGGTTTCGTCTTATGGCGTTAGTGCTTGCCTTTTAATCTTATTTTGAAAAAGAATGCCAAACCCAAATAACCAGTAGCTTGTAGCCAAAGTTGAGTAAGGTGGCTAAGTTGGCTTTGGAAATCCGCACCCATCTGATTCAGTTGTAAGGTGGCTTGGATCACCACGGTAGATGGCGCAAATTGCGCGATAATATTCAACCACGAGGGTAAGGCGCTACTAGGCCATACGAATCCGGCAATAAAAAGCAAAGGCATGGAGCTCAACAGCACGATCAGTGTGATCATTTCTGCGCGTTTAATAGCAATACCAATCAAGGTGCCAAGACCGATGCTGGCAAGCAAGAAGGGTAAGATTACTGCTGCCAATTGCAGTGGATCAGCCATACGGTTAACACCGTTAATGTCTAAACTCGCACCCAAATAATACATCGCCATGATGCAGTAAATGGCAGCCAGAATTGCTGTTCTTGCCAAGAGGCTTTTGCTGTTTCTCGCGGATACAGGGTTTGATGCCGAGCCAGAGTGACTGCCGCTTTCTGAAATACCCAGCATGCCTGATGCAATCAGCAAGGTTTGTTGCAAGATCAGCATAAATACGCCGGGAACCACATAGTCGCCATAACCCATTGTGGGGTTAAACACGGGCACAGCGTTGAGTGAAAACGGCGCATATTGCTTGGTAGCCAATGGCATGGGGGTATCATGCGTGAGCGCGCGTTGTACTTTGACTTGCGCACCCAATGTGCTGCCTGTTGCCACCACGCCTTCAACAATAGTGCCGTAGGTAAGGAAGAACGACGCATCCCCGCCGACGGACACCACTGGGCTTTTACCGAGCAGAAGATCACGATAGAAATGCTGCGGTATGGTCACCACGCCTTCGATCTCTGCTGAGGCAAAATACGGGCTGGATTCTGTCTCGTTTCCAAGTTGCTTGACGACCTGCACTTGCGGTGTGGCATCCAACATGCGAATGAAGGTGCGACTCTGTTGGCTTTGGTCATGATCGACAATGGCGACATGAAGCTCGCGGGGCAGCTGATTAGCATACGGCAGCGGGTAGAGCAAAGAGTAGATAATGATGCCGCCAAATACGGTAAAAACCACGGCAGGGTTAGAGAACAACCGACGCAGTTCGCTGATGAATACATCGCGCCAATTCATGATGTCACCTCTTCCGACACTGCTTGGGTAGATTTTGCATTGTCAGTGCTTGCTGAAATACGCTTCACTTTTACCCCTATCAACAACCAGATAAGACTAAATGATGCCAATGCGAGTAGGGCAGGCATGGCTTGTTGAAGTGTTGCGCCATAGTTGAATTGACCAATTTGCAGCGTGATGTAGTGGCTGATAGGTAGCATGGAGCGCCAACATTGCGCGAAGAAAGGCATTTCGCTCGCAGGAAAACTTACGCCCATAAACGCGAATGCGGGAGCCGTAAATCCTGCCACCAGACTCATGGCGCGCACTGCATTGCGTGACCCCACATACAGCAATGAGCCAACCGCGACGCCTGCCAATACCATGAGCCATTGCGCAGCAAACAAGATGGTCCAATCGCCGTTCATTGGCCAGCCCAATCCCCAGTGCATACCTGTCGCAAATCCGACGCTTAACAACCAAAGCGGGAGCGCAGTGCCCAGTGCTTTTACGGTGAGCTTTTTCACCACAGCGCCACGAAAGTAAGCTTCAAGTCCAATGCGTTTGTCCGTCAGCGCCATAGATAACATACCACTGGCGACAAGAATGATTTGCCACAGCGCTGGAATAATGGCGGAAACCAAGAACTGCGCATAGTTTGTACCTGCGTTAAACAGGGGGACTATCTGAAACCTAAGCGGAACAGACAAGCCTGCTGCTTGCGTGGCAACTGTGGTGCCGTGAAGCATTTCGCCTTGTGTGGCGACCAATGCTGAAAAGGTGCTTTGTGCTTGACTGATTGCCGAGCTGACTAGCTTACCAATCAAGATGTACTGACTGTTATATAACGCAGTGACTTCTGGGTTTTCACCCCGTTTAGTCGCCTTTTCAAAGTTGTGAGGGATCACGACAGTGGCATAGGTTTGGGCACTGTTTAACGATGACGATGCGTTATCTATATCGCTGAAAGTGCGAACAGCGAGCGTTGGCGTGGCATCATAATAACGCACTAGTGATCGGGACAACGCGCTGTTGTCTAAGTCGACAACACCAATGGGCAAATCGCGCCCTGTTCCTGATGAGAATATTGCCCATACCAACAAGAACATAACTAATGGCAAGCCACCCAAAAGGGCAGCGAGCCAACGGTCAGAGGCAATAAGCCGCCATTCTTGCCAAAGTAAGGAGGAGAATGAGGTATTTTTCATTCCACTTACCCTTGGGTAGCGTTTTCTGTGACCAACACGCTCATGCCTGCACGCAGTTGGTGAATCGGTTCAACTGGGCGCGCTTCCACTTCAAATGTTCGCATGTCATAGCCTTGTTGGCTGCTAGTCGCGCGCCATGTAGCGAAATCACCCATTGGAGCAACGTGAGTGACTTCAAAGCGATACGCATTGTTACCCAATGCTGGAATATTGGCATCAAACTGCGTGCCTTTTTGGAACTGACGCAGTTTATCTTCACGAATGTTAAATACTGCCCATGCGTCGTTCATATCGATAACTGTCACAACAGGGAAACCTTGTGGTGCGAGCTCACCGGGGTGCAGAAGCACTTGGCTAACTTCGCCTTGGTACCAACTGTGTATCTTGGTGTCTTGGGTGTAGGCTTCCACTTCTGCAACCGCGCCAGCCGCCATTCGCACCTGTTCTTGTGCTGCGCGTTTGGTTTCGGTGCGCGCACCTTCTTTTGCCATTTCATACATTTGGCGTGCGGCATTTTCTGTGTATTCCGACGCTTTCCATTGGGTAAAAGCTTCATCGCGTTTTTGCTCGGCTGTTACACCTTCACGGTATAACGCATCAACACGGCGGTAGGTTTTTTCATAAAGTGAAGAGGCGGCTTTGGCTTTTTGCCATTGGTCGCGTGCGGCATTGATCTCTTGTGAACGTGCGCCACTTTCTGCTTGCTCAGCCATTGCGCCTGCGGCTTGCTCACCGGCTTTGGCTTGTTCGAGCTTGGCATCAAGTTCTGGGCTGTAGAGYGTGAAGATCAGATCCCCTTTGTCGACTTGTTGGCCTTTACGCACCAACACTTCATCGACACGCCCTGGCACTTTCGAAGACACGCTGTATTGCTGCGCTTCGATTTGCCCTTGAAAGCGCTCAGGCGCTGGTTGGTAGGCTTGATAGAAGCTGTAACCGACCCAACTTACCAGTGCGACAGCAGGAACAACGAGAATGGCAGATTTTACGTTAGACATGATGTTTATCCCTGTTGTGAGGTTTGAAGAGTAAGGGTTGGCGACGTTGACAGCTGCAATGCGGCGGCCTGGTAATTCACGAACTCGTTCATGTCACCACTAATCGCCAGCAGGCGAGAGAGTGACAAGACATACTGATAAGCGGCAGCGAGTTGCTGGGTTTTGATGCTGGCGAGGTAAAGCTCTGCATCCACCACATCTAATGATGTAGACAGACCTTGCACGAAGGCTTTTTCGCGTAAGCGAAGGTTTTCATCTGCCAGTGAAATGCTAGATGCTAGGCCTTGGTATTCTTCGAGGGCTTGCCCTGCTTCACGCCATGTTTTCTCAACTAATAGTGACAAATCTTGTTCAGCTTGAGCGCGCAGGTGGTTCACTTGCACTGCCGTACTGTGTGCTGCTTTCAGTTTGTCTGAACGGCCACCACTATCGACAAGTGGGATGCTTACGCCAACACCAACCGCCCAATCTGGGGTCAGTTCAGCGGTCAACGAATCACCTTCATATAAGTTGTAGTTTCCGTAAAGGAAGACTTGCGGGTAGTACTTGCCTTTTTCGAGGTCGACAAGGCCATTGGCTTGTTGGCGTTTGGCATCCAACACTTTTAAGCCGGGGTAAGTGGCAAGCGTTTTGGCAAGAAACGGAGACATCGCAGGCACAGTGTCTTGGGTAAACAGGCCGTTTGAAGGCGTGACAGGTGCGGTGCTTTTTACCAGTGTTTGGAGCGCAGCGTGCGCAATGTCGAGGTCGCGTTGCGCTTTCTTGCGTTCAGTTTTTGCTTTGTCGTACGAGACTTCTGCTTGTAGTCGCTCAACACGAGCAATTTGACCTTGGGCCTCCATTTTCTTTGCGTGGTCGAGGTGTTTTGCAAGACCTTGCTCAACCTCCAAGCGAGTTTGAACCACTTGTTCAGCGAGCACGGTTGAGAAGTACACCTTGGCAAGATCTTCAAACTTGGCTTGTTGCGCCATTTGCATCAAATATCGCGCTTCTTCTTTTTGCGCGCTGGCAATGTCTCCAGCCGCGAGAATGCGACCGCCCGTAAATATCGGCCAGATGGCACGGATCGAGCTGGTGTACACATCGCGATCTGCCAATGTGGTGGTAAGCATGCTATCGAGATTACCTAAGCCGGGCGGAAGTAACCCGGCCAAATTGCCAATCGCATCGCCACCTTTCATATGGTGAGCAAGCTGGGAAGGCGAGACTTCCACGTTCTGATCTAACCGCGTGTAGTTACCGCTGACAGAAATGCTAGGGAGATGATGGGCAGAGGCGGCGCTTTCCATGTGTTCAGCGCGTTGCACATTGGCACGTTCTGCGGCAATCGCATCATTGCGGGTTAATACGGCTTGCCATGCTTCGGCAAATGACATGGATTCTGCTTGAGCGTTTGGCGATACAAAAGTGACGGGTAAAAACAGGGTCACGAGGGCAAGCGCGCGCAGAGAAAAAGGGATTCTGGCAAACATCGAGGTGTCCACATTGGAATAGATGGATATATTTTAGAGTTAATGCTCTAAAAATGCCAGTCACTTAAGACGGGGGGCTTGTCTATGTGGTCTATGAGGCGATGAAATGACCATTGATTTTATTATGATTAGAGGTAGAATCTTGCCTGAAAGCGAACGCTTTCTCCTATCTATACCCAAACAACCTGAAGATGCAGGATTCAGCGAGATTTACTGGCGCAATGATCAAGGCGTCCCTTTGCTGATGTAGTGAACTCCATCAAAAAGGGACAACACCGAGCATGGTGTCAGTAAACTCGCCCGAAGGGAGGCCCTCAGAGCGTCCACTTCATCGTTAAATTCCTGTGAAATAGAATGACTATTCCTACAAGAATTCGCATTGAATTGAACACTCTGATGGCCTCTGAAATCGAGCATCTCCAGGTTGTTTGGGTATAAGCCTGCGCGAACGTTTGTCTCATTGATTGATGTTATCGTTTCCCATGGCAACACAAAGTAACGACTGTCAGGTTACATTGTGGGAATACAGCACTTGTCTCCGCTGTATTTTTTGAGCTGGACTCATCCATGACCTTTTCGCCTCAAGCCGTGATCCCGTCTTAGGTAAGCAATCAGACGCTAAAGCAATTTCTCAACGTTATTTTCTTTGTTGATAATCCAACCCGAAAGAAAACTTCACCTCTGGGTACATACAATCCCATGCAAACGTTTGTCTCCTATAAAAAGGTGTTGTAGGTGGCTGAAACACGATACGTTTGGGAAAGCATAGCGTTTGCAATTTGCACTTTTAATTACAAGTGAACTTTTCAAAGAATAGGGGCTGATATGCCAACCAATGCATTGAGCGAGCGTATGATTCGCTTTTTGATTTTGATGATTTTTCTCGCTGCGGCGATGGAGACGGACATCTATCTTCCGGCTTTTCCAGATATGATGACCGCATTTAACACCAACGAAACCATGATCCAACGCGTGCTGAGTTTTAACTTCCTTGGTATTTGTCTGGCATCGTTAATCTATGGGCCATTGTCCGATTCCGTAGGTCGTCGTAAAGTTCTTAATGTTGGCTATGCCTTATTTATTGCTGGCAGTTTGGGCTGTGTGTTTTCAAGCAATATTGATGTTTTGATTTTTTGGCGATTCGTTCAAGGCTTCGGCAGTGCGGCTTGCATGATAATCGGCGCAGCCATGGTCTTCGATTTGTACAAAGCAGAAAAAGCCACTGAGATTGTGTCAGATCTGAACAGTTTGGTCGTGAGTATCATTGCGTTCGCGCCAATGTTAGGTGGTTGGATTAACTATCAGTTCGGGTACACCTATAACTTTGTGTTTATTGCTGCGTTGACCATCGTCACTGGCCTGATTTGTTTCATCAAATTGCCGGAATCACTGCCTGTAGAAAAACGCAAACCGCTGTCCATTAAGGGCATTGGTAGTGACTACGTGACAGTACTGAAAAACGGCGAGTTCTGGGCAAACACGTTGATCACCACCGCCATATTTTCTGGCTACATGGTGTTCATTTCTAATATGCCCCTGATTTTTGTGAATCATCTGGGTATCGATAGTGCGGTGTTTCCTTTTTATCAAGTGAGCTTGTTGGTGGCGTTCGTGATTGCGAGTATCAACAATGGTCGCTTAATGAAGTGGTTTGGCGTTAACTTCCTGCGCCGATATGGATTTCTTACCATCGTGTTGATGACGTTGACCATGTTTGTATTGCCGACAAGCTGGCAACAACTTCCGTTGGTCGTGACTTCACTCATGGTGCTTTACTCTCTGGGAGCTGGTGTGTGTATCGGAATCTTCTTTGCTCGTTCAATGGAAGCCGTGCCGAATCAAACGGGTGTGAGTGCCTCTTTAGTCACAGCGATTCGTTTAGCGTTGGTGGCCTTGGTCATAGACATTAGTGGTGCGATGTTTGATGGCACAATGACGTCTGTTATCAACTTAATCAGTGGGTGCATCTTGCTGAGTGTGATCATCTATCTTGGTGATAATCTTCGAGCTAGACGGCATAAAAAGACGACTAGCCTTAAGGTTTGATGGTCTAGCTGTAAGATGTCCAATCGCGAACAGAGCCTGCATATGATGCAGGCTTTTTTGTGTTCGCCCCAGTAGGGAGAGTATCTCTAGGTTGCTTGGGTGTAGTCGTGTAATGCACTTTCGATGGCATCAATCGCCATTTTTACGCCAATCGGCACAGTGCCGTGGAATGGGTGAAGGGCATATACGTTTACCCGTGGCATCTGAAAATCGGGTAACACGGGTTTCAGTTTTGGGTTTGTGGAAACAGTGAAGTTGGGCAAAATCCCCAGGCCATAGCCAGACTCAATCAGCGCGAGTGTCGTTTGCATCGCGTTCGTTCTATGTCTCGGTGAAAACGTTAACGATCGGGTTTCATGAGTTAACGGATTATAGAGTTCATGGGATACCGTTTTAGGTTGCCATTGATGGGCGATATAAGGTGCGTTATCCAACGAAAAATCACTGTCTTTGGCGCAACATAATACATCTCTAAACTCGCCAATCCGTCGTTGCTTATTGTTGCTAGGTAGAGACCTTCCAGCACGAATCGCGAGATCGATGTTGTTTTCCATGAGATCGAGTTGATTGTCGTCATTGATCAAATTGAGTTCGACGTCAGGATAATCCGCATAAGCTGTCAGCAGGGCTGGGACGACTAACGATGACATCAGGGCGTTCGGTGCAGTTAAGGTGATTTTCCCTTTCGGAATTGTCTGCTGAACCTTCATTTCCTCCCATGCGTGCTCCGCCACTCGATGCATTTCACAACAGTATTGGTAGAAGTGTTCCCCTGATTGGGTAAGCGATTGCCGGCGCGTTGTGCGTGTGAGTAGCGTTGTGTCGAGGTCTAATTCGAGTTGCTTTAGCGCCTGACTTACTACGGATTTGGAGGTGTCTAACTTGTCTGCGGCATTAGTGATTGAACCCGTTTCTACCACATGCATAAACAAGGTCATTTGTTTAAGTTTATTCATCTGTGTTTGCATATTGTTTCTCTCACAAGAACAATGTGTTTGTTTTGCTTTATTTATCTAATCTAATCGTGTTTCTACACTAAGTCCTTAAATATCTCCAAGACAGAGCGAAACAAATGATGAATCAAGACGTACTTATTCCATATAACGAGGGAATCAAAGCGTGGCAAGATGCCTTCAACAATCAAGATGCAGCGGGCTGTGCCGCGCAGTATGCAGATCACACTACCTTGATGGTCGCGCGTCCCTTTGGCGAATTTACAGGTCGTGAGGACATCCAAGCGTTTTGGCAGCAAATCATGGATCAAGGTTTTGCTGATGTTGATTACACCAATGTGAAATGGGAACCAGCAGAAGACGATGATGGCTTCATTTTATGTGCTGATTGGACTATGAATAAAGCATTTGGTGTGGTTCACCGTGAGCATTGGAAGATTCAAGAAGATGGAAAAGCTCGCTTAGTGTTTGATGAGTTCGAAGTGCAAGGCGAGCGTTAATCTCGGCTTTGAAACCATCAATAAACGCGGAGGCCATGGCATCCGCGTTGTTATCTTGGGCTTATGATCTGAACGAAGCAATTTCTTCATCGCTAAGGTATCGCCATTCTCCTGCATCAACATCAAGCAGGACCTCACCAATGCGCTCTCGATGTAACGCAACAACACGGTTGCCAACCGCAGAAAACATGCGCTTAACTTGATGGAACTTCCCTTCTGTGATCGTTAGTAAAACGTCTTGCGGGCTTAGCACATCGAGTTTTGCTGGCTGAGTGGGTTTGCTCTCTCCTTGCAGCATAATGCCATGCTTGAATCGATCAGCCTCATCACCTCTAATTGGGCGAGAAAGACCGACGCGATACACTTTTTCGCAGTGTTGGGTTGGCGTGGTGATATTGAACGACCAATGACCATCATCAGTGATCAATACAAGCCCTGTTGTGTCCGCATCTAATCGCCCTGCGATGTGTAATTCTTCTGTATGCTCCATGTTTGTGGTGGAAAATAGTGAGGGGTAGACTTCATCGATATTGGAGCAAATGGTTCCAGCAGGTTTATGCATTAAGATATAGCGAAACGGGCGAGGGATTAATGTGTGACCCTGTAACTGAATAATGTTGTTTTCATGCACCTGTGCGAACTCGTGAGTCACGACTTGTTCGTTCACCGTTACCGCTCCGTTTTGAATCAGCTGGATGGCATCTGCACGGTTTAACGCAGTGCTTTTACAAACGAATTTATCAAGGCGCATTTTTACAACAATAATCAAGAAAATGTGCAGGCATTATCCATCCTAAACCTGATATGGCAACCTGCATTGAACGGTAATCAAACCGCTGAATTGGGTATAAGTAAATTCCGATGTACAGAGAAAGAACAATGGAAGCCTGATAGCTCTTGATGGTCTCTTGCTTTAATGCCCTTACCCTCGGTTTCGGTGTTGATTAAACGCGAGTAGCTTTTCAATAAACAGATTGACGGGAGCACTGCTTTTTCGATTGGATTGGCGAAGTATTGAGATCGGCCGACGTGTCTCTGCGTCCTTAATTTTTATGCGTTTTAATATGCCACGCTCAACTTCTTCATTGACGGTTGCGGCAGGGACAATGGCAATACCGAGTTCGGCTTCTACGGCTTTTTTAAGCGTGTAGATATTGTTATGCGTCATTCGGATGTCCACAGTTGTCCGTGTGCTTTCCAGCAATTTATCAATGGCAATGCGCGTGGGGATTTTCTCACCAAACGTAATAAATGCCTCATTATGAACTTGTTGAAGTGACACCGCTTTTTTATGACTGATCCAGTGCTTATTTCCGGCAATGAGTACCAACTCATCCTCGGCATAGGGTATGGCTTCAATGCCTGGCTGTGAGTGAGGATAGGCGACAATGCCGACATCAATTCTTTCTTTGTGGATTTCTTGATAGATCTCATCACTATGCCTGTATTCAAGATGAACAATCACTTTAGGATACATTTTCATGAATGCGGCGAGGAAGTCTCCTAGCTCATACATTCCGACACTATGAATGGCTGCCACTCTCACGTGACCTTCAAGCACGCCTTGTGAAAAATCAGCCCTTACTTTGATGTTCTCGCAGAGCCTAATAATCTCTTTCACATCTTCCAATATGATTAAACCTTCCGGCGTTAATTCAGTGGTTTGAGATGTTCTCGAGAACAATTGTTGGCCAAGAGCGTGCTCCAGTTTCTTAATGTGGACGCTGACGGCTGGTTGGCTGATGTGATTAAGCTTTGCCACTTTAACAAAACTTAGTTCGCGCGCTAACTCATTGAAAAGCTTTAACTGGGTGAGATTCATAAAGATAACTTTTCGTTATTAAACCTATAGATTAATAACATTTAAGTTACATGTTTAACTATTGCATAATTAAGTTTGTTAATGATTTTCTTAGAAATTAGACGTTCTGAATGTTACGAGACGGATGATGGATTGAACCTGATGGTGGAGGGAAATAATGACACAGATACAAACGCTTTCTCTGGAAAGAAATGCAGCTTCAAACATGGATATCAATAATAAAGAGCCGTTTAATTTTGACCTCAACAAAAAAGAAAAACAATTGGCGTGGAATGCCGACGGTCACTACCCGTATAAAAAGAAAATGAATGTTGTTGAGTACGAGAAACACAAGCATGAATTACAAATTGAGTTATTAAAGATGCAAGGTTGGGTTAAAGACACCAATCAGAGAATTGTGATCTTGTTTGAAGGGAGAGATGCTGCAGGGAAAGGTGGCACAATAAAGCGGTTTATGGAGCATCTTAACCCTCGTGGTGCACATGTTATCGCGTTGGAAAAGCCCAATGCACGAGAGCGAAACCAGTGGTATTTCCAACGCTACATAAAACATTTACCCACCAAGGGTGAAATCATCTTGTTTGACCGCTCATGGTACAACCGCGCAGGCGTTGAAAAAGTCATGGGTTTTTGTGATGACACTGAATATTTAGAGTTTTTGAGACAAGCTCCAGAGCTAGAGCGCATGCTGGCAAACAGCGGCATCAAGCTGTTCAAGTACTGGTTTTCGGTAAGTCGTGAAGAGCAATTTAGACGGTTTAAATCACGAAAATCTGACCCGCTGAAGCAGTGGAAATTGAGCCCTGTAGATCTTGCATCTTTGTCTAAATGGGATGATTACTCTGCCGCGAAAGACACCATGATGTTCCATACCAACACCAAAGATGCCCCTTGGACAGTGATCCTTTCGGACGATAAAAAACGGGGGAGAATTAACTGTATGCGTCACTTCCTGAGTCAGCTTGAGTACCCAGGTAAAGATCATGAACTCGTGAATAAAGTTGACACACAAATTGCAAAAGCGCCCTAAACAAGGAGTAGGTATGGGAAAGGTCAATATTAAGAAGCTTCAGCTAGATGTTCAATTGTGCCAAGACGAAGCAAAGAAAGCGTCTGAAGGCGTTCTGTCTGCAAAGGCGCAACTAAAGCATGCAGAGGAGGCTATCCGAAGTTCAGAAAAGAAAGATAAGAAGTGCGGGAAAAAACTAAAGAAAGCCAAGGCGAGATTGAAAGAAGCGCAATCTCTTGATGTTGCAAAGAAACAAGCGTCGAAGAAGTCTGCGATTAAAAAGGCTAAGAAGATCAGCAAAAAACACAAGAAGTAGCGTTTCTTGATCGCCAGTTATCTCTGGCGATAGGAACGAAAAAGGCCGATCCATCGGCCTTTTGATTGGATATTTCACAAGACATTTGGTGCTATGCAGGCTTCGATTCGTCTTGGTTTTTCTGTTAAAGCAATCGGGTTATTGTTGTCGATCGAAATATTCATATAATCAATCAGATAGGGTAATTCAGAGTTAATTGTTCCATATGTTGGAAAGTTAGCCACTTCCCATATATCATTTTGGCTTAGATTTTTTGCCAATATTAGCCTTATTTATGCCGTTCGAAATACGCCCCTTCCATCTAAGCGATTTGCCGTCGCTATATAAAATCTGTTTGTTAACGGCTGACAATGGTCAAGACGCCAGTTCGCTGTATCAAAGTGATGAATTAGTCGGACATTTTTTTTCAGCGCCCTACGCGATAATGAATCCTGACATGTGCTTCATTGCCACGCGCAACGGAGAACCTTGCGGTTATATCGTGGGTACAGAAAACTCTAAGCGGTTTTCAGAGCGCTGCGAAAGTGAGTGGTTGCCGGCTCTGCGCGAACGATACGCTCTAGAACATTACAAAGGGCAGTCTGCAAGTGACTGGGTTGTAAATAAGATCCACGAGGGCAATGCGCCTCGGCCTGAGTTTGATAGATATCCTGCCCATTTTCACATCAATTGTTTGCCAGAAACGCAAGGGTTTGGTTTGGGGAAAAAGTTGATGATGGCGTTGATAGAGCGTCTAACGGCTTCAAAAGTGTCAGGCGTTCATCTTGAGGTATCAACGGTGAATACAGGCGCAATCAAATTCTACGAAAAACTTGGGTTCCAAAAGATTGCGACGTTTGAACATTCTTTGGGGTATGGAATGTCGCTGAATTCGTAATTCGCTGAATGACATCGCGGGTTTTTAGGCTGCAGAGTATGAAATTCACGAATGTCTGAGAAACAATAAAAGGCCGATTTCTCGGCCTTTTGATTGTGCGTTTTATAATAATTTTGCGTTATGCAGGCTTCAATTCGTCTTGGTTTTCTTCTTCTAGTCGCTTACGTTCGCGCATTAGATCATCGAAAACCATACGTGCTTGCTGGGCAGACTCAGACGCTTGAAGTTTATGCTCTTTGGCTGCCATGGCTTCGTCTGTTAAGCGTTGGATTTCGTCCAATTGCTCTTGAGGCGCGTCGCCAAGCTCCATGCCAGATTCGCCTTGTGAAAGGGCTGTGGCACGAATTTCTTTCTTCAGGTTCCAAATTGCGTTCAGTTTTTCACGCTCTTCTTCTGCCGCGGCAACTGCTTCATCTTTCAGGCTCTCAAACTTAGCCATCGCCATGCCTTCTTTTGACCATGGGTCAACGTCTGGGAACTCTTCAATGTTGATAACAGGGTCGATGTAACCTTCTTGGTGAGAAAGGTCGAGGGTCGCCGCTTTCACGCCTGAAATCATTAACATCACAGCAATAACCAGTAGTGGTAAACCACCGACAATAGCTGCTGTTTGTAGCGTCGCAAGGCCGCCCATGAACATCAGTACCGATGGCATGAATGACAGGGTGAATGCCCAGAACAGACGGTTCCAACGCATTGGGTCTTCAGTTACGTTGTTCTGAACCACAGAAGCCAGAATGAACGAGATGGAGTCAAACGTTGTTGCGGTGAAGATAATACACAGTACGGTGAATACCGCGATCACCACGGTGCTCATCGGCAATGTTTCAAGAATTGAGAAGATGGCGCGAGTCGGGCCTTCAGAGTTCAGGATGCTCACCACATCAAGCTGACCAGACAGTTGCAGCGACAGACCGTAGTTACCCAAGATCATGAAGTACAGTGCACAGCCTAGTGAACCGAAGAAGATAGAACCTGACACCATTTGCTTGATGGTACGACCGCGTGAAATACGCGCAACGAACAAGCCCATGCTTGGTGCAAACACTAGCCACCATGCCCAGTAGAAGATGGTCCAATCTTGTGGGAAGTGTGTATCCTCAAACGTACCGTAACCGCCGAATGGTTCTGCCCATGTTGCCATGATGAAGAAGTTAGACAGCATGCGACCGATTGAATCTAGGCCGGTTTCCAGCATGAATAGAGTTGGACCCGCGAACAGTACGAACGCAAGCAGACCTAATGCACCCCAGAAGTTGATGTTACTCAGTACCTTGATGCCTTCATCCATACCTTTGTAAGACGAGTAAGCAAACAGCGCCGTACATAGCAACAACACACCGATTTGTGAGGTCGTTGAAGAAGGAATGCCGAATAGGTAGCTGATACCTTCGTTGATCAGCGGCGCTGCAAGACCAAGCGTGGTTGCTGCACCACCAAGTAGACCAAAGATGAACAGTACATCGATAAGTTTACCGGTTTTACCGTGGCTGCGTGCTTCACCGATCACTGGCATTAGGGCTGCTGATACTTTCAATACGGGTTGCTTACGCACATAGAAGAAGTAAGCAATCGGAATCGCGGGGATCAGGTAGATGGACCATGCAATTGGACCCCAGTGGAAAATACCGTAAGTCGCTGCCCAACGTACTGCTTCTTCACTGCCAGCCTGTAATTGGAAAGGCGGATTTTGGTAGTAGTAAGCCCACTCGATCGTACCCCAGTAAAGGATACTTGCACCGATACCACCACAGAACAGCATGGCTGCCCATGAACCCGTAGCAAATTCAGGCTTTTCGTCAGCATCACCAAGTTTGATTTGGCCAATGTCGCTGAAAACGATGTAGACCATGAAAAAGAAGGCGGCGATGCCAAGTCCAAGATAAAGGAAACCGAGTTTGTCGGTCATAAATGTTTTTGCAATCGCTATCCATTCTGCGCCTTGGGTAGGCCAAATGAGAAGTGGGATGATCACGGAAAAGAGGAGCCCTAACGCGCCAAAAAAGGTTGGCTTGTCGATGAGCTGAAAGTGGCGTCCCATATGTTGTATCTCTCCATTAATATGTAAACCAATGGAATTGTCATGTTTATGACGCTACGCATCAATTCGCGCTGTTTGTGCTTATAAGCATAAAATTTCATAATAATGATGGCGTGAATAAGAGGTCGGCTTTTTTGTCTATCGGTGAATGTGATGGGGTGTGAATTTGATGGGAGTAGTTAACGAAAGTCGGTGAATTAATAAGGTTTTATTACGAATCGAATATGTATTTAGAGATTGAGCGAATTTTTGGCTCAGTCGTTTAGTTGTGTAACGATTTTTTTTAGATTTGCGGCGTTAGCCGATTCAATAGCCGTATAAACGAATTGAGCGCCTGCATTTGTGTACAAAAGCAGGCGCTCAATGTGACAAGGTGTTTGTTAGCAGGCCAACGGAACGCGTTGGTTATGCGATTTTTTCTGCCTGCATTAGGCGGTATTGGACCATGTCTTCAATGGTGAGTACTGGCATATCGTGCTTTGCGCCGAATGCAATGATCTCGGGCGTTTTTGCCATCGAGCCATCTTCGTTTTGCACTTCACATAACACACCTGCAGGTGACAACCCCGCCATTTGCATCAAATCAATGGTGCCTTCTGTGTGACCACGACGTGTCAAAACGCCGCCGTTACGTGCACGAAGAGGGAATACATGTCCAGGGCGTGCCAAATCAGACGGCTGTGCATTTGGGTTGGCCGCGGTTTTGATTGTAGTTACACGGTCAGCGGCTGAAACACCGGTGGTGACGCCCACTTTTGCTTCGATAGAAACCGTGAATGCGGTTTGGTTGGCGCTGTTGTTATCCACCACCATTGGGTTGAGTTCAAGTTTGTCAGCTTGTGCTTCTGGCAGGCATAGACAAACGATGCCGCTGCATTCACGGATCATTAATGCCATTTGTTGATGGGTGAGGTGATCGACAGAATAGATGATGTCACCTTCATTCTCACGGTCTTCGTCGTCGAGTAGCAATACGCCTTTACCTTGGCGAAGTGCTTCTAGCGCAGCTTCAACGCGTTGAAATGGGGTGCCTAATGGAGCAAGTAGCGAAGTGTGTGTCTGATTCATGGTAACTCCTATAATACGTACCAGAATCAGGGCATAGATGAGCGGTATTCGAGTGTTCGAATACGCACAATTCACCGATAAGCAGGTGCTGAAAACAGCCACTTAATGGGTAAACATATCATCCTCTTTCATCCGGACTCTAACCGTCGGCCTTGGCATCTCACCAAGTCTGCTGACCCCGAACTAGGTTCGGGCGCTCGCGGGCTCGTCAATAATTTTCACTGACATACCGCCGGTGGGGAATTTCGCCCCGCCCTGAGAATAATTAATTTGTGATGTTCTGATTGTTCAGAACACGCTGAGTTTACTGTGTTTCTCGCTAAAAAGGGAAGAGGGGCGGGTGCGAGTGTTTAAAGAATGATCACGCTTCAGCGGATTTTTCTCGTGATTTTGCATCCTTTAGACTGTTTGACGATGAGCTGCCTCTTACAAAGAAAGGTGGCGAAGATACTCATTTGGGGTGCAACCTCTGACACGTTTGAAGGCTTTGATGAAGCTCTGCGGATGGGTGTAGCCGAGTAATTTTGCTATGTGGTCTGGGGCATAACCTTTGAGTAGGTAACGCACGGCGATATTATTTAGCACATACGCCACGATACTGGTAAACGAGAACCCAAGCTTTTGTAGGCGGCGTTGGAGTTGCTGAGGCGAAAGCGCCAGTAGATTCGCCACTTGTTCTACCGTCGGCATGCCGTAATAACGCGCGTAATTCACCACTTCGTAAAGCGCTTTGGTGGGATCATCCCGTTGCGGCATGTTAACCAAATCATCCAGTTCGTTTAGGGACAATACCGCTTCTCGATTTTGCTCTACCGAGGCAGTGTGCTCCAGTAATAACAGCTTGGTATCAAACCATACTTCGGTTTGCTCACACCCTGTAACCACCTGACACCCAAACCATGCTTCTGCTTCTTTCACATCAATGTTTGAGCCTGCAAGGCGAACCATTAGGGGGGAATAGGACGAGGGTTTAGTCTTTTCTTGCTGTTGCAAGTGATTAGTAGGGACGGAGACATCAACATTGGGCGAAGAGAACTGGCGCAATACTTGTGTAAACATGATAGCGACACGCAATGCATCCACATCTGTTACATCTTCCGTAAACGCATTGTGATAACACCATTTGAGAATATGACCTGATTGGCGCCCTACATAGTGGCCGCTCGAATGAAAACAACTCATACCGTAATTGATGCGTCGGAATGTGATGGACAGATCGGGTGAGGCGGTTAACCAGTTGGCGCAAACATCAATGTTTGTCACATCGAGGAAGGAGGCAATCTTAAAGGGAAAATGTCTATCCCCCGTTAACGCAATAATTGAACGTAACCAGCAGTTAATTTCGGAATGGGGGATCAGCGCCATGTCGTCGGCGTATAGGGCGTGAGGAATACCGAGCTGTGTAATGTCGAGTCGATATACCTGCATAACGCCTTTGAGAAGCGGTTTGATATACGCCATTCGGCAAAAAGTAATGTCAATCATGCGCTGCCATGAAACTGGATAGATTCAATCAATATACACGAATTAGTGAATCAATCGTTCCTAAATGTTGCACAAAAGAGACATTGATGTAACTATCTGTTCTCTTGTTATTTCTTGGAGACAGTGATGAGCCTATTGGCGACACCTTTTGTTGATGCTTCAACGGATACTGTGCTGCATGTTGTGGCAGCAGTGGTTTTAGTGGGTTCCGTTTGCGCCATTGCGTTCGGGTTTTGGAAAATTCACGAACTGCCCGTTAGCAAGGCAAAGAAAAAGAAACATCAGCAGATGGGGCTGATCACGGCACTCACGTGGATAGGCTTTTTGTGGCACTGGGTCTGGGTGGTGGCGGTCATTGTTGCCTTTGTAGATAGTGATCAAGCGCTTCGTCGCATTCGAGATATTTGGCGTGAACCTACGAAGGCACCTAATGATGAACAGAAAGATCCTGCTATCGAGGAAGCTTCTGCAAATCAAAACGTCCATTTGGAAGGTGGCAATCAAGATCTGAGTAAAGAGGAGAAAACCAATGCTTGAAGGTTTAGCGGTATGGGCGTTGTTTATCTATCTCCTTCGCATGGTAGGTATGCCTTGGAACTTATATAGCAAACTGTTCGCCTACATTGGTGGCGGAGCATGGTTGTTGTTCGTTTGGATTGGATTGCTGAATTACACGCCAATGGATTTATCGGGAGGCTCTGTCGTTCAATCTCCTCATATTCAGCTTCGTCCAGGGTCTAGCCAAGTGCGCGGCAACGTTGATGAGATTTTCGTTACACCAAACCAAGAAGTGAAAAAAGGACAATTGGTGTATTCGATAGAAGATGAGCCTTATCAGATTGCACTTAATCGTGCCATTGTCGCGGAGAACTCTGCACTAGTGGCCCTAGATGTATCCAAGCAAGACGTCACGTTGACAGAGCAACAGTATCAAGCGACAAAAGCTGATTTGAATGTTCTAGAAAGCCAAATGATTGCAGCGCAGGAAGATGCCAAGTGGAAAGTGAGCCAACTTAATCGTTACCTAGAACAAAACAAGAAAGCCCCTAACACGGTGGCCACGTCTGTATTGGATGAGCAGCGTAACAAAGTGCAATTGGCGAAGTCTCAAGTTAGCACATTACAAACACAGATTGAAAAAGCGAAAATTGGTGTTGAATATGCCCGATTGAGCCAAGAGAAATCGGAGCTTGCTGTTGATGCTAAGCGTGCTGAATTGGACAATGCGGTTGAGGCGGTGTCTCAAGCGCAATGGAATTTGGAACAAACTCAAGTGACTGCACCTGCTGACGGTTACGTGACTAACTTCATCATGCGAGAAGGTCAATATGTGGGTGTGTTACCGCGCTTACATATGTATACCGATGAAAAATATGTATTGATGCGAGTGAATCACCAAGCGATTCGTAATGTGAAAGTGGGACAATACGCAGAATTTGCGAGCCCTGTGTATCCGGGCAAGATCTTCCAAGCCGAAGTGGAAGGCATTGTGGAGGCGACGGGTGAGTCACAAGGTAAATTGCTGGCGCTAGAAGAAGGTGTTCGAGTCACGACAGGTTCAAACTTGATGAACAAACACCATTTCGTTCGCTTGAAGTTGGAAGAGCCAGAAGGTTATGACATTCCCGTGGGAGCAGTCGGGTTGGCATGGGTGTCGGGTGAAAAGCCTATCGCCTTTATGAGTTTTCTTGATGTGGTGCGTGGCATCATCATCCGAATGAAAGCACAACTCTACTTCATACACTCGGTGTAACGAAAACCGAACACAGCAACAAATCCGAAAAGGCCCGAAAGGGCCTTTTTTCTTGCCCTTGCTACGACAGCGGCGTATTAAGTTAGCCAATCTTTAACTGCACCAAAACAATACCAGTTATAAGTAGCCAACAGGGCGGGGAAAAAATGAGTGTGGCAGGGCAATCACCAAAGGGACTAAAAGCGATCGCAACGCTGGAAGCGTTCAAGGGGATTCTTTCTTTGGTTGTAGGTTTTGCGTTGCATGAGCTTGGAGGGAAAGAAATCCAGCATCTCTGCGAAGCCTTGCTTCAGCATTTACATCTCAATCCCGCCAGTGAAATTCCAAGTGTGATCATGCATTCGGTGAACGAAATTAACGATAAGAATCTAACGCTTGTGGCGCTAGGCTCAGTGTTGTATGCCTCGATTCGGTTGGTGGAAGCGTTTGGGTTGTGGCGTGGTTATGCGTGGACTGAGTGGTTTGCATTGGCAAGCGGTGCCGTGTACTTGCCGTTTGAAATTTATGCCGTGGCGACGGAAGGTAAGTTGCTCCCTGTCATTGCACTTGTGGTGAATCTTGTGGTTGTCGGATATATGTCGATTGTGATTGCGCAACGACGAAAGGAAAAACGCGCAATTTCGTAACCGTTTACGCTTGGGCGCTAAGGCTTTGGTGGAGCATCAGGGCTTGGTTTTTGCGGTGTTGGTGACGGCTTGTTTGCCGCTTTTTGCTTCGCCAGTGAGCGTTGTAACAACTGGCTATATAGCGGTTTACCTCCTACCACTTGAGCGGTCATGGTTGCGCCTAATGTAGTAATGAGCAAGGGGAGAATGAGCTCATAGTTATGGGTTAATTCTATGACTAAGAGAATACCGGTGATAGGAGCGCGAACGGTAGCCGCAAAGAGAGCGCCCATACCAGCGACAGCAAACATGCCTGCTGTAATTTCCATGCTGGGAAAAAGGTGCATAGAAAGCATACCAAACCCTGTGCCGAACAAGGTACCTAACGCCAGCATAGGTGCAAAAACACCGCCGGGAGCTCCTGAGCCAAAACAGATGAGGGTTGTGATAAGGCGAGCCATAAACAACAGTGCCAGCATTGAGAGTGCGAAGTTGCCATTGACAGAGTTTGGAATGAGTTCGACGCCTTCCCCCGTCAGTTTCGGCAGTAGAAGTAGCATGACCCCAAAGCTAGCCCCCAGAAGCGCGCCAATCCCTACAAATCGTCTTGTTTTATGCTGGTGAAGACGTTCGAAGCCATCCATGGTGATGATAACCAAMCGATTGAAAATGACCCCGACAAAACCAAATATCAGCCCTAAGAGTAAAAACAGCGCCAAGGCAGTTAAAGGTACATCGGAGTGCGCAGGTAAAGGGATCATCGCGCCTTGACCTTGAAGGCTGCGATAGACCACCGTGGCGGCGATTGCAGCGATCATCACGGCTTTAATCGATATCAGGTTGTACTTGAACTGTGGCCGCATTTCTTCGACAACAAACATAATGCCCGCCAAAGGCGCATTGAAAGCGGCGGCTAAACCTGCCGCTGCACCAGAAGCCACCAAGGTATGTCGGCCTTCGTCATCGTTAATGCGGAAAAGGTCAGTGAGCATTCGGCCGACACTTGCCCCCATCTGAACAGAAGGCCCTTCTCGGCCTAGAACTAAACCCGCGCCGATAGTGCCGATACCACCGAAAAATTTCACGGGTATCACTCGCCACCATCGGACAGGTTTGAGGTTATCTAATGCGCCTTCAATTTCTGGAATGCCTGAGCCAGCGGCTTCGGGGGCAAATCGTTTCACCAAGAAAAAACCGAACGCGGATAACAACGCACTGGTGATAACCACGACAGCGATAGTGAGAGCACTCACGCCACCTTCGGTTTTCACCCAAGTCGATCGTCCATTCACTAGCCAATCGATCACAATATCGAATGCTGTACAAAGCAGGCCAGCGATGATGCCAACAATGGTAGATAGTAGAAGCACCGAAATAGGGTTTTGGTGATAAGAAATAAATCGGCGTATCGTCTTGGTGGGTTGCTCGGTGGGTTGAGTGTTCATCGAGTCAGTAGGGATGCGCTCAATGAGTTCCGGGTCCATGTTAGCTTGCTGTTTATCAACAGCCTTTTTTTCGTCAGAGTTTGAAGTCATTGCACATGTCCAAGCGATCTATCTCTTTCCCAGCGTAGAAGAGTTCACGACAAAGGCGTTTGCAGAAAATGATACAAAATACAATCAGGGCATTAAGTCATCACAAAATGCCCAAATGGTCGATGATGAGAATTGTCGTGCAGATACTTCTCCACAACACACAACACACAACACACAACACCAAACCTTACAGCTCGATATTAATATCTCCAGACAAGGTCGAAGAACAGGCTAAAACATAACCTTGTGCAATCTCTTCTTCCGTCAGGGTTTCTTGGCTGGTGGATGCAACATGTCCTGCGGACACTTTGCATTTACATGAGCCACAAACACCGCTGCGACACGCCACAATGATTGGCAAACCTGCGCCTTCCAGAACATCGGCCAGTGTTTGGCCTTGTTGCGTTTCAACGGTCTGTCCAAACGCGGGAATGTGAACCTGAACGCCAGATTCGACGGGCGCTATGTCTGTGTGTTCGGCTGAGTTTTCTGGAGCAGATTGAGGTATCACACTTTCAATAGTCGGCGAGAAGCTTTCTTCATGAAAGTGTGCCAAATCGACGCCTTCTGCGACTAAATAGCGGCGAACATCGGCCATAAAGGAGACTGGGCCACATAAATACACCGAGCGAGAATGAAGATCTGGCACCAGTTGCGTTAGCCATGCTCGGTTCAATCGCCCTTGCGGGTGCTGGGTATTGCCCGCATCTTTGAGCAAGAGTTTCAGCGAAAAATTGTCGTGCAATGCATTTAACGTCTCAAGCTGATCTAAGTAGATGGTTTGCGCTTTGTCTTTTGCAACATGAAGAAAATCAATCTCAATGTCTTGCTGAGTTTGAAGCCAAAATGTCGCCATAGAATAGACTGGCGTAATACCGCAACCTGCGCTTACCAGCAATACTTTGGTTTTCTCACCAAGGTTTTTCTTTGGCGGAAAATCGATGCAGTTAAATTCCCCTGCGGGTTTGAGGACAGACACGGTATCGCCAATGTTGAGATGATCAACGATATGGTTAGACACAAGCCCGTTGTCGACCCGTTTAATGGTGAGTTGCAGATGATCTTCACCCGGCACTGAACTTAGGGAGTAAGCGCGATATTGAGTCTTTCCGTTTATCTCTGCACCTAGTGAAACAAATTGTCCCGGCTTAAACGTGTATGTTGTGGGTTGAGAAGGCACAGTCAGTTTGATGCTAACGGTGTCTGGCGTTTCTTGCCACTTATCCATACACGTCATTTGGACAGCTTGGTGTTGTTGCCACTCATTGAACATAGATCGGTTACCCTAAAAACAAAACAGAAAGAAAAATAGGAAAAATCAGCCCTGACCTGCTGGGAAAGCAGCAAGTAGGGCTGTTGTTGATGATCTCGCGAGATTACGCCGCGAGGATTGTTTTTAGGTCCGCTTCTACGGTTGAGATCGAACGCATGTCGAACTTCTCTTGAATGATGGCAATCAGGTTGTCTGTTAAGAAGGCAGGCGCGGTCGGACCCGTATAAATGCCTTTTACGCCCAGAGCGAACAAGGTCAGCAAAATAACAATCGCTTTTTGTTCGAACCAAGAAAGCACAAGCGTCAGCGGCAATTCGTTGATGTCGCAATCGAACTCTTTCGCCAAGGCTAACGCTAACTGAATAGCAGAGTACGCATCGTTGCATTGGCCCACATCTAATAGACGAGGAATGCCGTTGATATCGCCAAACTGATTTTTGTTGAAACGGAATTTGCCGCAAGCCAGCGTCAGGATCACGGAATCTTCTGGTGCTTGTGCGGTGAAATCTGTGTAGTAACTACGCTCCGATTTGTCGCCATCACAACCGCCCACCAAGAAGAAGTGGCTGATGTTGCCTTTTTTCACTTCATCAATCACCGCAGGTGCTGCGTTCATGAGTGCATTGCGACCAAAACCAACAGTGATCATGTGTTCGATTTCGTCATACTGGAAGCCCGGTTGTGCAAGCGCCGTTTCAATCACCACGCTGAAATCATCGCCTTCTAGGTGCGCAACACCCGGCCAACCCACAATGCTACGAGTGAACAGACGGTCTGCGTATTGACCCACATTAGGATTCAGTAAGCAGTTGGATGTCATCACAATCGCGCCAGGGAAATTAGCAAACTCTTTCTGCTGGTTTTGCCATGCGCCGCCGTAGTTACCTACAAGGTGCGGGTATTTGTTTAGTTCGGGATAACCGTGTGCTGGCAGCATTTCACCATTGGTGTAAACGTTAATGCCTTTCCCTTCGGTTTGTTGCAGGATTTTTTCAAGGTCGTGTAAGTCGTGGCCTGAGACCAAAATGCATTTGCCTTTCACTGGCTTCACGTTCACGTTTGTTGGTGCTGGGTGACCAAAAGTTTGAGTTTCACCCGAGTCCAGCATTTCCATCACGCTGTAGTTCATCAAGCCAATTTTCATCGAGCATTCAAGCAGTGCACCCAAGTCTTCTGGATCTGTGCCTAACCACGACATAATTTCATGATATTCACCATAAATAGCGTTATTGGTTTGGCCTAATACCAGTGCGTGCTCCATGTAGGCGGCTGCACCTTTCAAGCCATATAAGCACAACAAACGCAGACCAATGACATCTTCATGAACGCTGTCTTTACCACGGTTAACAGCAACTTGTGGTGCAAAGGCAAGGATTGCCTCTGCGGTGTCTGGTAATTCGAAACAAGCAACATTTGGCAATTCAGGTAGTGCTTTGTCCGCTATGTGATACGCGGCGCGGACGTGTTGTTCAAGCTGCGCTTTGAAGGCAGACGCTTGGTGTGTTAATTCAAGAATGCGTGCTGGGTCGAAGTTAACGTTGGTGAGGGTGGAGAAGAATGCTTTCGGTGCCCATTGGTTGATTTCATCATTGATGATGTCGAATTCGCGAGCGAGATTTGCCCAGAAAGATACCCCTTGTAATGCGTACACCAACACATCTTGCAGGTCTGATACCTCAGAAGTCTTGCCACACATACCTTGTGCGAACGAGCAGCCTTTGATGGTTGGGGTTTGAATTGTCTGCTCACATTGAATACAGAACATAGTGGGTCTCCAGTGTTTATTGATTTAATTCAATTGATGTACTGGAAATGCAGGGTTTGTGCCAACATTCAAGTTATTGAAATATATAGGAATGGTGGGCAAATTAACTGGCGGGTGATGTATAAAAGACAACGAAGGTGTTGTCTTTTATACATCGAGATTGAAATCGGTCAAGGAAGTGCGTTAACGATTGATCCCAAGCTTCTTGCCCATGCGATAGAGGTTACCTCGATCCATGTGTAAAAATTCAGCAGCTTTTGCCCAAATACCGCCCGTTTTTTCAAGGGTATGGGAAATAAGATCGCGCTGGTAGGTTTCTACCAATTCACGCATACCATGATTTTCTTCAGGGAAATATTGCGATGTGTTTTTGACATCACCATTAACTGCCACCACATCAAAGTGACCCATTTCGATAGTATGGCATTGCTCTTGAATCGTGCGCAGTGCCGCGCGGGTGAGCGTGTGTTCTAATTCACGTACATTCCCCGGCCAAGGTTGTTCTTCTAACATGGCTAAGGCTTTAGCGTGGATGTGAAGGTTTGGCACATTGAACTGGTGTCGAACTTTTTCTAATAAATAGCCTGCCAACACCGGGATATCGCCGTCGCGCTTGCGTAGAGCAGGTACTGCAATCGGGAATACATTCAGGCGATGAAAAAGATCCGCGCGGAAATTGCCTGCGTCGACTTCTTTCTCCAACATACGGTTGGTAGCCGCAACGATACGGACATTCACCAACAAATGTTTATCACTCCCCACACGCTGTAATTCACCTTGTTGGATCACACGCAGTAATTTGGCTTGCAGGACCAGTGGCAATTCACCGACTTCATCGAGAAAAAGCGTACCGCCATCGGCCAACTCAAATTTCCCTGCACGGTTGCTGTTTGCCCCGGTGAATGCGCCTTTGACATGACCAAACAACTCACTTTCGGCTAAGCCTTCAGGTAATGCAGCACAATTCACGTAGATCATCGGCTTGTCGCTGCGGCTGGATTGGGCATGCACACTGTGTGCGACCAACTCTTTCCCTGTACCGGTTTCGCCAGTGATTAATACGGCGTAACCCGATGTCGCGACCGTGGCGATATTGGTACGAAGTTGCTGCATTTCTGGGCTAAATCCAATCATGTCACCTTGCAGCGATCGGGCTTGTTGGATCAGGGTTTCGGTAACAGATTTTTGCTTATTATTTTGCGCTTTGAGCGCGTTCACCAAGCCTATGTTTCGCAGTGTGGCCGCCGCGAGCGCAGCAAAGGTTTCAATGGCCACGGGTTCAATATGATCAAACGCGCCGACGGTTAATGAATCCATGGTTAATGCGCCCACTAACTGACCGTCAACATATAGGCTACATCCCATGCAATCATGCACATCAATAGAGGCATCTTCGGTGAGAAGCACACCATCAAACGGGTCGGGGAGTGGGCTGTTTGTATCAAAGCGAACTGGCTTTTTAGTTGCAACAATGGCTTCAAGGCGCGGGTGCGATTTTGGGAAAAAGCGCCTGCCAAGCACGGCGTTAGATAAACCTTTAACAGCAACGGGTGTTAAGAACCCTTCTTTATCGAAAATAAAGAGGGCGCTAGCATCGCAGGGGAAGACTTGGCTCATTCCCTCAATGAGGTGCTGATATTGCTTTTCGCTAGTGAGATTAGAGCTCAGGTTCAAAGCGATATTGAGCAGCACATGATCCATGTTGGTAGGCATAACGAAAACCATGGTTGGGGCATTCAGCAAGAGTATCAGCTTGATGTTATTTTAACATCGGCGATATAAAATGAATGATGTCTGATTGACGACGATCAATTTCCTAGAAATTTGGGTTATTTTTCGTGGTTCGATACGGATGGGATGCAGAACCCAATGCCTAATGATACGGTGGTGGATAACAACCATAAACGAATAAGGAAATACAATGTTCAGTCATGTAATGCTAGGTGTTGAAGATTTGGAAAAATCCAAGGTGTTTTATGATGCGGTATTAGGTGCATTGGGTTACAGCGAAGGAGTGATGGATCCCAAAGGGCGCTATTTCTACTTTTCGCCTACTGGGGTTTTTGGGATCACAATGCCAATTAATGGTGAGCCCGCAACACATGGCAATGGTAGTACGATTGGTTTTGCTGCGAGCAGTCCAGAGCTTGCTGATGCCTTCCATGAAGCAGGTATTGAAAACGGCGGCACAACCTGCGAAGAGCCTCCCGGTGTAAGAGAGTCATCTATCGCGAATCTTTATCTTGCGTATTTACGCGACCCATCTGGTAATAAAATTTGTGCGACTCATCGTTTGCCAAATTAATATGGGTAAAGGGCAAGATTTTTGCCCTTATTTTTCATCCTGTCTTCTGTCTTCTGTCTTCTGTCTTCTGTCTTCTGTCTTCTGTCTTCTGTCTTCTGTCTTCTGTCTTTTGTTCTGCGTTCACGCCAATAACAAGTTATGACTGCACTGAAACGACCTTGTTTGGTTTGCTATTGGATCAATAAACTCCACAGATTTCGCCAGCAGTTGTAACGGGGCGTTGTAGTTGTCTGCAGAGAATGGCTGCAGTTCTGGGTAGTATTTGTCGTTCAATATTGGCCAACCCAAGGATTGCATGTGAACACGCAATTGGTGGGTTTTACCTGTTACAGGGTGCAGCTCAAACAGCGCCTTCTCGTTGGATTGTTCTAGGCACCGAATCACTGAATGGCTATTGGCATCACCCTCTGTCACCTGCATACGAAAGCGGGGATCTGATTGCACAATACGGTTTTTGACTTCCCATTCTTGACCGACGATATTTTCATTCTCGTTGACGCTAGCAACCGCTTGGTAGGTTTTGTGTATCTGGCGGGTTTCGAATAGATGATGGTAGAGATGGCGTGTCTCTGGGTTAATCGAAAACATCACCAAACCGGCAGTTACCCTGTCCAAACGATGTAACGCCTGCAAGTCCTCTAAGCCCATACTTTTACGTAAGCGATGCTGCAAACATTCATTGACGAACACTCCACCAGGGGTCACGGCAAGAAAGTGAGGTTTATACGCCACTACTATGTGCTCATCTTGAAACAGAATTTTTTCTTCAAAGGGAATACGCGGCTCACTTTCAACTTCGCGGTAATAGCAGATACGTTGCTGCGCTTTAAATGGTGATTTTGCGGTGACGAGCGTACCGTCGTGATAGTGAACTTTGCCGTCACTGACACGTTGTCGCCAAACCTCTGCATCAATAAATGGGAATTTGATGATGAGGTATTCCAAAACCGTTGCGACTCCCGGGTTGGTTTGCGGCAAGCTCAGTGTTGATGGGTATGTTGAAATGGTCATTGGGAATCTTCTGCTCGGCATGGTGGGCGATTATAGAGGATGGCAGCACTTAGCGTAAGAGTATGCATGTCCAACGTATAAAGAATTGTTTAATGGCACTTCTCACACTGAAAACCAATGGTGTTTGGCTACTTGTCATGACTGTTTTCGTCTTGCCATCACCCATATGAAGCAAATCCAACACCCAGAGAACCAAACTTAATGCTTGTCGGAGGGCGGGTATTGCGTTTGAGTCGATCCGCTGCACACTTAAAGGGAATTCATACTCGTTTTCTTATCATTGAAAGCAGTTCTTTGAAGGCATTTAAGGGAATAGCACTCGAGTTTTGCCCATTCATCGAGTACACATCTAATAACAATCACATGGAGTGATGATGACTGAATCAGTACCTACGCTGGTGACATATGCGGTTTTGGGGTGGATGGCGCTCAATGTCATCTTTTATATCTCGGAAAAATGGATGGTGTTTTCTGACATCATTTGGATTTTGCTAGCAGGCATTGCTTATGGCTGGGTGTCGACCAATCCAGACTCAGGTTTGCCGGAACTGGTAATGGACCCTGATGTCGTTCTGTATGTCTTCGTTCCGTTGTTGATCTTCGCATCGACGAAGAAAATGTGTTTGTTCCATTTCAGGCCTATTATTGTGCCCGCGGTGATTGCGGGAACATTCGGTATCGTGGTGAGTATGTTAACCATTGGTTTGGCTATTCACTGGTTATTGGACGTGGCGTTACTGCCTGCATTGTTGTTTGGCGTGATCATCTCAGCAACTGATCCACTTGCGGTGAGTGCGTTGTTCAAGGGCAATGAAAGCATCACTGAAAATCAAAAATTACTGATTGAGGGTGAATCGATCCTCAATGATGGTTTTGTTGTGACCGTAGCAGGTATTCTCGCGTTGCTGATTTTCAGCATGACGAGTTTTAGTGTTGTTGATACCAGTGTGAGTTTTGTTACGCACATCGCTGGCGCATTAATCAGCGGGGCAGTGCTTGGTAGATTGGCGCGTTTTATTCTTCGTTTGATGCACACGTCGCATTACATACTCACTACTAACATTACGCTCGCCCTAGCCTATGGCAGCTTCGTTGTGGCCGAAACCATGCATTTTTCTGGCATTCTCGCGGTGTTTGCAGCGGCACTTGCGTATGGTTACAAGCCAGACAAAGACAGCACAAATCGCCTAGCTGAAGAAAGAGTGTGGGAGTATCTCGATTATGCAGCCAATGCCTTGTTGTTTTTCCTGCTCGGCACCAGCTTCTTCGCGCTTACGGCGAATACCGATTTACCCATTAGCTACGCTCTGCTAGCAGTGGGACTTTTGTTTGGGGGTCGATTTGTGGCGCTTTCAGTGTTGCAGCCAGTCATGCGTGTGGAAGGCATGCGACTGTCGATGAATGAGTTTTGGTTACTGAACTTTTCAGGGGCACGGGGAGCCGTTTCGGTGGCGCTTATCTTGCTATTGCCTGCTGATTTTCAATACCAGTCGCTTTTCTTGTCATTGGCGTTTGTGATGATTCTGTTTTCCTTGCTCGTCTACCCGTTAGTAACGGTTCGAATTTTACGCAAAATGACGAGTTGATAGTCCCGTTTTTCAGCGCTGGTTTTAACGAAAGGCAAACGCATTCACTGTGTTTGCCTTTTTCGTTTTGGATGTTTTTACTTTAAGTGAGTGGCTCACACAATGTTTCGTGGTCTAAATAATCGCCAGTTGAGCATTTTGACTGACTCCTCACCCATGTCTGTATTTTATTGATAAATATAACATTAATTCAAGGTGTTCATATTCGCTCACAGTTATAGCCCAATGATCATTTTGACAACGTGTGTATTATTTGTAAGTCTATTTTTAATTGAACGTTCAATCAAAAAACATTTTGGCTACATTTGTAATCAATAAAAGGAGAGGTCGATGCCAAAAGTAGGGATGCCAGCAATTCGCCGCCCGCAGTTAGTAGAGGCAACCATGTCTGCCATCGACGAAGTCGGTTTGGCAGGAGCCAGTGTTGCTCTGATTAGCCGTAAGGCGGGTGTGTCTGCTGGGATCATTAATCACTACTTTGGCGGCAAGCATGGCTTGCTTGAAGAGACCATGCGCTCAGTGATGCGGGAACTCTCTAAAGGGGTTCAATTGCGATTGTCTATCACCGACCAGAATGACGCTAAAGCACGCATTCTTGCGATTGTTGACGGTAACTTCGATGGTAATCAGGTGAGCAGTAAAGTGACCAAGACTTGGCTCGCCTTTTGGTCTCATGCCATGCACGACCCCACACTGTTTCGCCTCCAACATGTTAACGAAAGACGTTTGCTCTCTCACCTTCGCGTTGAACTCAAAAAGCTCTTGCCACCTGAACGTGCACAATTTGTTGCCCAAGGTATTGCCGCGTTGGTGGATGGTATCTGGCTTCGCGGTGCGTTAAACCCTCAAGGTATCGACACTCGCGCAGCAATCAAAACGATTGAAGATTATCTCGAACGTCAGCTTCACGATTCTCAGCCATAGAAAAGGCAAAAATTAAATGGATATTAAACAATTATACATTCACGGAGGGTACGTTGATGCCACTTCAGGTGAAACATTCAAAACACTAAACCCCGCCACGGGCGAGACTCTGGCTAGCGTGCAACAAGCGAGTCAAGCCGATGTGGATGCGGCTGTTAAATCTGCATGGGAAGGGTTTCAAGTTTGGTCTGCCATGAGTGCACCAGAACGCCGAGCCATTCTTAATAGCGCCGTTGCTATCCTGCGTGAACGCAACGATGAACTGGCCGCATTAGAAGTGCTCGACACTGGTAAGCCGATTCAAGAAGCTTTGTACGTCGATGTGGTGACCGGTGCTGATGTGATCGAATACTACGCTGGCTTGGCGGTGTCGATTCAAGGTGAGCAGCAAAGCCTCGGTGAAAACCAATTTTTCTACACCCGTAAAGAGCCGCTTGGCGTTTGCGCAGGTATTGGAGCATGGAATTACCCCATTCAAATCGCCATGTGGAAAGCGGGGCCCGCGCTTGCTGCGGGTAATACCATGGTGTTTAAACCATCGGAAGAAACGCCATTAACCGCACTAAAATTGGCCGAAGTGTTTACCGAGGCGGGTATGCCTGACGGCGTGTTTAACGTCGTTCAGGGTGATTACCGCGTAGGCCAAATGCTGTCTCGCCATGATGAGATTGTGAAAGTGTCGTTCACGGGCGAGTGCGGAACTGGCAAGAAAGTCATGGCGGATGCGGCAGGGACACTGAAGTCGGTCACCATGGAACTGGGCGGTAAATCTCCGCTGATCGTGTTTAACGATGCGGATATCGATAACGCAGTCTCTGGTGCCATGCTTGCTAACTTCTATACACAAGGCGAAGTCTGCACCAACGGCACACGCGTGTTTGTTCATGATGATATTTATGATGCCTTCATCGAAAAACTGGTGGCAAGAACGAACAAGTTGATCGTAGGAGATCCCACTCATCCTGATACCCAGATCGGCGCATTGATTTCGAAAGGGCATGTAGAAAAAGTGCTGGGGTTCATCGAGCAGGGTAAGCAAACCGAAGCGCGTTTGCTTTGTGGCGGCTACCAAGTCACGGAAGGCGAATTGGGGAAAGGAAACTTCATTGCCCCGACAGTATTTGCGGATTGCACTGATGACATGCCCCATGTGAAAGATGAGATCTTTGGCCCCGTGATGTCTATTTTGCGCTTTAGTGATGAACAAGAAGTGATTACTCGCGCTAATAACACCAAGTATGGACTCGCAGCGGGCGTATTCACCACTAACTTCTCCCGCGCACACCGCGTGATAGCAAAGCTACAGGCCGGTATTTGTTGGATCAATAACTGGGGCGCTTCTCCGGCGGAAATGCCAGTCGGCGGCTATAAGCAATCGGGCATTGGGCGTGAAAATGGCGTTCAAACATTGAGCTTCTATACCCAAACCAAAAGCGTTTACGTTGAGTTGGGTGATGTAGACAGCCCGTACGCGTAAAAGGATTTTTAAAGCATCATGGCAGTTGAAACAGAATTTGATTACATCATTGTTGGCGCAGGGTCGGCAGGATGTGTATTGGCAGATCGCTTGACTGAGTCCGGCGAGCATAACGTATTGATCCTTGAAGCGGGTGGCACAGACAGAAGCATTTTCATTCAAATGCCGACGGCACTGTCGTACCCAATGAACACCGAAAAATACGCGTGGCAGTTTGAAACCCAAACAGAGTCAGGCTTAGACGGTCGTAAGCTGCATTGTCCACGTGGCAAGGTACTTGGCGGCAGCTCATCCATCAACGGAATGGTGTACGTTCGCGGTCATGCTTGTGATTTTGATGAATGGGAAGCCAATGGCGCGCAAGGTTGGAATTATCAATCATGTCTTCCGTACTTTAAACGTGCAGAAACTTGGGTGGGTGGTGAAGACGAATACCGCGGTGGTAGCGGCCCTGTCGGAACGTGCAATGGCAATGATATGGCGCTAAATCCGCTTTACCGAGCATTTATTGATGCGGGTGAGCAAGCGGGTTATCCAGTCACAGAAGATTACAATGGTTATCAGCAAGAGGGCTTTGGCCCAATGCATATGACCGTGGATGGCGGTGTGAGAGCATCAACTTCGAATGCGTACCTTCGACGCGCTTTGAAGCGCAATAACCTCACGTTAATTAAAGGCGTGACGGTCAACAAGATATTGCTTCGCGGAAAGCAAGCTTTGGGCGTTTCATACAGCAAAGGTGGCAACCACCACGAGGTAAATGCGCGTAAGGAAGTGATCAGCGCGGCAGGTTCAATTGGTTCACCACAACTGCTGCAGCTTTCAGGCATCGGCCCTAAAGCAGTATTAGAAAATGCGGGTGTTGAAGTGAAACACGAATTGCCTGGTGTGGGCGAGAATCTGCAAGATCACCTAGAAGTCTATTTCCAGTATTTCTGCAAACAACCCATCACTCTGAACGGCAAGCTTGGTTTGATCAGCAAAGGCTTGATTGGTACGCGTTGGATTTTGTTTAAAGACGGTCTAGGTGCAACCAATCACTTTGAGTCGTGTGCGTTTATTCGCAGTCGAGAAGGCATTAAGTGGCCGAATATTCAATACCATTTTTTGCCAGCAGCCATTCGTTACGACGGGAAATCTGCAGTTGAAGGTCATGGATTCCAAGTTCATGTTGGGCCCAACAAGCCTGAAAGTCGTGGTTATGTACGAATCACCAGTGCCAGTCCGGACGACAAACCCGAAATTGTTTTCAACTACATCAGCACAGAGCAAGACAAGCAAGATTGGCGCGATTGCATTCGCCTGACGCGTGAAATCTTGGCGCAAGACGCGTTTGCTCCGTTTGGGGATGGTGAGATCCAACCCGGCGATGGCGTGAGATCGGACGACGAGATCGACACATGGGTTAAAGCCAATGTGGAAAGTGCCTATCACCCATCCTGTACCTGCAAAATGGGGGCAGACTCAGATCCGTTAGCGGTGCTAGATGAAGCGCTTCGTGTGCGTGGTATTGAAAATCTGCGTGTGGTCGATTCATCCGTATTCCCTGTCATTACCAACGGTAATTTGAATGGCCCAACGATTATGGTGGCAGAGCGGGCAGCAGACTTGATTTTGAATAAGTCATTGATGCCTGCTGAAGGCGTGCAAGTGTGGCTGGATCCAAACTGGCAAACCCAACAAAGGCTTTATCCGTCAGCGAAATAAAACGCGAATAATGACAGCGATAAAAGCAAAAAAATAGACGTAAACCGAAGACAGAAAAACGTAAAAGCAAGGCGAATAAAAAACTGAAGGGCAAGGCTTACTGCACTGCCCACAGACAAAGAAAGGAAGAGGGAAGCAACCATGGACATGAAAAAGACTCAACGACTGACAGCACTCAGCCTGACGTTAGCAGCCAGTGTGGCTGCAGCGCCAGCGATGGCCAATCAGTGCGAGAAAGTGACGTTTTCAGATGTAGGTTGGACTGACATTACGGCGACGACTGCCGCGACGACGCTTGTACTGCAAGGTATGGGGTACGAAACCGACATACAACTATTGTCGGTACCTGTTACCTATACCTCGCTGGCAAATGGCGATGTAGACGTGTTCCTTGGCAACTGGATGCCAACCATGGAAGGTGATATTGCAAAGTATCGCGAAGCCGGCACGGTAGAAACCATCAACATGAACCTAGAAGGTGCCAAATATACGCTGGCAGTGCCAAAGTATGCGTTTGAAGGTGGCGTGAAAACGTTTGCGGATATCGCCAAGTTTGATGATGAATTCAAAGGCAGAATTTATGGTATTGAGCCGGGCAACGATGGCAACCGCCTTATTCAAGACATGATCGATACTGATGCCTTCGGCTTGAAAGCCTTTGATCTGGTTGAGTCCAGCGAAGCGGGCATGCTATCTCAGGTGAAACGCGCTGTGCGTCGTGACCAGTGGATTGTTTTTCTTGGCTGGGCGCCGCACCCAATGAACAGCAACTTTGAGCTTGAGTACTTGTCAGGCGGTGATGATTACTTCGGCCCGAACTATGGGGGGGCAAATGTGTTTACTAATGTGCGCAAAAACTTCACCGCGGAATGCCCGAACGTTGGAAAACTGCTGACGAACCAGAAATTCACGCTCGCCATGGAAAATGAAATCATGAACGGCATTTTGAATGATGGTGCGAAACCTGAAGTCGCAGCAAAAGAGTGGCTACAGGCCAATCCAGACGCATTAACTGCATGGTTAGACGGCGTGAAAACTGCCGATGGCAAAGACGCACTACCTGCGGTTAAAGCACACCTGAATATCCAGTAATGCGCTAACTGCTGCCCGTCCGCAGTTAGTGTCGGGAGCAGCGGGTGGATAGCGGCTTTTTGTTGCCGTTATCCACCTAAACCATGATGGATTTTGGAGTACACATGAACTGGATTACTGATAATAAAATACCCCTAGGCAATTACATGGAAACCGGCGTGGATTGGCTTACGTATAACGCCGCTGGTTTTTTCGATGCGCTGTCTATTTCACTGGAATGGCTGATCCTTTCCCTTGTTGATTTAATGCAATGGTTTCCGCCTTATGTGCCTATTCTGTTGACCGCAGCGATGGCATGGCTTCTTCATCGAAGCCTGTCGCTGGTGGTATTTGTCTGCGTTGCATTGTTATTGATTCTGAATTTAGGGTACTGGCCGGAGATGATAGAGACCTTCGTGCTGGTGCTTACGGCAACATCGTTGTCTGTCATGGTGGGTGTACCTCTTGGTATTCTTGCCGCTCATCGCCCTTGGCTGTATACCTTCATGCGACCCGTGTTGGACTTGATGCAAACCATTCCAACGTTTGTTTACTTGATCCCAACACTCGTGTTGTTTGGTCTGGGTGTGGTTCCAGGCCTTATCTCGACCATTATCTTCGCCATTGCTGCACCTATCCGCTTGACGTATTTGGGCATTCGTAGCGTGCCTGAAGAGTTAATAGAAGCGGGCAAAGCATTTGGTGCAACCCCAAGTAAGCTGTTGTTCAAAGTAGAATTACCCGCTGCCATGCCAAATATTATGGCGGGGATTACCCAGTGCATTATGTTGTCTCTTTCTATGGTGGTGATTGCCGCGCTGGTTGGTGCAGACGGATTAGGTAAACCTGTCATTCGTGCATTGAATACGGTGAATATCTCTCAAGGTTTTGAGGCAGGTCTTGCCATCGTATTAGTGGCTATCATTTTGGATCGCTTGTGCAAAGCGCCAGCTTCACAAGGGAAAGAGGGGTAATCATGAAAGCGGTAACCATCGAAAATTTAGACGTGGTGTTTGGCCATTCATTAGATAAAAGCCTGACCTTGCTGGATGAGGGAAAAACGCGCCAAGAAATCCAAGAAGAAACGGGCAACGTGGTTGGGGTACACAATGCCACACTCAGCGTGGAAGAAGGCGAGATCTGTGTATTGATGGGGCTATCTGGCTCAGGCAAATCAAGCCTACTTCGTGCTGTAAATGGCTTGAACCCTGTGACGCGTGGCTCCCTGAAGGTACGCAATGGCGATGAAATGGTCGACCTTGCCGGGATTGATGAAACGGCATTGCGCCATTTGCGTTCACACCGTATTTCTATGGTGTTTCAAAAATTCGCCTTGATGCCGTGGCTCACTGTGGTGGACAACGTGGCATTCGGCTTAGAAATGCAGGGCGTAGCGAAAGATGAACGCCGCCGACGAGCGATGGAAAAGCTGGATATGGTGGGTTTGAGGGAGTGGCATGATAAACATCCTCACGAGCTATCAGGCGGTATGCAGCAGCGTGTGGGTCTGGCTCGCGCGTTTTGTATGGATAGCGATATTCTCTTGATGGATGAACCTTTCTCTGCCTTGGATCCGCTTATTCGTAACCAGTTGCAAGATGAGTTATTGGAGCTTCAACGTAAGCTCAACAAAACCATTTTGTTCGTTAGCCATGACCTTGATGAAGCGCTGAAAATCGGCACTAATATCGCGATTATGGAATCAGGGAAAATCATTCAACATGGTAAGCCCGAAGACATCGTGCTGCGTCCTGAAAACCAATATGTGGAGGATTTTGTTGCCCATACCAACCCGTTGAATGTATTGCGCGGACGCTCACTCATGACAGCCATTGGCGATTTGGCTCGTGATGGGGACACTTTGTTACTGAGCCGACATGAACATACGGTACTTGAAGCCGGTGCCGATGGGAAAATAGCAAAAGCAACGCGACTTGGCATTGAATTGCCAATGGTTAACTGGCGAGAAGGCGAAAGCATTGAAGGGCTTGCTGTCGACTCGGTGGTCACCGTTTCGGCAGATATTTCTATGCGCCATGCATTGGAAGTCCGATACCGCACGGGACAGCCAGTGTTGCTGAGCGATGACGAGAAAATCATCGGCGTGTTGTCAGACAATGATTTTTATCATGCATTACTAGGCAAGCACTTTTCGAACGCTGCGTAGCGATATTGTCATAGCGATACTTGACTGACAGCCAGAAACCAAAAACGCCAACATTAAGTTGGCGTTTTTGTGTTTGAACAAGTGTGCTTATTTACCGCAGCACTTCTTGTATTTTTTCTCGCTACCGCATGAACAAGGATCGTTGCGGTTTGGCGTTTTATCAAACACGGTGGTTTGTGGTTTGCAAAGCAGTGTTTCGAATTCGGTAATCTCTTCTGGTTGCTCTGCATCTACGGTAATCGCCACAAACAACTGGTTTTCGAGCGCCTTGGCTTCAAGCTCTGCTTTACGCTCTTCAGTTTGCACCGTCAGCGTCAACGGAAGGTCTTCTGAACCCGGTTTTGCTGCACGCTTAGTGTTATAACCAAAACTTTGATACTTTGGCTTTTTCTCAATTCTGCCTTTATAGAAAAACTTAGACATGGGATTTTTCCGGGTTAGTTAAATGCGGAGAGAGGTTATACAGCAAAATGCCCGCCTAATAAACGTAATCTCGCATCGACAGGCTTATTGTGGTGTAAACGTAAGGCAACTAGCGGGTAACGGCATCTTGTAAGCGCTTAAATGCATCACTCAGCTTATCGTCTTCTCTACAGACACTCAGCAAATCTTCAATAAAGAACTTCAGTGCGCGATGTTCGATTTGGCGTAGGTTTTGTTGCTGTTCATTGGACAGCATGTGGTACATGCTCGCAGCACCAAAATCACCAAAGATGATGTTTGATTCGTCATCAAATAAGGTGTTGTGGGCGTATAAATCACCGTGACAAACCTGCTTGTCATGCATGTGATTAAACACATCTTCCATTTGATTGACCATTTTATCGATTTGCGCGATTGAAAGTGTAAACCCTGCAGGGAAGGTATCACGCGTACACGTATCAAAGTTTGGCGGTAAACCAAGATTCTTAAAGTGCGGTGGGATCAGATTCATCACCAGCGCGAGGTGATTTTTCTCGCTGACTTGAGCCAAAGGCTGCACAAGACTTGGGTGGTAGGCAACCTTCAAGCACGCGTTGAGTTCGTCCTGCGGATAACCATCGCTGGTGACTTCGCCTTTGAACACCTTCACTGCAATATCAGCAGGGTATTCGGTTTGCGGGTTGTTCCAAACGGCGTTTGAAATTACCCCAGACGCGCCTTGCCCTAATACACTTTGCAACGTGAAGCTAGACGAAGGGACGTGTGGCACCGAGTCGATGCTGTTTGACGATTTGTTTTCAGACGATTGGCAGAATGGATTCCCTGAGAACGCGAACCATGCCAATTTAGGAAGACTAAATACATGGTCTGGACAGTCTAGCAATTGGTTCGCAGAGATTCGCAATAGCTCGAGGTTGTGAAGCTCGCTCATGGTTTTTGGCAGCGTGTTTAATCGGTTACCTGCAAGCGCAAGTTTTTGCATGCGAGGACGCAGACCTAAAGAATCTGGCAAGGTTTCAATTTGGTTGTCAGTGAGGATTAGCCAACGTAGTTTCGGTGGCAGAGCATTCTCTGGAACGACACTAATCTGGTTTGACTTAAAGCCGATCATATCCAGTTCAGGGCATTGACCCAGCACTTCCGGCAGGACATTAAATCGGTTATTTGACGCAAAAAGAATTTTCAGTTTTCGCAGTTGCACAATTTCTTGTGGCAATGACGACAATTGATTGTCTGATAAATCCAGAATCTCCAACGTATCAGCAAGAGAAAGGATCTCTGAAGGGAAGGACGTTAGGTTTTCGGAAAGTTTAAGGCGTGTGATACCAGCAAGTTCGCCAGATCGTAGCTGAGAAAGAGAATGCAAAATGAAAATCCATGGTAGCGATAAAACAAACCGGGTTAGTTTACAGAAAAGAGCACCAAACCGTTAGAGGAATGCTACAGAACTCACACTGTTGATAGGGGCTTCTTAGAGGGAGACTCAGCAATAAATGCTAAGAGGTGGGCACTATTACGTATATCTGGGAAGGGCCTTTTCACCACAACATGGGAAGTTGTGGGGAACAAAAAGACCAAACCCAGCTTTCAGCAATTATTCAGTAAACATTAGGCTGAAAGTTCTTTTCGGATAATTTCCGCACCGGCACTTAGCGCATTAAGTTTGGCAGTCGCAACATGGCGAGGCAGAGGAGCCATGCCGCAGTTGGTGCAAGGGTAGAGCTTATCAGCATCGACAAACTTAAGGGCTTTTCGCAGTGTATTGGCGACTTCTTCTGGCGTTTCAATGGTATTGGTGGCGACATCAATAGCGCCTACCATTACTTTTTTACCTCGAATAAGTTCAAGTAATTCAATGGGCACATGAGAGTTGTGACATTCTAATGAGACGATATCGATATTGGATTTCTGCAGTTTGGGGAACGCTTGTTCATATTGACGCCACTCTGATCCCAACGTCTTTTTCCAATCTGTATTGGCTTTGATGCCATAGCCATAACAAATATGGACCGCGGTTTCACACTTCAGTCCTTCGATGGCTCTTTCTAACGTCGCAATTCCCCAATCGTTGACCTCATCAAAAAACACATTAAATGCAGGCTCATCAAACTGAATAATATCAACGCCAGCCGCTTCTAACTCTTTGGCTTCTTGATTGAGGATTTTGGCAAACTCCCACGCCAGTTTTTCGCGATTTTTGTAATGATCATCGTAGAGCGTATCGATCATTGTCATTGGGCCGGGTAGTGCCCACTTGATCGGTTGACTGGTTTGCTGTCGCAAAAATTTCGCATCTTCAACAAATACTGGTTTTTGGCGCGAAACAGCGCCAACGACAGTAGGTACACTCGCCTCATAGCGGTCGCGAATTTTAACTGTTTTACGTTTTTCGAAATCCACGCCGTTGAGATGCTCGATAAACGTCGTGACAAAGTGTTGGCGTGTTTGCTCGCCATCACTAACAATATCTATCCCAGCCTGTTGCTGCTCATGCAGTGACAAACGTAAAGCGTCTTGCGTACCGTCTATGAGTTCATCTCCTTCTAATTTCCAAGGAGACCAAAGTGTCTCAGATTCTGCAAGCCAAGAGGGTTTTGGCAAACTGCCTGCCGTCGAAGTAGGTAATAAGTTTTTCATAATAAATGCTGCTGTATATCTGAGTGAATGATTAAGCGTATTGCGAGGACCAGCGCTCAAGAATGTTTTGGTACGGTTTGATGAAGTTTTCTTCAGCAAATTTCCCTTGATCAATCGCTAATTGGCTGCGTTCTGCTCGGTCATAAACAATTTGAGTGAGCGAATGATCTGCATTCTTTAAATTTGGCTGATAGTGCTTACCCGCGACAGCGTTTGCATTGTAAATTTCAGGCCGATAGATTTTTTGAAACGTCCCCATTGTGCTAATAGTACTGATGAGCTCAAGATTGGTGTAATCATTGAGTAAATCGCCAAAAAAGTAGAAAGCTAAAGGTGCAACACTATTGGGTGGCATAAAGTAGCGAACTTGCAATCCCATTTTCTTGAAGTATTGTTCGGTCAAAGAAGAATCATTAGGTTTATATTCATAACCTAAAACGGGATGTTGATTGTCAGTGCAATGGTAAGTTTTGTTATCAGAAACGCTTAGGCAAATAACCGGTGGTTTCTTGAAATTCTGTTTGTAAGACGCTGAGTTGACGAAATACTTGAACAGTTTTCCGTGTAATTCACCAAAGTTGTCTGGAATGCTAAATGTTGGTTGGTTTTTATTATGATTCAATAATAATACGCTAAAGTCATAATCTCTCACGTAAGAGGAGAAATTGTTACCAACAATACCCTCAGTTCTTTCATTGGTTTTGTGATCAATAATATTCGTTTTTAATATTTCGATAGAAGGGAACGCTTTACCGTCACCGTTAACATCCATATCAACAGAAATGATCTCAAGCTCGACTGAGTAACGGTCACCTTTAGGGTTGTCCCAATGGGCTAAGGCATTGAAACTATTATCTATCATCCTGAGCGCGTTTTGCAGATTCTCTTTTCTACTCTCACCCCTTGCCAAATTGGCAAAGTTTGTCGTGATGCGGGTGCTGTTTGAAGGATGATAATTTTCATCGAGCAAGATGCTTTTTATCGTAAACGTAAAGTTGTTATTCATAGCGGTTTCCATATCCATTGTGACGAGGGGAAATCCCTGAGGGTAATTATGGTTATTCAGGGTTTTGCCCTCGAATTAATGCCCACTCTAAAAATGGCACTAATTGTGATGTCATTTAATATTACTCAATGAGTATGTTTATACGTTGATTGGCGTGAGGTTTAAAACGCTTTTATCTAACGATCAACATGAAGAATATTCATGATCTATTCTGTTTGAATGTTTAAGTATGTCAGTTATATTGCGTGGCTCAATACGTGTGTGTTTATATTTTTTTCGTATTGGAACCAAATGTATATTAAAAGGTGAACTGAATGGGTGACGTGTTGTTGTTGGTTTTATACTGTGCAGTACTGGGTAGTGGCGTTGGTTTTTTAGCCGGACTGTTAGGTATTGGTGGCGGCTTGGTTATTGTTCCTGTGTTGAGCATCATTTTACTTCATTTCGAGGTTTTACCTTCTGAGCAGGTCGTCGTTGCTGCAATTGCAACGTCATTGGCATCAATATTATTTACTTCAACTTCTTCAGCGCTTGCACACCATAAGAAAGGCAACATACCCTGGGAAATAGCGCCTTGGATAATGGTTGGAGTTGCCATTGGCGCACTTATTAGTGGCTTCATGGCTGCATTGTTGCCTGAAAGAATCGTTCGCCTAGTATTTGCTGTGAGCGTCGTGCTGATTGCACTGAAAATGTTTTATAGCAGTACAAAAAGTGACTCTTCAACCGAGCGGCAAATGCCCCACAGCGGTGTGCTAACTATTTTGACGACAATCACGGGTGGATTGTCTGCCATGATAGGTATCGGTGGTGGTGCTCTGCTTGTTCCTTTGCTGACGTTTTTCTCGCTTGATATGAAAAAAGCAATTGGATGTGCTTCTGCCTGCGGTATTGTCATCGCACTGTTTGGCTCAATAGGATATATCAGCTCAGGTAGTGCCCATTTTACGTTAGAAGATGGATTTGTTGGGTTTGTCTATCTCCCCGCATTGTTAGGCATCGTTTGCACGTCTTGGTTTATGGCGCCTCTAGGCGCTAAAGCGACAACAGCTTTACCTGTATCAACCATAAAGAAAGTTTTTGCCGTATTATTGTTAGCCATGGCTGCCAACATGATGCTGAATTAAGCGAGCACACATATACGCATTCAAGTCTGTTGATTCACTTGTTTCATCCATTGATGAATCGATCTTTGCTCTAATCATTAGTGAATCATTGGGATGGAGACTTTAAGGCGTACGTTCTGATGTTGACTGACGATACTTATTGAATGCGGTTTGTGAAGATGATTTGGGGTTATATTGAATTTCGTCTTAAAGCGCCAACGGCGATTGGCGCTTTATTATCTGAAAATTAGTGCTTCTTCGGGCCGTTACGCACTAAGTCTTTGCCTGTTTCGAATACTTCTTGGGTTACCCAACGTGCTAATAGCAATTGGTGCTTATCATCCAATACGGCAACGAACGGGCGACCGTCAGTGTTGTTGGTCGCAAGCGCGATGCCTGCGACGTCTTTCAGCCCCAATCCACCATTTTCGATAGCGATCAGGAAGGTCTCAAGGTCTTGTAGGTTGTCGATGATATCGGTTTCGTTGTTCATGTGTTCAACACTCTTTCTGTGTTTCAAGCTTTCTGTTTGGGGATTATTTCATGGCATGCCCAGCGTGGCAATCAGGTATCCCGACTCATTACAGTGCCTTTTCAAATCCAATCTGATTTTGTTTGTTTTTCACTCTGCTCGCACGCGTATATCTGTCATTACCTCAGGGTGAAATTCTACTCAATAACCCATTTATACCGAATATCGTACGCGTTCATAAGGATGAGATTATTTCGTCCTTATGCGCAATATTCGGCCTCTGTTCTGAGCGATAGCATGAGAAATCGCTGTGAAACTTTCCTGAAATGGTGGTGGTAACAGCGAGGAGCAGTGATTCATAAAGACAAATACAGGGAGTATTAAAAAGATGAAGACTCATGCAATTCGTTTATTGCCGCTCAGTTTGGCAGTGATGAGTGTAAACGCGACAGCGGCCATCACCTTGTACGAAGATGACACTCATTCAGTCAGCACAGATCTGTTGGTGAATGTTTTTTATACCCATTCAAGCGTTGACCGACTTGCGGATTTTGACGATGCCAACAGTGGTAAGGTGAGTCGAGACCAATCGCGTGTTCGCGTTGGCTTTCTGCCGAACTACATTGGGTTTAATTACAACACTGAAACGGATGACGGTTTGAAGATAGGCGCCCGTTCCTCCTTCTGGGTAACTTTAAATGACACCGACGTGAATCGCGGTGCGGAAGGATTGGGAACACGATCAGGTATCGATGTTCGTCAATTCTACGCAACGGTGGATGCGGATTGGGGACAGGTTTTGCTGGGCAAAGATTTTGGTTTGTTCTCTCGCAGTAATATCCTGACGGATGAACTGTTGTTGGGACACGGTCAAACCAGTGATTTTTATGGATTGATTGATGGCGGTAACGTGTCGTTCGGTAATATTGGTTCGGGCTACACCTATCCGTTCCCGAAGGCGCAAGTCACTTATCGTAGCCCTGATATGTCGGGCGTTCAGATCGCTGTTGGTGTGATGGATCCGAATAAGAAAAGTGCGAGTAGTTCTGAAGACAACCCGCGTTTTGAAAGTGAAATCACGTACAACAATACGTTTGATGCGCTGGATCTTAAAGCCTACATCAATGGCGTCACCCAAAGTTCGAAGGACAACGCCGGTAAAACTGATTCTAACGGCTTAGGCGGCGGTATTCGTCTAGGCTTTGCGGGCGCAGCGCTCAATGCCTCCGGTTTTAGTACTGAAGGCTTAGGTGATGTGGCGGGATTAGATACCTTAATTTCTAATGAGCAAACCAAATCAAAAGGTTATTTGTTGCAAGGTTCTTATTCGTTTGATGCGGAGCGTCTTGTGTTGTCCTATGGTCGAACCGATGTTGAAACCAAGGGAACCACTAGCCTTGAATACGATAATTATGCCATCGCTTGGTTCCATACAGTGAATGCGAACCTGAGTTTAGTGGGAGAATATAATCGCACTGAAGTGAATGAGGGTAGAACTGAAGAAAATAATACCTTCGCGATTGGTGCGGTTGTCACGTTTTAATTCATTGCGCTCGGTGGCGTGCTAGCGTCCGCTGCTGAGTGTAGTGAACCCTATTTTTTGTGCTAATCCAATTAAGACACGGTTTGTGTAGATGATGTGAGATATATCCGTTTTATGTGTCACAAGCGCTAAGTCATGCTTGGCGCTTGTTTTTTTATGCATATAAGAAACGACTCCAAAAAGGAGCCGTTCATGAGGTGGGTGTTTATTCACATCAAAGCGTTTGATGTAAAGTTTGTTGTGCTATTTGCAGGGTCACAGCTTCACAAGATCACAGAGTACGTTGATTGAGTGACTCAGCAATGAAGTCGGCCTGTCGGATTGCGAGCGCCACGATAGTGAGAGTTGGGTTTTCCGAGGCACCGGTGGTGAACTGACTGCCATCTGAAATAAACAGGTTTTTAATATCGTGTGTTTGCCCCCATTGATTCACGACACCTTCTTGCGCCTTCGAACTCATGCGGTTAGTGCCAAGATTGTGGGTGGATGGATAAGGCACCACATTGTGAACTTTCACCGCGCCAACGGCGTTGTAAACTTCTCCTCCTTTTTTGTATGCGTAATTTCGCATGGCGACATCATTGGGGTGGTCATCAAAATGTACATTAGGTACGGGTAAACCAAAGCTGTCTTTCACATCGGAATTGAGTGTGATGCGATTACTCTCCCTGGGCATATCTTCACCCACAATCCACATTCCGGCCATTTTCTCGTAGCCTTCCATGTTTTCAGCAAAGTCTTTCCCCCATGCGCCGGGTTTCAAGAATGCCGCCATAAATGGTAACCCTAGGGACAAGGTTTCCATTTCAAAGCCACCGACGAAACCTCTGGAAGGGTCATGACGCGACTCATCGGTAATGATCCCAGCCATAGTGGTGCCTCGATACATATGAACGGGGTTTTCAAACTCTGCGTAAACTGACCCAGTCACGTGACGCATGTAATTTCGTCCTACTTGGCCTGAACTGTTTGCAAGGCCTTCTGGAAACATGCTGGTGGCGGAGTTGAGTAAAATACGCGGGCTTTCTATTGAATTACCTGCCACGCACACAACTCGCGCTTTCTGATGTTGTTGTTGGCCGTTGGCGTCGACATATAGCACGCCATCCACATTGCCTTTCGAATCGTGGGTGATAATTTGAACGTGACTGCTTGGACGAAGCTCAAAATGCCCAGTTTGTTCTGCTTTTGGGATTTCTGAATACAGCGTTGACCATTTCGCACCATAACGACAGCCTTGGAAGCAAAAGCCTGTTTGTTGGCAGGCTGCACGTCCATCTCGAGGTTGCGAATTAATCGCCATTCGACCGGTGTGCACATTCTTATAACCCACCTTCTGTGCGCCAGCTTGCATTACTTTGAAGTTGTTGTTTCCCGGCAAACCCGGAATATCGTGCGTGCGGGTCACGCCCATTTTGTCTTCTGCTTTGGTGTAGTAGGGGGCTAAATCTTCAATTGTAATTGGCCAATCAAGTAAATTTGCGCCGGCGATATCACCATAGGTAGTTTTGGCTTTTAATTCGTGTGGCTGAAAACGAAGACTAGCGCCCGCCCAGTGGAGTGTTGAGCCTCCAACGGTTTTACAAATCCATGCGGGTAAACCGGGAAAATCTCTCGCAACTTCCCACGTGCCTGATGTGGTTCGTGGTTCTAACCAGGCTTCTTTACTAAACATGCCCCACTCGTTGTTTTCAAAGTCGGTGCGATAGTCGAGCCGTGTCCCCGCTTCTAAGCAAATCACATCAACCCCTTTTTGGGCGAGCTCATTACTTAATGTTCCGCCGCCAGCACCTGAGCCGATAACCACTACGACGTTACGGTTGTCGTGTGCAAATTCCTTTTTCATCTTGCTTACTCCTTTTCAGCGTCAGGCAACCAATTGATGTCATCGAATCCGCGATGAAGATAACCACCTTGTGCGAACGATGGACCTTCATAGCCAAACAACGGCCAGATTTTTGGGTTGTCGTAAAGCGATACCACCATGTTTCCTCTGACAGTTTGAAAAAAGGGTGTGCTAGAGATGGCTGTCAGAATAGCGCTTTTGTCGATTTCGGAGAGGGTACTCCATTGCCCATTTGAACGCTGGTTGATGTCGTCTAGACCGCTCGCGAGCAGGGAATGAGTATCTGGGTTTTGAGCTGCCTGTTGGTCAAGACTTTCAACACTGGCAGCGTAAAACAAATCGCCAATTTTCGGATGAGGGTAAATACTTCGACAAATACTGAGCAGTGTGTTTGCTTGCGCCTCTGAGAGCGCAGATACCGTCATTGCCCAACTGTTAGCCGGAACGGTTACTCCTGTCATTGCGATTGCAAAGGCGGATGCGGCGGTGAGTGACCCCATCTTGAGTATCTCACGCCGTGTAAAGGCTTTTGGTTCCATCTTATATTGCCTCCAGATCATTGTATTTACGTTTGTTTTTACATTTGTGGTTGTGTTAATTATGTTTCGCTAATCATGGTGCTGTACTGCACCAACGGGTGAATTTTTGTCATGCTTTGATCGCTTCTTCCTACTCACAGAAAACGGCCAAATCGCTTTAACACTTCAATTTTGTAACCGTCGGGATCGGTAATGAAAAAGAAACTTGCCATAGGCGTATTTTCATAAGACATAGTTTTGATGTCGGTCGGAGAAAGACCACTGTCTAAAAGGAATTGGTGGTGTTGTTCTAAGTCATCGACAGTGACAGCGAGGTGCCCATAGGCATTCCCATGTTCATAAGGAGCATTTTGATCATGGTTATAGGTGAGTTCCAACTCAAACACGTTGTCTTCGCCTCGGAGGTAAATTAGGGAGAAGTTTGCGAAGTCAAAACGAGCTTCGACGTGCATCCCCAGGGCGAGCTTATAGAAGGAAATGGATTTTTCAGGGTTAAATACCCTGATCATTGAATGGATAGGTTTAGCCATAGATACGCGCTCCTCACTGTTTTTTTAGCAGTGTAATGCGAGGGAGCTTTTGGCAGGTGGTATTATGCTACCGCATGTTAACCATTCGTTAATTTTTTGGTTTTGAGTTCGGTGTTGGCAATGTGCATTGTTTGCTCTGGAGCGTCTAGATAGAGCAAACAACTACAACGGAGTAGAGAGGCGAAATTACTCACATCTCCATTTATATCAAGGGCTTCATCATAGATGGTGGAAAGAAATTTTCCTGTGTTTAAACCTTGGCTATTTGCAATATGGTCGATAACCTGCCAGAACATTCGCTCTAAACGAACGCTGGTGCTATGCCCCCCAAGACGGATTGAGCGGGTCTGGCATTCGTAATTTTTTGGGTCTTGTCCGGCAAATATTGTACACATAGCATCGACTCCTTAATACGAGTTACTTCAAGCCAAGAGCAACGTTGCGATGCAATCACGTGCTATTGGCCTCCTCATAATTAAGCCTACGTTAAGTTCGTAAAGTGCATTTATCTCAACATGAAGACAAATTCTAAAAGTGCCCATGGATATTCACTAACTGTCGGATAACTAAGTAGTCATTGGTCACTATTTCTTTTCGCCCTAACGAAAGGTTGTTCAGCCTCTGGCGATATTTTGTGTCTTGATTCGTAAATGAAAAACGTAAGAAGTGACTTCGGGGTGTGAGTGCTGATAATGCTGCTAATCACTTTCTGACCACCCGACTTGAGATAATAGGGAAGAAACGGAGTCATACAGAGCGAACAAGCAAAGGAGTTATTAGGTTGGAAGAGCTATCTGGCGGTCGAGAGGGTTCGATTTACAAAAAGGAACACACTGTCGTAAGACCGCTAAACCCATGGTCTGACAATGTGCACCGTTTGTTAAATCATTATCAGAAGCAAGGCATTAGTGAATGCCCACAGTTTGTTGCTATAAAAGGCCAAACCGAAGTACTCAGCTTCGTCAACGGGGATACATACAACTACCCGCTGACGGGGCCTATCGCGAGTGAATCGGCATTGATTTCCGCGGCGAACTTATTGAGGAAACTGCATGATGCGTCGGTTTCGTTTCTCGCAGAAAATAATGATGAAGAATTAACGTGGATGCTGCCAGTAAGAGCGCCACAAGAAGTGATGTGTCATGGTGACTATTCACCCTATAACGTGGCGCTTAATGGCGACGTGGTTGTCGGTGTGTTTGATTTTGACACTGCACACCCAGCGCCGAGAGTCTGGGATTTGGCCTATGCAGTGTATTGCTGGGCTCCATTTAAAACGGACGAGATAGATGCGTTAGGTTCGCTTTATGATCAAATTGATCGTGCCAAACAATTTTGTGATGCCTATAGCGCAACAGAACAGCAGAGAACAGAACTGGTGGATGTGATGGTAGCGCGTTTAGATGCGCTCGTGACATTCATGCGTGATGAAGCTGAAAGTGGCAATGAACAGTTCGCCGCTAACCTTGAAGATGGGCACCACCTGAGTTACTTGGCTGATATTGAATATTTGAAAGCCAACAAAGCGCAGATCTCTAGACGTTTAATGGAGTGAAGCGCTGAATCGCTCGTTAGGGCGAAACTGCGCTTCTAGGGGGAAGGGTTGGGCAGAGTTTCTCTGCCCAATTTATTGTGTGTTAGTAAATAAATTCCTTACTTAGCAAGCACGCTTTTCATTTGTTCAGCGACTTTATCGACCTTGCCTAAGCCAACGACCACTTGCAGACCGGCTTTCCCCATTGGAATGACACCTGCTGCGCCGAGTTGTTTTAGCTTGGCAGCATCTGCCATTGCTGAGTCTTTCACTGTAAGTCTTAAGCGGGTAACGCAGTTATCAACTTCTACAATATTGTCGGCACCGCCAATGGCTTCAATGTAATCCAGTGTTAGGGGGCCAATGTCTTGTGTATTGGCATTTTCTTCTGATTTTTCGTTGCGTCCTGGCGTGCTCAAGTTGAATTTCACAATCGCGAATCGGAAAGCGAAGTAGTACAGAGCAAAGAAGAACAGGCCTTGAACAATTAACATATACCATTGTGTCGCCAGCGGGTTTTGGCTTGAGAGAACGAAGTCAACAAACCCAGCAGAGAACCCAAAGCCCGCCATCCATTCCATGCTTGCTGCAATGTAGAGAGATAAGCCAGTCAGTACTGCGTGAATGAAGTACAGTGCGGGCGCTAGGAACATAAAGCTAAACTCAAGCGGCTCAGTAATACCTGTGAAGAATGAAGCCATTGCTGCAGCAATCATGATAGAGAAGGTCGCGGTTTTGTTTTCAGCGTCAGCACAGTGGTACATAGCTAATGCCGCAGCAGGTAGACCAAACATCATGATAGGGAAGAAACCTGCCTGATACATGCCTGTTTTGCCAGGGATAGCCGTACCATTCGCGATAGATTGTGCACCGCCAAGGAAGTTAGGAATGTCATTAATTCCCACCACATCAAACCAAAACACAGGATAGAGCGCATGGTGCATGCCGACGGTTAATGTGAGTCGGTTAAAGAAGCCAAATAGTCCTGCACCCACGGCATCTAATGCCAGTAAGTGATTACCAAAAACAATTAATGCGTCGTAAATCACCGGCCATACGTAGAGTAATACGAACGACAAAAACATACCCGCAATAGAGGTCAAAATGGGAACTAATCTTTTACCACTGAAGAATGCGAGTGCTTTGTGAAGCTCTACTGTGTGGAATCGGTTATAAATTTCCGCAGACAAGATACCAACTAAAATACCGATAAATTGGTTACTTATTTTCCCGAAGGCAGCGGGTACTTCTTCACTTGAAACATTCAGCAATTGACTCACTGCTTCTGGTGACAATAGTGTTGTTACAACCATAAAAAAGATGAAGCCAGACAGCGCTGCGGCCCCATTTTTATCTCGGCTTAGTCCGAACGCCACGCCAACAGCAAACAGTACTGCCATATTGTCGATGATTGCGGCGCCAGACTTGATCAAGAATGCAGCAATGATGTTCTCAGAACCCCAGCCAACAGGATCTAACCAGTAGCCGACCCCCATTAATATTGCCGCTGCAGGTAAAGTGGCGACTGGCACCATTAATGCTTTACCGACTTTTTGCATGTACCCAAGGATATTCATGTAGCCCCCAAAATTGTCATCTGAAAATGTGATAAGAATTGCTTGCTTCTACAGTGGGTTTGATTCGAAAAAACATGTAAAAGCAAAGATATTGGGGATATTTACGCATTAATTTCCGTTGCAAACAAACCAGTTGGTGTGCACTATGGATTAATAATTTTAATGCATGGTGTTTTTATGAATCATCAATCTCTTCTGCGAAATTTGCACACCTTTAGCTCAGCAGCCCGAACACTGAGCTTTACAGAAACCGCAACCGAGCTTCACTTAACGCAAGGAGCGGTAAGTCATAGAATCAAAGTGCTCGAAAAAGAGCTGGGTTTTAACCTTTTTGTCAGGCGCACACGCAAGCTAGCGTTGAGCGAAGAAGGCGAAAAATTTCAGGCGACATTATCAAAGTCACTCAATTCTATTTTCAGCGAAATTGACAATATTCGAACGACGGAGCTCTCAGGTGAATTGACGATCGCGACATCGCCGGGTATCGCCAATGAATGGCTCATTCCACGCCTTTCAGACTTCAAAGCCAAATACCCCAAGTTTAATCTCAACATCCTTACCAATGACGTCGAGCTAGATTTTGATGCGCACGGCATTGATGTCGCGATATATTTCGGTGAGCGCGAGAGAATTAATATGTTTAACAAGAAGATGTTTGGCGAAAAGTATGTTCCTGTTTGTACACCGGGTTACGCAAAAGCGCATCGATTGTTTGAAGATGGATTAGATTCGCTGAAGCGCGTGAATTTCCTTTATGCAAAGAAATCGACGGCTTGGAAACGCTGGGCAAAGCATCAAAAGGTGGTGCTTGATACGTTCAAACAATTTACGACCTTTACCCATCAGGATATGGCTGTATACGGCGCTAAAAAGGGTTTGGGTGTTGCAATGGGGCGATACCGTTTTGTGAAAGATGCGTTGGAATCTGGTGAGTTGGTTGCTCCTTACCCCAGCATGGAGACAAATAGATGCCATAGTGTTTTGTGCCCACAAGGCACTGAAAATCGTCCGAAAGTTCGCACCTTTCTTCAATGGGTCGATAGCCAATTGGTGTAAGACAAAGTGAATGGAGTCATGAGGGCTTAACAGGTTAGGTGATCTCTAAGAGCCATGTTCTATATGTGTCATTACCTGACAAACAATGAGATCTAAGCCACCCACTTTCTGTTAGCTATCACTATGGACGAATCCGTCCATAGTGGACATTCAATAAAAAAATCATGGACGCATATGACCAAACAATATGTGTGAATATTCGGAAATTCCTAAAATTCCCATATATATTATGGCGTTGTGTAGTTGGCATGCCTGTTGCTTTATAAGAATTGACCCTAAAGGAGTTGGCTAGGGAATTCCCAAAAAACTAATATAGGAAAATGTTATGTCTCAACAATACAAGCTACATTTCGTGAACAACTCAACAATGGCTGGTGATATCTGCGTATATCAAAAAGACCCGAACTTGAATGTTCCCGAGGTTATGTCTTTGGCATGGTTTTCGAAAGGAACAAACACTGGGACAAAGGCGGATTTTACTTGGAACATAGATTATTCATTTATTTGGGATGAAACTGGTGTGCTTATTCCAGGCGTTATCTTTGATGCGAGTCAAAATAAGCCTGCGGATCTCACAGAAAACAACGTTATCACGCTAACTAAAAACCAATATGGTTATGAGTTTGATGCTCAGCAAACTGGGGAGCCTTCAGGCTCGCTGGTAATTAATCAAGACGCTACTATCCCGTCAAATCAAGCCAGTGTTGGTATTGGTATGTCTGGAAACGGTACATATGCTGTTCAAGCGCAACCAAATATCAAGGCAACGTTTACCCCCCATCCAGTTTATTGGTTGACGTTTGGGACCTTTGAGCAAGGTCAGGTGCTGGACATCGGCCAAATTACGAACAAAACAGAGTTGAAGTTCCCCCCTAATGTCTACGAGATGTATGCCGAACTAACGGCAGATAACAAGATCAATGTGTCCGAAACCCCAATTTCTTCAACTGTGAAAGCGTAGGGACTGAATCATGAATAAAGTGAATACTGAACAGCTATTCTCAGGCTGCATCATGGATGAATTTGCTGAGATCATCGAATTGAATGCTGGTTCATCTGACATGAATGAACTGGTTACTGCGACAGCTGAGAAAACCAAGGAAGTAACAGGGTGTGGTGAAAAAACTCCAGATTCATCTTGTTCTTTTGAAGCACATAACCCACTGGAAAATAAAAGAACACAAAGTGTTAGCATTGGATTGATTTAATCCACTGACAGCATGCTGAGTGGTAACTTTCAGCATGCTGATTTTTGTTATAAAACGACATATGGAATATGCGTAATGATACTTACACGTCATAATCTACTCCGTTTTTTACTCAGTAATAATTGTATTTCTTTGCGAGAGTTGTTAAATGACTGTTGGGAGGTTCATGACTATTCAAGTAAAAATAATAACTTTGCTTTTATCAGTTCATCTAAAGGGCTTTTCATTAAGCAGTGCATATCCGATGGGGATAAGGCATCGTTGTTTGGCCTGGAAAGAGAGAGTGATTGTTATATTTTGGTTGGAGGTTTGGCGTCATTAAATGGAATTATTCCAAAACTTATACATTATTTTGAAAAAGAAAGAATACTTGTAACCGAATATGTGGTTGCGAGTATAAATATGTTCTCGTATTGTAGGAGTAATGAAGTTTGTCTGCAACGTACTGCGTCGCTATTGGGTATGGAGCTATCAAGATGTCACTTTTCATTATCTCAGGTTGTTAAGTTTAGTGATAAAGGTGTGAAGTTTGTAAATCAAAAACCTTCCATATTCACTCCGGAAATTATGTCGGAAGGTGGAGATGTAAGTATTGCACAAAGGCAATGCCTCAATATAGTAAAAAAGCATAGCGATTTGATGAATGGCCTCACTTCTCTTGACTCAGAGTGGAGAGTCAATGGCCTAATTCACAACGATATGAAATTGGAGAACTGTCTTGTGCGATTCTCCAACGAAGACCCTGAGAAAAAGAGTATTGTCGGTGTCACCTTTATAGACTGGGAAAGGGTTAATATCGGTGATATAGCCTGGGATCTGGCGGGAATTATTGAAGGCTATTTAACATTGCTTTCATCTGCCATGCAACAACAGGCGAAGAAAACACACCTGTTTGATCATTCGCTAGAGCTCGGAGAAATAAGTGGTCAGGTACGAGCAGCCTTAAGAGTGTTTTGGGCTGCATATATTGAAGGAAGTAAAATTGAGCCTACTTATACCCATACACTCCTAAAACGTGTTGCAAAATATAGTGCAGCTCGGCTGATTCAATCAACATATAATAAACTTGAAGGCAGGGATGAGTTAGGTCTTGATGCATTGTTACAGATTCAGCTTGCACAAAATTTACTGTCTGATCCCGAACTGAATAGAGAGAAATTGTTTGGGTTCTAGTTTGGGATTATTTTATGAAAATAATGAATGCTCATGAGTCTGATATAAATAACATCATTAATAATGTAAGTATCCATTCAATGAAACTCATGAAATTTTATGGTTATGAGATGGATTTTGACCTAGATAAGCCTGCTGCATTGAATTGTCCATTTTATCATGAAAACATACTTATCTCTCGTTTGTATCGCCTCGTTTATTTGCATTGTTATGCAAAGCTTCCAATTGAAGATTGTTTCACTCCAAGTATAAGGGACGCGGAGCAGGATGGTCATTTCTTTCAGAATTTACAAGCGGCAAACCCAAATAAAACAAATTGGGTAAGAAATTGGCGGGTGGTTTATTGCTACAAAAATGGGGTGGTAGCGACAAGGAAAGGGCGAGTGAGATATTTCCCTCAAGGTCAGTTTTTGGCTGATGAGCCTCGAGGTGAAATTCGAAAGAATTCGAAAATTCACTTTTTTAATAGTCATGAATTTGCAGGTTTACAACGTGATTTCTACTATGTGTTTGGCGATTATGTTGATAGTGATATAGACAGCAGGAAATCGTTACGGGTCTATTTTAATTTAAAGCCGACAAAAGCGGCAGATGCAATTAGCTATATAAGCTTTGAGCTTAATCGAGTTCATATCCCATTCACGTTTAAATGCCTTAATTCTCCAGCGTTATATGGGCGAGCAGATAGCGGTGTATTATATGTGGCCAAACACGATTATCGATCTGTACTACGCGTGCTATCTGAACTTCGGTCGGAAACCTTTCATTGGTGCGAGAAAGAGATACCGTTATTTTCCCTTAAGCTAGCTCCTGGTGTTGGAATGGCGGAGTCTCCGGATTTAGATAGTTTCGGTGGGCACTGTAGTCGAGTGATTGCTGAGGCATTGTATGGGTGTTTTGAACAAAATCTTCATACCCAAAAGTTGAGATGTTATGAAGTAAAACGGGCACTCTTTTACGCGGGTATAGAGATGGCTAGTCCTTATATCGTTGGTGCGTCGGGGTATAAGGACAGTCTTAAAACAGTTAGTTCATTGACCAATTATTAATGGGTAGGGAAGAATGATGTCGGAAACGTCATTGGTTGTCGCTGCAGAACATGTTGGTTTTGAGCTTTGTCGAGATGCTTTGTGGTTCGAGGACCGATGTACTTGGCAAACAGATAGCATGCGGGGCAATAAGGTTGTTTTACAAACCTGCGATCCGTTTCTTTACGATGGGCTTGCAGGAATTGCGTTGTTCCTATCTCACCTCTATGCAGTAACAAACGATGAAATATTCAAGGAAACTGCGCTTGGTGCGCTCAGTCAAATGGTTGTAATGCTGGCAGAAACTGAATCTAAATCTCAGGGCTTTTACGTGGGAGAAGCTGGCTGTATTTATGCGCTGTATTCCGCATCCAAATTACTGGATAAACCGGACTTGGAAAAAACAGGCGAAGGCTTGTTGACGCGACTATTTCACAAAACGATAACGGATCAAAATGTAGATATCATCTCAGGTTATGCTGGACAAATCCTCGGTATATTACGTTGTACTCCTAACCCTGATTTAAATACTTCACATTATCTTTCTCGTTTAAGTGATGCGATGATGGAAAAATCAACGAGCGTGAACAACATGTTAATTTGGAAAGATCCAACGTATCCAGACCGTAAGGCATTGACCGGTTATTCTCATGGAAATGCAGGGATGGTTGCTTCGCTTGCGGGGTTGAAGCAAGCGGGTGTCGGCGACATTGATAAAAAAGACATAGATGCAATTGTGCAATACGAGTCTGTTAACTTTGTTATTGATAAAGGTAACTGGCGTGATCTGCGATTTGAGAAGACGATTGATGTTCATTGCTCTACAACGTGGTGCCATGGCGCTCCTGGCATTTTGTTGAGTCGTATCAAGCTGTATCAAGTATTTAGAGAAGATCGTTTTTTTGATCACATCAAAACGGCTATACGCACGATAGAAAGACATTTGGACGACAACATACACTCACCAAAAAGTAATCTCTCTTTATGCCATGGCTTGTATGGAAATCTTGATACATTACTTTGTGCATCAAATGTCACTAATTCCGGTGTGTATCTAGCGAAAGTTCGCCACTACGCTCAGAAGATATTACGAAATGACGACGACGGTGTATACGATACTAGGTATGGCGTATATGCTTTAGATGCTTATGTACCCGGTTTAATGGGCGGAGAGGCAGGGTTTGGCTACTTGCTCCTACGCTTGCACTCCCCTGATTCCGTTCCTTCTGTGCTTGATTTGTAGTCAAAAAAGGACGGTGCCAGTAAGTTTAGTGGTGATAGCAGTATAAGAATGAATCACCGAGTAATGGGATAATACCTCCCCAACGCATTTACTCGGTATTGTCATTATTCACGTATTAACTAGTACTTCTCCGCTAAACCGATAGCTTTTCGTGAGCAGCTATTGGTTTGATAGTAAAATATTGAATAAATTGGGTTTAGGAACAAAGAACCAGCGAGTAAGAAACCATCAGGCAATCCATCTAAAGGGTCAAAGCCTAAGCGCCATACTCCATCCTCTAAACGCACGAAGTATTGTTCTGGCGTCAAAACATATTCAGAACCATTTATCGCGAACGTAATATTGGGATATTTTTCAAAGTCTGGCGTTGCCGCATAAACTTTTTCTGGCAGACTTCCTTCTTGGGTGATTGACGCGACTATTTTGTCGATTATTTGTTTGTTTCCTTTGAAAAAAGAGGAACCTGTGTCGACAGCAAATATAAAGTCACAAAGGACGGATTTATCTGTTCTCTCTTCGTTGTGCGTCAAAGTTAAGGAGTCGAGCGCTATTGTCCATAAGTAGGATAAACCATCTTCTAGCAATGAATTTGCATCTATAAGTGCACAAATGTTAAGCGTGTCTTCTCTAAATTTATTTGTATCTACAGCGCCTAGTATGACTTCGCCTACTTTGTCATTTTCATTGAAACAAAAAGAAGCAATCGGCCAACCTATCTTCATTTCATTTCTTAATTGAGGTAGAAGTTCGCTAGAGTCAATTCCAACCGGCAGTATTGAAGGTATTGATAACCCACCATCACAAGCTAGCTCCGCAAATTTTGAGCCTTTATAGTTTTGCGCCATATAGAATCGAAGGCTATCGCTTACTTGTATTGGGTTATTGTTATTGTCTAGGGAGATCAGATCGATTCCAAGAGAAGCATCCATGCTACCCCAAGGCCCGAAATCGATTTGTTGTATTGGGGCATCAACGGCCTTGTAAGAGGAAGATTGTGTCGGCGAATAGCGTTCATGCAATAAGCAAGGTGCAGTATTACAAAGGGTAGATGTCAACCAAGTGTGAGTAGTTCCAGTGTCTACCATCAGTTTCAATGTTTGACCGGGCGTACCGATTTTTAAGGTTGTGTACCAAGGAGTAGCGCCATTTTCTGTGAGGGTTCCAGCATGTAAAGGCATCCTAATACAGGCTGTATTTTCAGTATCGTATTTTGATGATTTTGGCAGGACTTCCGGCACTCTACGGAAAGTGCTTTTATCTATGATAGTTGCCCCCCAGTCATCCGCTGGAGCAGTATTGCTGACTAATAGGTAGGTTGTGTTAATCACGGCATCGCCGTTAACAAGTTGAAGTTGACCAGTAAAACTTGAGAGAGCGTGGTCATATTCTGAAGGTTTTGCATCGGGAGCCAAATTTTTCCACAACACATTAATTGAAACCGTGAGTCCATTCTCGGTCGGCAGGGCATCACTAACTGCATTAACTTGATATGCGCCCGTTTCGCCAGTATGGGATGTATAACTGCCGGTAAATAGGCACGTTATGCCGTTGTTTTCAGTTTGTTTGAGTGTCATCAACGAGCCAAATTCATTTTGCCATGTGCCTTCGAGTGTAAGGGGCATAATGTTTCCTTGTGTTAGAAATGGTCACTATTAGTCCGCGAGGTTATTACGCAACTCCGTCAGATTTGGGTGGAAGTCTGTTTCGCTAAAACTACTTTCTAGGTATTGCAGTCTGTCCCATTGGTTATGGTTCAAGAGGGATGGGTGATTTAGCCAAACGTGGCTGATTTTTAACAACATGAAGCGGAGATTTTGTTTTTCTGCCAGTTGCCATGCGTTATCAAGCAAGTAAATGGCGTCATCCTCTTGGGTTCTATGCAACATCATTTGTGCTTCAAGCAACATAATTAACGGCTTAAAGACTCGCTCGCCAGTCAGCTCGATAACCTCGTTAGCCTCTTGAATAGTGTTTGCTAGTGCATCCCAATCGTTGTTTTGTCGCTGACAATTTCCTCGCATAATATGAAAATAGGAGCTAAATATACGGCCATCTTCAGGGTGCATTTTATGATTGAAAGCCTCAACCATCATTGTTTGCCCAGTATGATAATCACATGTGTTGCTTAAATGTTCGCCAGAAAAAATATGACCAAATCCGTTATAGAATGAGAAATCACTTCTATTGGAAAGTGATAGTAGCTTGTCTGTTTGTTCTTGAAGTGAATGTTTGTCATCCATCAGATGTGCAATCCATACGAGCGCATGCTGACCCGTGACTTTGACGAAGTCATTATTTGACCTAAGCGTGTAAGCGACAAGCGCTGTTCTTGTTAATTCTGCGGCCGCAAAATTACCCTGAAGAATTTCGACAACACATTTGAATTCCAAGCAAATAGGGTAGGGGTCAAAGTCTGTTTGCTTTGACATTTCGGACCGTAATTGTCGAAAGAAAAAATATTCTTCGAGTGCAGCGGATGTTCGCTCTAGTTCACCCGTCCAAAACGTTGTATTGGTGATTGTCATTAAGGCAGATGCAAGAATGGCATCATTGTTGGTGTCTATGCCTAATTGGTAGAATCGAAGTGCAGTTTCATTCGCATTGCTCAAATTCAGCTTGACCAACTCAGCAGCCCAAATGCCTAGTAGCGCCAAACTGAGTTCGGATGTGTCGCCAATCCGTAAGGAGACTCGATGAGCCTCTTCATAGCAAGAAATTGCTTCTTCAGAAGCCCATCCTTCGATATTACGCAAACAGGTACCCAATTTAATGCAAATTGTGGTTCTTAGCCTGTCGATATCGACCAAATCCGGCATTCTAATAACATGTGCTCTTGCTTCTCTGAGAAGCTCTATCGCTTTATAGTATTGGTTATTGTTTATATAGGCATCGGCGCGAATAACCAGTGTGGAAGCATTGTTAAATACCTCATTATAGTTATTAAGTTTTCGTTCGATGGTTTTTCTGTGGACGCCCAGCTTCTTTGCTGCTGCCTGTTTATTTCCGTCTGTTTCGTTTAGGGCTTGCTGAATTAAGGTCCTTTCAATTAAAGCGAGGGTATTGTTGGTGTCTAGGCACAGTATTTGTTCGGCTATTTTTCTAGCAGCCTCTTCAAGCGTTTCTTTTTTTTTCAATAAGGTCTGATGGATAAAGTCCGCATCTATGACACTACTTTCAGAGAGAATTGACATCCTTAAAACTGTATTTCGAAGTTCTCGGACATTGCCGGGCCAATTTCTACCTGTTAGTAATGATATGGCTTTATCGGTAAACGTTTTCTTTTGCTCCAACGCAAAATGAGCGATTAGGAAGGGAATATCTTCTTTACGTTGACTAAGAGGGGGGACGGTTAGATTGATAACGTTAATACGATGAAAAAGGTCTTCCCTGAAAGTATTAGCCTCAACCATTGCCTCTAGATCTCGATGTGTTGCGACAACAATTCTTCCTTTGAAATTTTGGTTGTGTGTTGCTCCGATAGCTCGAAACTGACCAGTTTCGAGAACCCGCAATAGTTTGGGTTGCAGGTGCAAGGGAAGCTCACCAATTTCATCAAGGAACAAGGTTCCATTTTTCACTAGGCTGAAATAGCCGTCATGTTGTTGATGTGCGCCGGTAAACGCCCCTTTTACATGCCCAAAAAGAAGTGACTCAATCAGTTCTTCTGCGATAGTGCTACAGTTTATATCCATGATTGGAGCGTCAGGGTTTAATCCAGAACTGTGCAATAAATTTGCAACCCACTCCTTTCCTGACCCTGTAGGTCCATGTATGTAGACAGGATATGGACTCTGAGAGACCTTTTGTATGGTATTCAAAAGGTCTTTTATACATGAAGAAGAGCCTTGAACAATATTATCTGGGGGCCTGATAGACGGGCGTACCTCGTCTTTAAAATTGCTGTCCATAAATTAGTAACCAAAATGTTGCTATTAACGATCTATATAGAAATGTAGTCATAAACTTTTGATTGTTTGTTACTTAGGTTCAATTGAAAGTGCATACATCCAAATTCGTGAAATCAGTCACTTAGACGTCATATGATTTATAGGCCAAGTGAATGAATGGGTGGGGAAGCGTAGCTAGGGGAGCCTTTACCTTATATGTAGAAAAAAGTTAAAAGACAAAAGATTAACAGCGAAAACTAGGAGCAATTAATGTGTGTTTTGTCAGCGGCTAGCGATCTTGAAAGATAGGAGTTGATGTTGAACTTTACACTTAGGCTCGCTCTCCCGTTCACGATGTCTGTGGTACGATCTTACTAGAACAAACCCTAAAGCCTTGTACCGTCGTTGAGGGAAAAAGACTTAGAGAATTGATGGAAGATATATTCAATGTGAGAGCTCTTCACAGGGTAATCAGCACGTTTACCTGCATAACTTGCCGTTTTTAACACCTCATCGCACTGGTAGTTCTTAACATCACCAAGTGCTCGATATAGTAGCTTAAGAAAGTCGTGGCAAATCACACTTAAGCACTTAGAATGCGAGCATTGAAATTTATATCGAATTAGAGTGATTTTATGCTTCGTGATTACACCTTTGAATGTCTCGTCACCATGCCCCGCCATGAACTGGAAGAGTTTAGTGCCCGAATCATAAGTAGAATGGTGCCAGAAGACGTGATGAGTGAGATCTTCACTTTTGAGCAAGAAGAAATCGACAGCGAGGAACGACTGTTGTCGGCTCGCCTTGATGCAATGTTGCGCATGACGGCAATTGCACTGAATGAAACTCAGCAAGCGTTTGATGACTCAGATAATGCGAAGCAAAACAGTGAGAGGATGACCAGACTGGTCCTTTGGCACTTTTATGCAATTTCGTTTCGTTTGGAGCAAGCTATTTCTCTCGAAACACATTGTGAGCACGTTGAAGCGATACTAAAAAATGCCCCTGTGGAGGTATTTGGCTGGGTTAACGCCCTGACGGAGCTTCTTCACGGTTATGCAGAGATCAGTGATAAACAAAACCCTGAAGGCTAAGCGGCAAATATCAGCAAGGGCGAAATAGCTTCTACCTGTTCCCCCTTTCAATGGCTAACTTTGAAGGGGGTTAGACTGAGGCGTTCTGCAGACTCTTGCGTCGCCCTTGTACCTTTTGTCATTCTTCTATTTGGGCGATGCGACGTGTTCAACGATATCAATACGCGTGCCTGCTGGATCCTCAACCATAAAGTGTATTTGTCCCCATACTTCTTCCTTCAATTCCATCGCAATGTTTAGGTTCATGGCTTTTGCATCTGCAAACGCTTTTGCTGCATCTCTTACTTCCAATGAAATCACGTACCCGTCAGTCACCATGTTGGTGTGCAAGAAATCGGGTTGTGAGGGGTGATTTGGCATGAGAAAGCCAAGCTGGATGCCTGTTGATGGTGACACTAGATGCAAATAAAACGTTGGATCGTAGTACACGGCGTCAAAACCGAAAGTTGAGAGATAAAACGTCTTTAGCGCGTCTAATTCTGCAGTGACGATAACGGGAAACATCGACTGAAACTCAATCATTTTCATTGTCCTTATTGAATAACGTTCGATGAGTATCTGCGATAGGGGCTAGTCGATATTGTACAAAACGGACAAATTAAACAGTTCGCTAGGTGTTGAGCCAGACATGCGCTTAAACTCGCGGATGAAGTGAGATTGATCGTAGTAATTGTCTGCCCATGAAGCGCCATTCGGATTGCGCTTGATCGCATCTAATGTGTGTTGAAATCGCATGACTCTCGCAAATTCTCGTGGTGAAAGACCAAACTGAAGCTGAGTCAGTCTGCGAAGCTGTCGTGCTGATAACCCAAACTCAGAACATGTTCTGTCAGAAAGGACGATGTTTGATGAAATATTGTGGTGACAGTAGCGGATAAAGCGCGCGAGACGATGATCTATGTTGGGTTGTCTTGCTGCGTTCAGCAAAGAAGCCGACACATGATGGCAACGCTCCTCAAACGAGAGGTTAAATGTAATAGATTCTCGAATTGCGTTTAATACCCTCGGCGGGATGACATCTGCTTTTCGTGTGTCAGTGGATAGCAACATTTCCCAGTTTTCAAGCGGTGTTGAAACAACAACCTTGTGTCCGAGCAATTGAAATCGAATACCGAAATAGGCTTCAGGCCCTGATAGCTCGAATGACATTGCTGATGAGTATGGTGTCACGATGAATATGTCTTCTGCATCATGCAGGTTCGCAATCACATCAACGCAATTATCAGGCATGCTTCGATAGCAATGGCGGCCCAACGGTACATTCAACTGCCAATAACTATGCACCCAATGGCTAAGAGGCGCAGCAGGGGACAAGGTTATATAACCTTGGTCTTGCAACACACTTCCTTGAATGGGGTGGTAGTTAATATCTGTCAGCATGGCGTGATATCACAACCTCAAACATCTCATCAGGCAAAGTATAGAAGGTTTGAAGTGAAGAAGCCGTCAAGCTCATTCTCGCTAAAAACGCCCACTTGCCCGTGAGCGTTGATGTTGTTGTGCAGTCAAAATCAAACCAGCGATTCAATGCCGTATTTCTTACCGTAATTCTCGACAACAAAATCGATATCTTTATCACCTCGACCAGAAAGGTTGATTAATATCGACCCTTTTTCACCTCGTTTAGCGAGTTTAATCGCATAGGCGACGGCATGAGCTGATTCGATAGCCGGAATGATTCCTTCCAATCGAGACAACTCGAAAAATGCATCAATCGCTTCATCATCACTGACTGTACCGTAGTTTACTCGCCCACTGTCTTTTAGATAGCTGTGCTGAGGTCCTACTGAGGGATAGTCTAGTCCGCTCGCAACCGAGTGCACTTCTTGGGGTTCGCCTTTGTCGTCTTTGAGCATGTATGACTTAAAACCATGCATAATTCCTGGTTCACCCAGGGTCAATGTTGCAGCATGTTCCCCTACTAGGTTCAATGAACGACCCGCTGGTTCTGCACCGTGGATTGCAACTTCATCATCTTCAAGAAATGCAGTGAACAAGCCCATGGCATTTGAGCCCCCTCCAACACAGGCAACAAGGTTGTCGGGCAGGCCACCTGCCATCTCCTTGAATTGCACTTTTGCTTCATTGCCAATGATTGATTGAAAGTCACGAACCATCATAGGGAAAGGGTGCGGACCCACCACAGACCCGATGGCATAGATTTGCGTAATTGGGTCTTTCATATAAGCTTCAAATGCAGCATCAACCGCTTCTTTAAGTGTTTTACGCCCATGAACCGCGGGAATAACATTGGCACCAAGAATACGCATGCGTACCACATTTGGGTGCTCTTTCTGGATATCCACTTCTCCCATGTAAATATCACATTCCAGTCCTACTAGCGCCGCAGCCGTTGCGAGAGCAACACCATGTTGGCCGGCGCCTGTTTCGGCGATGAGTTTCTTTTTACCCATTTTCTTTGCCAGAAGGGCTTCACCTAAACAGTGGTTAATTTTGTGTGCGCCAGTGTGGTTGAGATCTTCACGTTTCAGGTAGATATCAGCGCCGTATTTTGTAGAAAGGTTTTCTGCATGAAAGATAGGACTCGGCCGGCCAACATAGTGCTTATATAGGCGAGCTAGTTCAGCTCTGAAAGAAGGGTCTTTACGGCACTCATCATAAGCTGAAGCAATTTGAGCCATGATGGATTCCAACTCTGGTGGGATAAAGCTTCCACCATACTCACCGAAATATCCTTGTGAATCAGGCAGTTTTTGGTCAAAGGAATTTTGCATTGGGTACTCCTGCTCTCTGTCCTTGTTATTGCAACCTCTACTGGCATGAAACCAAAATAGGGTGCTGAGTTATCCCTACAAAATATATTGATTAAAGAAGAAGCTGTACGGTATAGCCGCAGTTTTGTGACAAAGGAAAGAGAAAGCTGTCGCAGACCACAGTAAACAATGGACTTACCAAGGCGGGCAGAAGCAAAGCGTAAAATAAAGAATTGAGCGAAAAACAGAGCGATGAAGAGATCAAAAAGGAACACTTTGTTAAGACAAGCATCAATTCATCAGCCTCTGAAAAATGTGGCTTTAAGCGCTAACATGTGGCTTGAAAATGAAATCCCATTACTCTTGCCACCCCGCAAAGTGTGTCAGCAAATGATCGATAGCGAGACGCGCTTTGAGCGGTAAGAACTTACGGTTTTGATACACCACCCATGAGGTGATTTTCTGTGTCCAATATGGTGTGAGGACGGGAACCAAGTCGCCATCTTTGACTGCGTTTTGAAAACTGCTTTTTGGCATGTAACCAATCCCCAGCCCGCCTTTACACGCTTCCACCAGTGCGTTGGCATTGTTGCACCGGAAACGCCCTGATACCTTCACGGGTATTTCTTTGCCTTCATGCTCAAATAACCATGTATCGTTGTTGGTGATTAAGCATGAATGCTGCGCCAACGCTTTAGGATGCTTTGGCTCGCCATGTTCCGAAAGATAATTCGGTGATGCCACTGCCATTAAGCTACGATCAGCGAGCTTTCTCGCTACCAACCCAGAATCTTGCAATCGTCCATAGCGAATCGCGAAGTCGATACCGTCTTCCACAAAATTGACATGTCGTGTGCTGAAATCTACTTCGACTGTCAGCTTTGGATGTTGCTTGGCAAATTCCACTAGTGCGGGAGCAACGAATTGCTCTGCAAACGACCCTGCCATGCTGATGCGCAGCGTACCTTGTAAATCAAACTGCGTCCCTGTCACCATCTCATTGGCTTGATCAAGCCCGCTCACTAGTTCTTGGCATTGATGATAATACTGCTGACCAGTCTCTGTCAGTTTTACCGAGCGTGTGGATCGTGCAAATAGGGCGGTGCCAAGTCGCTGTTCTAGACGAGAGACTTGGCGAGATACATGGCTGACAGAACAGTTTAAACGGCGTGCTGCTTCGCTAAATCCTTTGGTTTCAGCCACAGTCACGAATTCAACAATGCCATCAAAACTGAGAGAGTGAAGATTCATTTCATTATTGCCATATAGCAAAGACGGTTTTTCATTTTAACGGATTATCACCCATTTGGCGAAAGCATAGAATGGTGGGTATCGAACGGCTTACTTTTCTCCAAGTCGATTCGCATCAAAAGGATTAGGTTATGAAAAAGGTTCTTATCATCGTTACGAATCACGCCACGCTGGGTACAACTGATCAAGCGAACGGCACGTACGCTCCTGAGATGACTCACGCATTGGATGCATTTTTACAAGCGGGTTTCAGTTACGACGTTGCCTCCATCAATGGCGGCGCTGTGCCTTTTTATGGCGAAATTGTGGAAGGTGATGAGGTAAACACGCGCATTTTTAATGACGCTGAGTTTCAATCTCGTGTGAACAATACCATTCCCGTGAGTCAGCTTAACATCGACGAATACGATGCCATTTTCTATCCGGGTGGGTTTGGTCTGCTTTCTGATTTGGCCGAGCATGCTTTGACAGCAAGTCTAGCAGCAACGCTCTACGAAAAAGGCGGCGTGATTGGCTCGGTGTGCCACGGCCCAGCGGCTCTGCTTCCTATTACCCTGAGTAATGGACAGCCCTTAATTGCAGACAAAACTGTAACAGGTTTTACTCGTGAAGAAGAAGTTGATTTTGGTACCATTAACGATATTCCTTTCCTATTGGAAGAGTCGTTGGCGCGTAAAGCGGCGAAATTTAGCAAAATCCAGCCTTGGGGCGTGCATGTTATTGCTGACGGACGTCTGGTAACAGGTCAAAACCCAGCAAGTGCTCACGGTGTCGGTGAGGCTATGGTCGCGCTTCTTAAATAGAACTGATCAACACGTAAAAAGTGCAACATGACGCGCCGGTGACGAGCAAACCACTGCCTTGCTCGGCATCGGCGTTTCTTGTCTGTGCACCCGCCAATTAGACAGGAGTGTCATAGTAAGACGTCGCCTTTTTCCAAGACACATCTTGTCCCCATTTTGTCCCCTTGAGTTGTCAAAAAGCGTCCACTGTTTGTCATGTCAGTTCATGTCATGTGTTGTTCGTTAGCTCGTTAGCTCGTTAGTCAGTTTGTTACAATGCCCCGCTATGGGTTTGCATCTTCCACTGACATGAGAGATTGCTCTTCGATATGTCGGAAGTAATCCCTGTCTTCCGTCAGAATATGCATAATCAGCCAATCGGTGAGGAACGCTTTTACTTTGTCGGGCTGGTCAACAATGCGATCGTTAATGACTTCAAACTGCGTTTCATAGACTTCAAAGATTTGATTGATCAGTTTTTGATGGTGGGCCTTATGGCGCAGAACTTTTTCTTCGGGATAGCCGATTTCAACCAGCATGTTTTCTTCGCGGCGGAAGTGGGTTTCGGCATAGCGAATCAATTTATTGAGGGTTTCAAACACAACGGCATCATCGTCACCGCGGCGAATATTGTCATAGAACTGATTTGCGATGTGGAATAGCATTTTGTGTTCGTTATCAATTTCTTCGACGCCAGATTCGAAAATCTTTCCCCAAGCAATAAATTTCTCAGCCATATCATCTCCTTAACAATTTGACGCCAGTGTAAGACAGTTAAAATGTTGAGGAAATGATAGACATCTCGAATGTTAAATTTGTGTTCACCCCTATTCGGTAAATGAGTGATTGGTGCAGGCCTCTTCAAATGAGCACGGGAATGACGAGATTCGCGGTAAAGAGTCATAAACATCAGGCGATGTGGACTTAAATTGAAATGCGAGCGATGTGATTGAGTGATAAAGGAAACTGACATGGCCTATAAAAATACAGAAAAAGCCAAGAATGAAGCGGTTGAGTGGACGTTAACTCATGGTATGGCACTAAAACAGACGGATGATTCAGCAAGACACCCTGCATTTACATTAACGCCAACCGTCATCGAAAGCGCTCGATTTGAGAGGCTCAAGTCGTCTGTTCATCTGCTTGGAAAGCTAGTGCATGCGGTATCGCAAGATCATGCGTTTCTGGTTGAAGCCATTAGCCCCATTACGGCGGGCAATGTGTTCTTTAAAGCGCTTTTGCGTATGGCTGAAAATATTCATAGCCACGCAGAAAATAGTCGAGCAGAAAACCGTGGTGTGAACGGACAGACATGCTTGCCTTTGCTGATCATGCGTAGCGATTTTATGGATGACGCCACGCTTGGTCCTAAATTGATTGAGTTTAACGGTATTGCCGCAGGTATGGGGCCATTTGGTCAGCGCATTCATGAACTGCATCGCTATTTGTCTACGCAATGGCCTTCGCCTTACGCTGAATGGTCAGGTAATGAAGTGGGTGAGCCTATCCCCAATAGTGCGTTGAATGGATTGGCGGAAGGTATCGCGGCATCGACATGGAAGATCAAACATGAGTTTTCAGATGCAGGCGCACCAACGTTTCTTATGGTGGTGCAAGATCGTGAGGACAACGTTTATGATCAGCATTTGCTTGAGCACGCGCTGCAAGCCAAAGGAATTCGTACCGTGCGTCGAACATTCAGAGAGCTCTACGACGGGTTGTCGACAGGAGATAATCGACGTCTGATGTTAGAGGGCATTGGTAGTATTGATTGTGTGTACCTTCGTGCTGGTTATCAGTTTAGTGATTATGTGGCCCATGACATTGTTGATAAAGCGTGTTGTGAAGCCTTAGCGCAAACCCGTGTGATGATTGAAAAACATCGTGTGGCGGTGAATGCAACCGTCAGCCAACAGTTGGCGACAAGCAAACGTCTGCAAATGTTGCTGTCATCGGCGCCCGCTGAATCATTAACGCGTTTTGGTTTGACCGAATCTGAAGCGCAGGAAGTGAAGTATTTACTGGGCGATATGATTGCCGTGGATGAGCAAAGTGCAGAGTGGATTAAACAGCGTCCCCTTGATGAGTGGGTATTGAAAAACCAAGGCGAAGGAGGGGGGCACTGCGTATTCGGTGAAAATATACACACCAAGCTAACGGCGTTGGATCCGAATGAATATGAAGCGTGGTCCTTGATGCGTAGATTGCATCCTTTGCCGCGGTCTCAGGCAGCCTATGTGGTACGGAAAGGAGAGATATATGTCATCGACGATCTGATCAGTGAGATTGGATTGTTCACTGTTCATATTGATGGCGAACCAGCACTCGATAGTGGAGGTTACGCAGGCTACCTGATCCGAAGCAAGTCATCACAAGTGACGGAAGGTGGTGTGCACAGCGGCATGGGGGCGTTAGATTCTCTGGCCTATAAAGGCTAATCAAAACAGCCACCGCAATGGTGGCTGTTGATTTTTATTCTTCGCTACCAGGGACTTTGGGGTAGGGGAATTTGATATGCCCAATGCGAATGACAAAGACGGTAATTGCCAAGACAAGCCCTGCAACCGTGATGGCAAGAATTCGCCAATCGTCCATGTTCTTCATATCTAAAATGAGATAGCGGGCGAGCGCCACAATTGCGATGTAAAGCGGCATTCTCACTGGTACTTTTCCAGACTCGAAAAAGCTGTGAACCATGGCTAATACTTCGAGGTAAATGAACATTAGCAGCAAATCACCTACTGATACCGTTCGGTTAACAATCACCAAGTAAATTTCTTCGCCAATAGCATAGATAGTGGCAAGGAAAATCAGTACCAATACACAGTTTTCCATCAAATGTATGATTTGGGATGCTTTTTTATTTTTTGGCATTGTTCCCGCCGTCCTTGGATAAACAGCCAGTGTAGCGAGTAGAAGGGGTGGATAAGCGTCTCATTGGTGAGAGTACACACCCACAATAGGGAAAGGGTGTGCGTCTAGAAAGTGATGGCGATATGCGATGAAAGGGTGTTAGCGTGCGGCAAGTAGGTAATTCAGCGCACCGCGAACCGCTGCAACTTGTGCATCGTTACATTCTTGGTCGGTCACCTTTTCGCTGTCTGGATACACTTCTGTGGTGGTGCAGTATTCGCAATCAGTGAAACCAGTACAAAGCCCTAGTGCTTTGACGGGGTAATTGATCACGCCTTCCTGCTCCACTGGCGTTCCAATGATTTTTCCTGTCGCATCAGCCGGTGCAATGTGGGTGACTTTACGCACTTCGTCGATAACGGCAGTTTGAAAATCAACGTTTGGATTGTCGGTATCACCGACGGTGTAGAAGCCATCTGGAACGGTGTCTTCCTCATAATCCTTGCCATCGCGAGCTGCGAGCGCAGGGCGGAATTCAGTGTCGTCGGTATCTGTCGTTTCATGTAAATCGATGTGCGCGAAGATCTTTACGCCCAGTCCATTAACCCACGCCATCACGTTTGCAGCTTCTTGTGATGGGCTGTTCTCAACAAACGAGCGGTTTGGATCGACAGTGTACGGGTTCCATCGGTTGATGGTTTCATAGCCCCACGGGCTGATACACGGTGCAACGATAAAGTTGAAGTGCTCTGTAAATGCCAGTGCTTCGGTATCTAGGAATTGTAATGCACCATGAACACCGCTGGTTTCGTAACCGTGTACGCCGCCGGTGATCAAAATGGTGGGCTTGTTTTTATCGAAATCACGGCTGCGAATACCAAACTGAGGGTAACGCGCTTCATCAAAAGACAAGGCACCGTATTGAGCCACGTCGAAGCGGTCTTTCAGAGCATTAATTTTGCTGATCACATCATCGTTGTAGCTGCGCTTAAGGTTGGTGGTCGTTAACCATTGCGCTTTTTCTTCCTCTCCCCAAGGTTGTCCTGGTGTACCGATTGGAAAAGGGGTGGACGTCGTCATGATGATTCCTTACTGAGAGAATGCTAAGTTGTCAGGGTATGTTGATCTTTGGTGGATAAATTTTGTTCTAGCGAAAAGCGTTTTAGGCACGGCGAGGTGTGTGCCACCAAGTATTCTAAGCAGATACACCTCAACAAATCATAGAACGCTTTTAGTAGAACCCTTTGGGCATCGCTTGTGGGCTCTTTCTCCTGCGTTATCGTCTTCTCATGTAGGCGAGCTACACATCGAAGCCTCTGCCTTGAATAAAGCCCCCACAAACTGCTGCAAAAATCATCACCAAAGGTAAACAGACCCTAGAGATTAGCACACTCTTTTCGGCTTTCAATTGAATATCAATGGCGCCAATGTGATTGGCCGAAAGGTATAGCTTGGAGATCTAGACGAGTGTTGGATGGCTGAAATAGCCGTTTATTTGAAACGACTATTTCACCCTTTTAGGGTTTGATAGTTAAATCGCAAGCACTTCATCATTGATCCAGCGAAGGAGCATTTGCCCGAATTCAACTGACATGTCTGTATCAGGGAATTGAGCACTCAGTTTTGCGCCCAAATCGTTCAAATTCATACCTGATGACACATAACCAATAGCGGCAGACTCGATGGAGGTAATACTACGAAAGTGCGGAGAGTGGCCTTTGCGCCAAACAAGTACATTGATTTGCTGTGGCAGCGGGGCGACTTCTGGGGGCGCGACATCTTGATCAATGGCATGCCAAATGTCTAGCGTATTGAAGTGATGCGTTGTGACCGACAAGGTAGGAACGGTTTTTAGTGTTCCGTCTTGCGATTCTGCACTAGCGATGCCTTGTAGATCTTCGAGTGTCATAACAGGACTGTCAGCGCCGTCAAAGGCTCGTCGAAGCGTCCAATCTAATGCTGCCAACTCGGATACTTCTAAATCATCGGGAAGCTGTTGTGCTAAGAACTCGGGAAAAACGTCACCATAGAAACCAATGTTGTTGTAACAAGAGTGGTGTGATTGCACATAATCGGCCGCTAATTGATTGAACCAGTCGTCACCAAGATAGGTCACTGTGTGCCCAAAGGTGTCGCGTAACACATCAATTAGCCGAACACGGTAGGCGTTGTGGTATATCGCTAATCGGTCTTTAGATGGCAGCCGTTGTGCTGATTGATTGACCCAATTAGCGTCACGACATGTCTCGTTTAAAACGATGCTTTGGAACTGGTCTTGAATTTCTTGCAGCTTCATATCACTCCCTCCGCATTCAACACGTTGTGAGCAATAGTTCGTGCTGTATCTAGTTCTGAAAGTAATTCTGATAACGGTGGAATATTGTCATCGCGCTCTATCATGGTGGGCGTCTCACCGAATCGTTTTAGTGCTTGTTCGTAGAGTGTCCAAACGCCATCACACACAGGGTGGTCATGGGTATCAATGAGATGGTCGTCATTGTTTAAATGGCCTGCAAGGTGAAACTGTTGAACACTGTCTTTGGGAATGCCTTGAATGAAGTCTATCGTTGAAAAACCATGATTGAACGCGCTAACGTAAATATTATTAATATCAAGTAACAACTTACACCCTGTTGTTTGGCTTATCGCAGAGAGAAATTCCCATTCTGTCATTTCAGACGCGGTAAATTCGACATAGCTGGATACGTTTTCTAATACCAATGGACGCTGTAGTGCGTCTTGAGCTTGGTGAATATTTCTTACTACTACGTCTAGGGCTTCTTGGGTAAAGGGGAGCGGCATGAGATCATGAAGCTTACGTCCATGAACGCCACTCCAACATAGGTGATCAGACACCCACATAGGTTCAATGCGTTGTTCGAGTGCTTTGAGTTTTTGAAGGTAGTCAGTGTCTAGTCCATTGATTGAACCTATGGAGAGAGACACGCCGTGCATGACCATAGGGTAGTCAGCACGAATACGGTCAAGCATGGTCAACGGTTTTCCACCGTTGACCATGTAGTTATCAGAGATCACTTCTAGCCAGTCGACAGGTTGAGGCGCATTCAGAAAATCATTGTAGTGCTGAGTGCGTAATCCAAGACCAAAGCTAGAAGTCATTTCTTTATCCCTTTTGTTCGTAATTAAATATCGGAGATCGTGCCGCCAGCATCGAGGCATTCTTTTGCTTTCATGCCTTTGAAGCCATGTCCGCCACACTGATTTTGGCCCTTACATGCATGCTCGGCTGTTTTACAATCTGAGTTACCTTTACAAGAGTGTATGCCATAGCAGTGCACTTTATCACCAGCACCAATCGCAGCACCGCTGCTACCTTTTGGTGATTCAGCTGCAAACGCAGATGTGCTCAAGGCAACAGCCAAAGCAACAGAAGCAAAGGTGGCGCTTTTTTCGATTTTATTCATGCTATATTCTCCAATATTTTCACGTGCAATTAGCATTGTTGCTAATAACTTAGTGCTCATCCTTGCATGCGGTGAATATATCAACCTGAAATGCAATGAATGGCTGGTTTAAATGCCTTTAAAAGCCATGTAAATAGACCTATGGGTTTCTGAGTTGATTTCATGAGATCGAAAAAAATTCGAAGATTTCCTTTAATTGCATGTTTGTTAAGGTGAAATATTTTTCATCTTAGGGTGAGAGAATGCTAGGGGAGGGATGGTTTAACATGTTTCATATGGAAGGTTTGGTTTTTTATTCTTTTTTTTGAAACAAACAAAATGAGTGATGGTTAATTGGTTTTGGTCTGGCTTGTTTTTATGTGGTAAATAAATGCTTTTTAGTGGATTTTTTATTATTTTCTTATCGTGTTTAGTGTCATGGTTATTTCTGACACGGATTTTCCGTCAATGCGATATAAATCAGCGATTTCCCCAACAGCGCTGAAACCATTGGATATATACAACTTGATTGCTGGGGTATTGTTAGAAAGTACCTGCAAATCTAACCAGTCAATTCGGTTATGCGAATGACAGAATTCAACCGTTCGCTCAATGAGTTTACGGCCTATTCCTTGTTTCCTTACCTGACTATCCACTCCCATGCCCAATAAAGCGCGATGAAGTGTGTAGTGGTCACTGTGGTGGCGTAAATCGATGTGTCCGTGAATGGTGTTATTGCTGATATCTTTAACCAGCCAGAGCTTGCGCCATCCGCTCTCTCCAAAGGGAATACTAAAACCATCGTAAAATTTGGATCTTAGTTGCTCAGTAACATGGCTGTGTTTTTTGGCGACAGGCTGAAACAGTGGGGTTTTGTCGGCAGCGTTTTCTTCAAGCTGTTTTTCCAAGTACTCAAAAAACGGCGATAAGTCTGCCAATTGCGCTTCGACGATCTCCATAAATGTCCTTGATTCCTTTCTGCGCCCATGTGGTGTCAGCTCTATTTGTGTAAGCTAACACGTTGATTGGAAATATCAAAACTCATAGGTGGTGCTGATTAACGTTGGTGTTCAATAACTTATGATTAGCTATTTTCCGCCAAATACGCTTCCAAGCGATCTGACAGCCAAACCGTGAGTGCGCCAGTATGGGCATCCATAGAGGTGATTTGACCGTAAGGTTGTAGCTGCATTGCGCTCGAATGACGCAATACCTGCAATGTACCACTTCGGAGGTATTTTCTGAGTAAGACCGACGGGACGTTTGACCAACCTGAGCCGTCCAATACCGCATCTCGCAGATGTTCATAAAACGGCAAGGCAATGTAGTGCGGCGAGATTGGATCGAGTGCTTTTAGGCCTTCGTCATCCACATAGGCAAGTGTGACCTCGGTGTAACGTTCTAGGTCGGCGCGTTGTACACGTTTGAGCTTAGATAATGGGTGGTCTTTGTGAACCACCGACATCATACGAATTTGACCTAGCTTTTTTGAACTAATGCGCCCAAATGCTCGAGTTTCGGGCAGCAAGCCAAAGGCGACATCGACCATGTTCTCATCCACCATTTCATAAAGTTCTGGTGGTGGAGCAACGTAGAGCGATACGCTCGAGTTGGGAAATAGCTGGTGGATTTCACGCATTGTTGCGCGCCAGAAAGACTCTGGAATAGCGTCATCACGTCCAATACGCAATGCCGATTCAACGCCACTTTCAAATTGACGACACTTCGCATCAATGTCATGAGCGGCTTGTAATAGTCGTTCGCAATCGTCGTGGATCATGCGCCCAACGTCTGTCAGATTAACACTGTTCCCCGAACGGGCGAGCAGTTCCACGCCCAAGCTATCTTCTAAGGCACTGATCGCAGCACTGACTGTGGTACGGCTTTTTTCAAGCTCGCGAGCTGCGCCAGCGATTGAGCCTGTTTCGACCGCAGTGAGGAACATTTCTATTTGGCTACTTCGCATTTTATGTCCATGTTTGCACGTGTAATCCGCATAATGATTCTAACTCTAAATAAATAGAATAAAAACCCAGCGACCAAAAACTTGTCGCTCAGTAACTCTTTGATTCACGAAATTGGCTGTAATGTGGTTATCAAAGCGCTATTGGAAGGTGCTGCAGTCAATTTTTTTGTCACTTGTGGGGATTTATGCCGTGTGAATATGCGAAAGAACGTAACTTACTGAAATTTTCTAGTTTTGCTTGTTTTTGCTTTGCTGCGTTGGGTGTAGGGATCGGCCTTTGGGCAGGTTCCATGGCGATAGTGTTTGACGGTGCATACTCTTTGGTTAGCCTGTTTCTCTCTCTGATGGCACTAGGCGCAACGGTATATATTGGCAATGGCACAGGCAAAAATCGAAAATCAGGTAAGCGTGTATCTGCGCAAAAAGCCGAAGTTATTGAGTCATTGGTGGTGTTAATTAAAGGCCTCGCGGTGTCAGTCGTTTGTGTGGTGTCGTTTGCATCAGCATTTGAAGCCATGTTTAACGGTGGACGTGAAGTCAACGCCGGCTCTGCACTGATTTTTGGTGTGGTTAACTTGGCAGGTTGCTTTGTGTGTTACTTCTTTGTGAAGTCACGTGCAGGTAAACAAGCGTCGACAATTTTAAAAGCGGAAACTAGCCAGTGGTTAATGGATACCGTGATTAGTGCTGCTGTTTTAGTAGGTTTTATTATCGCTGCATCAATGATGGCGAGCGGTTACGCAGAATACGCGGTGTATGCAGACCCGATTATGGTGATTTTGGCTTCTGTCTATTTTGCGACGGTACCCGTGAAGATGGTGGGCGATTCAACGAAACGTCTTTGGGCTATCTATCAAGAAGACAATGCCATCTCAGGGCAGCGCTTATTGGCTTGAAAGCCACGCAACTAATCAAGTTGTATTGTCGAAAAAGGCAGCTCAATGAGCTGCCTTTTTTTATCCGTTAAGTTCATCTTATATCAGCAAGATTGGTCAAGTCCTTTGGCTCTTTGTGCGTTATGGTTGCGTCAGTATCCAATGAAAACTGAGGGATTGCGGTACATGACAAATTGTAAGGCCCGGTTGGAAAAAGTGCGCGAATACATTGAACTGAATTTGGACGAACAGATTAACCTCGATACCTTGAGCAAGGTCGCCCACCTTTCTAAGCATCATTTTCATCGTTTATTTTCTGCGGAATATGGCATCACTGTTGCTACCTATGTCCGTCTTTTACGATTAAAAAAGGCGGCGTATCAGATTGCTTATCGCGACGATTTATCGATCACGACGATTGCATTGGATTGCAATTACGAAAGTAGCGAAGCGTTTTCGCGTGCGTTCCGGAAAGTGTTTGAGCAAAGCCCATCAGCGTTTCGAACTGAGCCGAATTGGGCCGCATGGCAATCGCATTTCGATGGAATTTTTAAATTGCGTAATGAAGCATTCCTTAAATACTCTGACTTCAGTGTGGAATATGCGGAACTGCCGACGCTTGATGTGGCAGTGTTTGAGCACCGTGACTCTCCAGTGAACTTGCAGTATTCGGTAGGTAAATTTATTGAATGGCGTAAAGCCAACAAAATCCCTCCCAATCGATTTCGAACGTTCAATTTGATTTATGACGACCCAGAAGAAGTGCTGGATACCTCTTTTCGGTTTGATCTCTGCTGTCAGATAGATAAGAGCACCGATATATCCGACCCGAACATCTCGCTGAAAACACTACAAGGGGGACGTTGCGCCAAGATACGCTTTGTTGGCAGTGACGATGTGATTGGTTGGGCTGTGAGATACCTCTATACGAAGTGGTTGCCGCAATCAGGGGAGAAGTTGCGTGATGTGCCGGTATTGTTTGAACGAGTGACACTGTTTCCCGATGTGACAGAACATGAAATGGTCACTGACGTGTATCTACCCATCGTCTAACACCTTGCTGCAAATTTCTTTTTTATAGGTCTTCATCATGACTAACTCAATAAAGATACCGTTGAAAGCAAGCTTGCTGGCTATTCGCAGCCACATCACTTTGTTTCTTAGCTATTATTTTATCGCCGTCATAGTGATGACGCTAAAAGGCGAACTGTTTAATGTCGCCTTGAGAGTTTGGTCTGACGAGCCGCTGACGTTTTGGGAAAACGGCTTGTGGCAAGTGACGCTGATGATTTCATTTGTCATTGCGTTGTACGTGTATATTGAAGATGTTACGAGGGTCTGTTGATCTTTGGTGGTTAAATTTTGTTCTGGCTAAAAGCGTTTTAGGCGAGGCGAGGTGTGTGCTGCCTAGTCATTCTAAGCAAACACATCTCAACAAAGCATAAAGCGCTTTGAGCGGAACCCTTCGGGCAGCGTTTGTGGCGACTTTCTCCTGCGTTATCGACTTCTCATGTAGGCCAGCTACACATCGAAGCCTCTGCCTTGTATAAAGCCGCCACAAACTGCAGCAAAAATCATCACCAAAGATCAACAGACCCTAGCTAAACTGAAGACTCATCATCGGGCGCTAGCCGCTCTGCCAATAGTTCGATCCAGTGTTTTACGGGTACTGCGCTTTCTGAGGCGAGGTGCAGTTGGCAACCAATGTTCGCCGTGACAATGACATCAGGGTTGTCACCTTGCAGGGCATCAAGTTTTCGCTTCAATAGCTTTTGACTGAGTTCTGGTTGCAACAAGGAATACGCGCCCGCAGATCCACAACATAAGTGATTTTCATGGGTCTCAGTTTGAATAACCCCTAATTGGCTGAGTGTTTTGTACAAATTGTCCTTGCGGTCGATGCCGTGTTGCAGTGAGCAAGGGCAATGCACAGCAGCGCGTTGTGGACTTTCATTGAGCGGTAATTGACTCAAATCCTCTTCTGCCAATACATCACTGAGATCTTTCGCGAGCGCTGCAATGTGTGCCGCTTTCTCCATGTAGTCTTGTTCGTTTCTCAATAACGCTGGGTATTCTTTGATGGAAATTCCGCAACCTGAGGCGGAAATGACGATGGCTTCTGCCCCTTTTTCTATATGTGGCCACCATGCATCGATATTTTGCTTGGCTTGTTTAGTGGCGCGTTGGTGCTCTGATAGGTGTGCATTCATTGCGCCGCAGCACGTTTCATTTTTGATGGTGATCAGCTGAATCCCGAGATGGCGCATCACATCACGAGCTGCTTGCAAGGTGTTGGGGGTAAGGGCTTGCTGAACACAGCCTTTAAACCCGATCATGATTCGTGCTTCTGGTGGATTGGGTAGCAGTTCGTCACGTTTGGAATGCTTAAACTGCTGTTTAGGTAATTTTTTGCGAAGCGACTGAGGTAATAAAAACTGGAAAGGACGTACCAATATTACGCCAAATCGAACCAAGCCTGAGTGCGGAAATATACGAGTAAGCGCGTAGCGTAATAGCTTTTCTTTCGGAGATCGGGACACTCTTGATTCGATGTGATTACGTCCGATATCGAGTAATTCAGCGTATTTGACACCAGAAGGGCAGGTGGTTTCGCAGTTTCTGCAAGTCAAGCAGCGGTCAAGATGTCGCTGGGTTTTCTCTGTAACTTTATTCCCTTCGAGCATCTGCTTGATCAAATATATACGACCGCGCGGGCCATCCCTTTCATCGCTCAGTTCTTGATACGTGGGACAAGTGGCGTTGCAAAACCCGCAGTGCACGCAGCGTCGCAAAATATCTTGTGCTCTTTGGCCATCTTTTGATTTCAGAAACGCGCTGTCGATGTTCGTTTTCATTGCGACTCGCTCCCTAGCCATGAGTACAGTCGACCTGAATTAAACAGGTTCTGTGGGTCAAATGCTGCCTTTAGAGACTTATGCAATCGTTGGTGTGCCGGGGAGAGAGTTTGAAAGCACTCACCATTATGGTTGTCTTTTTGGTCGTTTCCAAAGGACTTGGAACGATAGCGAGCGACGTGCCCACCGTTGTTATTTGCTAGCTCGCTGATGGATTCGTGGTTTTCATCGGTGACCACCCAACGAATGTTTCCTGCCCAGTCTACTAAGGTATTCTCGAACCGCGTAAAGTGGGGGGCTGCTGCATCAATAGACAAGCGATAAAGGTGCCCATCATGGCTGAAAAATGGATGGCGGAAATTTCGGATTGATCGCCAAAATAATGATTGATGAGGAAGCGATTCTCCGCCCAATTTACGCGAATAATATCCGACGTTTGGTGCTGTTCCTGCGAGTCGGATGTATAAGTGACCGTCGACCCACGCTGCGCCAGATAATGGATAGCCACTGGACACTCGTTGACGCATAAAAGTAATGGCCTGCGGCGTATCCATTTTGAGCACCAACGTTTCGACAGATTCAGGCTTTGGCATAAGACGAAGGCTTATGTCTGTGAGTATGCCAAACGCGCCCATTGCCCCCGCTTGTAGGCGCGATAAATCATAGCCTGCCACGTTTTTCATGACTTGACCGCCGAATCTCAGAGGTTCGCCAAAGCCGTTGATCAAGGTCACGCCTAGAATGGCGTCTCGCAGTGAGCCATAAAATGGGCGAGACGCCCCACTAATATTGCATGCAATGGAGCCACCCAAGGTGGCTTTGCCTTCAAACGCAGGAGGCTCTCCCACGAGCATTTGATTGTGTTCTGCCAACACCGATTGGAGCTCTGTTATGCGAGTTCCTGCCCGAGCGGTGATCACTAATTCACTCGGGTGATAGGCAGTAACACCACTGTGACTTGTAAGGGAAACAGGTCTTCCTGTGGCTTCACGGCCAATGAACGTTTTAGTGTTACCACCAATGAGATTAAGCGGCGTGTTATCGGCTCTAGCGTCTTGCACTTGTTCGCAAAGCGACGTTGAAATATCAGCCATTGGACGACCCTCTTTGTGACAAAGGTTGTTTCATGACGGTGTGTTCTTGGCAGTGTTTTGGGGTGGGGATGCCTTTTCCGGGATTAAGCAGGTTGTCGGGGTCGAAGGCGGCTTTGACTCGAAGAAACTGGGCTAGCTCTGCGTCATTAAATTGATGATGCATCTGCTCGATCTTTTCTAATCCAACTCCATGTTCACCGGTAATACATCCCCCAGCTTCTACGCAGATTCGAAGAATATCCGCACCAAACGCCTCAGTTTGTTCAAGTTCACCAGGTACGTTTGCATCAAATAAAATGAGTGGATGCAAGTTGCCATCGCCAGCGTGAAATACGTTCGCGACACGCAACCCATAGTGTTGGGAAAGGCGGTGGATCTCAGCTAATACCGACGCCAATTGCCGACGTGGAATGGTGCCATCCATGCAGTAATAGTCCGGCGACAATCTCCCGACGGCGGGAAATGCGGATTTACGTCCCTTCCACATCAAAGCGCGTTCTTCTTCGCTGTCAGAAATCCGGAGTGACGATGCGCCTGCCGCTTCCAGTAGTGCTTGGGCAAGTTGCAATTGGTGGTTTACATCGTCTGCTGTGCCATCGAGTTCGCAAAGCAACAGTGCCTCGGCGTCCTTTGGGTAACCCGCATGTGCGAAATCTTCGGCTGCTTGAATGGCGTATCGATCCATCATTTCAAGGCCAGCAGGAATAATGCCGTTTGAGATGAGTGCATTGACGGCGTTTGCTGCATTTTCTACCTTATCGAAGCCTGCGAGTATCACCCTTGCTAATTCAGGAATGGGAAGAAGCCGAACGGTGATTTCTGTGACTATGCCTAGCATGCCTTCAGAGCCGGTCATTAAGGCAAGGAAGTCAAAACCCGCAATGTCGGGACTTTTGCCGCCGACGTCAATGCGTTCTCCTTGTGCGGTAACGAATACTAACGAGACGATGTTGTGAACCGTGAGACCATATTTGAGGCAGTGCACGCCGCCCGCGTTTTCTGCCACGTTTCCGCCAATAGAACAGGCAATTTGGGATGAAGGGTCGGGTGCGTAATAGAACCCATAGCGTGATGCTGACTCTGATATGGCTAGGTTGCGCACTCCGGGTTGAACTTTAGCAAGGCCGCTTTCACTGTTTATCTCAAGGATACGATTAAGCCGCGCCAAAGAAAGAACGATGCCTCCTTCAATGGGCAATGCGCCCGCCGACAGCCCTGTGCCTGCGCCACGAGCCACAACAGTCACTTTATGCTGGTGGCATAACGCCATGATGGCCATTACTTCTTTCGTACTGGCGGGTAACACCACACAGGTTGGCAGAGAACAATAGACCGATAACCCATCGCACTCATAAGGATGAAGGGTTTCTTTATCAACAATAATGAACTCACTGCCAACAATGGCCTCAAGCGCTTCAAATATGATGGCGTCCATGCCTGCCTCCTTGTCAGTTCGTGGGCGGATGTTAAAACGTTAGTCCATCGTTTTCACCTGAACTGCACAATCCTTACGCCATACTGAAAAAGTGTGCAGCGTGTGGGATATTTACCGCAACTGAAAAGCGAGAGATCCCTCATGATGCAGGATTCATAATGGCGCATCACCTGTTAGTGATGGCAATTCAGAATTGCGAGGGAGGGATGACAAAGCGTCACTGAGCGAGACTGTTGCGAAACAAGCCTTTATGGTTTTACACATGAGCAAACTGAACACGGTATCTTCAGGTTGTATGAGGATGTGATAAGATATTATTTTAGCAGAGGTTTTTCCGCTAAGTTATGGTTTTTCGGTCATTCAAGGAGGAATGATGGATAGTTTAAAGCTGAAAGTACCGCCCGTTGTGCAAGTTGTTTTGATACTACTGCTGATGAAAGGAATCGCCAGTGTCTCGCCAGTCAATGTTTTATTGGTGCCTTATTCTAACGTGTTAACGGTTGCCTTTTTACTGGTTGGCGTGATGTTCGGTGTTTCTGGGGTAATGGCATTTCGCCTTCACCAAACCACAGTGAATCCAACGTTAAAAACGGCTTCGACATCTCTTGTTCAGTCTGGTGTTTACCGAGTGACGCGAAACCCTATGTATGTCGGTATGTTGTGCTTACTGATCGCCGCAACCTGTTACTTTGCGAACCTTTACACTTTGCTCGGTAGTGTGTTGTTCGTGTTCTATATGAATATGTTCCAAATTGAACCTGAAGAAATGTATCTGACCGAGCAGTTCCCCGACGAATACCCAGATTACACAAAAAAAGTGCGACGTTGGCTGTGATAGGCCATGCGATAACATTCAACACTAAATGGCTAAAGGGAAGCCTGATCATTACGTCAGTAAACCTCGCTGAATTCTATATCTTCAGGTTGTTTGGGTATAAGTCATGATCTGGAAAAATTCGACCTCAGTTTTGTTTAAGCTCATGGTCGTTTTCTATACACTCTTTGCATTAACTTAAGAATCTGAAGTTGTCGTCAATGCTGACTATTCCTGTTCCTTTTGTTGTATCACTGTTGCTTGCTATTACTGCGGTACTTCTGTTTTTGACGTTGGGGAAGTCAGGCTTAAAGTCGGTGTTGTTCACCGTACTTTGTGCTGTATGTACTTTCATCGTGGGCATGCGCTGGACTTTTGATCTTCAATTGTTGCGCTTTGTTCAACCTATTTTGGCATCAATGCTGCCAATAGCAGCTTGGTATTGTTTTGCTAAAGCGCACCATAGCCAACGTCCTGCCTATTGGCATGGGATATGGCCTATCGTGATCGCCGTCTCCTCATTTAATTTTGCGGTGTGGCCCTTCGCCACAGACACCATTCTTATTACGCTCTATCTCGGCTACGGCGGTGCGTTGATTGTTTCATCGTTTACCGTGCCCGAAGAAGTGCGACTGTCTAATGTACAAAGGGTGATCGTCGCGGAACGGGTTGCGGGTGTGATGTTATTGTTTTCAGCTTTGATTGATAGCGCATTGTCGTATGATTTTGCTTTCTATCATGGCGAACATGCTCCCTTGATTATTTCGCTGTCGTATTTGGTTCTGATCCCCATGGTCGTTTGTGCTGTCGCGATTGTGGGTTTTAGTACGGCGAGCGGCGAGAAAGCGAACCAAGGAGAGAGTTTGTCGTCTTCACCATCAAGACAATCCACTTCCCAAGACGATTCAATGACCGCTGAAACCACTGATTCGCTTCGATTGCCAGAGAATCATGTCCAAATGTCAGACGACGAATCGGAAGCCATCATGGGTAAATTGGATGGATTAATGGAAGCTAAACACGCATATCGTGATCCTGATATTACCTTGAGTCGATTGTCTCGCCGGCTCGGCATACCGGCTAAACAACTCTCTAGTGCCGTGAATAAAGTTAAAGGAGAAAATATCTCCAAGGTGATCAATGCATATCGTATTGAACACGCCAAAACCTTATTGGTGACAACACAAGACAACATTACGGATATTTACTTGGCGTCTGGGTTTCAAACTAAATCTAACTTCAACCGCGAATTTCTTCGTATAACGGGTCAAACCCCGAGTGTGTACCGCCAATCTGCCCAACTAACGTCTTGAATATACCCAATCAACTTGAATCCTGCATCTTTAGGTTGCTTGGGTACAGTTTATGACTGTCGTGCGACACCAATGAATGAATCAAGGAGCCAGCACTTTTGATGAAACCGATTTTTATGAGACAGATAGTAAAATGGAGTCTTATTCACGCTGCATTTATCGGCATTAACTTGATCGTACTTTTGGTGTTTACGTTAAGCGTTGGCTTTTCAGGAAATGTACCGGAATTTGTGAGTTTCATTGCTAAACTTTGGGCCGGTTTCGTTGAGCTACTTATGTTTCCTATGAGCAGCGTAATATCGCATCTCAACGAAAGTGACATGTTGAATTCAGAAGGTTTTTTTATCTTTTTGTACGCTTTAAACAGTGTTATTTGGGGCACAATGATTGCCGTGACATTAAAAGTCACGACAAGATCTAATCCGGAATAACCGCCAGTATGGCTGTTACTTGTCTATGCTTAGCGCCTGTGCGCAGCGCGTTATTGCAGGCAGTACCGATAGTGATAGAGCGCTGCTGATGTTGCCGTGGGCAGTCGCTACTGAACCAGAAACGTTTTAACATCGTCGAATATTTGGTTGTGCAATACTCGTCTATCACTGCCAATTCCATCTTTACAAATCACGCCATCTCCAGGGAATTCTTCCTCAAGCACTGCAATAGCATTCGCTTTGCATAACTGCATGTAACTAAAATGCGTGGCGCTCTCAAACACCTTGTACCGACGGTTCTCAAGAGGAATATGCTCGGCGAGGTAGCCAGATTCCATGGCTTGTGGCAAATCTCCAATATCAATGCCTGCTGCGAGTATCAACGAGGGTTGTTGGATCTTGTTTAAGCTGGAGGTGGAGAAACTACGTGCTAGGCCGAGGTCTAGAATTATCACGCGTTTAACTCTTGGATCTGAAAAGTTGCTTGATTCAGGTTCCTCATCTTGTACTGAATGTAGCCCAAGCTCTTTTGCCAGCCCACATGTACGAGGATTTGGGTGAATTTTGCATTGCGTCATGAAGGCGCTTCTATCAAATTGCGCGCCGACTAACTGAGCAACACTCCAACCGCCCAGTGAATGACCTATCGCTGTCACGTCATCAAATACAATGACCGGTTGCCAAGCCGCATCATTCTCCAAATAATTCAGAACTCGGACGAGGTCATTCGGGCGTTGCCACCATTGTGACGTTTGTGAGGAAGTGTGATCAAACGTTGTGGTTCCCGGGTGATCGGGTGCAGCGACAATGTAGCCTTGTTGGGCCAGTTTGTGAGCCAGCCAATTGAGGTTGCGCCAACTGCCGCGGTATCCATGTGATAACAAAACGAGTGGGTGTTTGGCTTGGGTTACGCTAGCTTCTTTCACCACATGCGTTCCTTCAAAGGCAATATTATCTGCCACGAGCGCGGTGGGTGTTGTGTCTCGTGTCGGGTACCAAAGTGTTACATTTAACGGTCGAGAGACTTCATCGTTAAGTTCGAACTGTGAAAAACCGACGCCCTTTGCCATTGCATTAAGCGAAAAAAGAAATAGGAGTATTAGGATGAAGTGATTCATTTTAAGCATTCCTTGTTTGGATTTCGATAATGCCTAGTTTCGTCAAATAGCCCTATTTATACGCCTCACAACCGGATCGAGGACGTCCTACAACCGATTCGAGTACCTGGATACTGCCCATGGATACGTCAGTTTTTACTTTTTTAACCTATTCCAATTTTCCCATTTACTGATACTGTATATAAAAACAGTTATTGTTGGGTGCTCACCATGCTGACTTCTTTATCCATTGCAAACTATCGATCCATTATGTCGCTCACTATTCCACTTGGGCCGTTAAATTTGATCACGGGTTCTAATGGCAGTGGTAAGTCGAACTTATACAAAGCGCTGCGTTTGCTGGCGAAAACCGCCTCGGGTGGTGTGGTCAATTCATTGGCGGAAGAAGGAGGATTGCATTCTACGTTTTGGGCTGGGCCAGAAGAGATTTCTGAGGGAATGAGGCGAGGAGATGTTGAGGTAGAGGGAACGCGACGAAAGAACGTTGTGCGTTTGAAGTTAGGATTTGCCAGTGAGACGTTTGGATATGCCATTTCATTAGGGTTGCCGACGCCTCAACAATCTGCATTTATGTTTGATCCGGAAATTAAACACGAATGCATTTTCAACGGTGATTATTTCCGACCAGCAAGTTCTTTAGTTGAACGTAAGGGCAGTGTCGTGAAAATCCGTCAAGGGCGACAATGGGAGGTTATCTCTCAATATATCCCAAATTACGACAGTATGTTTGATTCCCATTCAGACCCTGCGTCTGCACCCGAAGTGTTTCACGTCCGTGAGATGATAAGAAGTTGGCGATTTTACGATCATTTCCGCACAGACAGCGAGGCACCAGCAAGAAAGCCACAGTTAGGTACTCGAACGCCTGTGTTGCATCATGATGGTCGAGACCTTGCTGCAGCACTCCAAACCATTATTGAAATCGGTGATAAAGACGCACTTGATCATGCAATTGAAGATGCATTTCCGGGTTGCAAGCTACGCGTTGTGACCAAAGATGATGGTCGCTTCTCTCTCGAATTTTATCAAAGGGGGTTGTTACGTCCGTTAACCGGTGCAGAACTTTCTGATGGAACGTTACGATTTGTATTATGGGTTGCGGCATTACTGACTCCGAGACCACCATCGCTGATGGTGCTTAACGAGCCAGAAACAAGTTTGCACCCCGATCTGCTGCCTGCGTTGGCTCGCTTAATCGGTCATGCTTCAAAACACTCCCAAGTTTGGGTGATTTCACATGCTAATCGTTTGATCAATGCGCTAAACGAACACCCAGATTGCCATTCCATTCAATTGGAGAAAGTACTGGGTCAAACAGAAGTTCAAGGGCAAGGTATGCTGGATGGCCCCAACTGGTATTGGCCCGATTAGTCTTAATCAGAGCTAATTCCCACATGCTAAATGTGATGAAATACGAAATTTTTTGCATAGCTAACTCCTTTTTTCATAAAGGAAAAAGAGGTGGATCTATAATGATGCCCAAAAACGTATGCAATTCCGTATGTGAGATTAAAAATTTGTGTCTATAATTAACTGGCTTCGGCAACGTTAGGTTGAGTTAGATGTGAACTGATTTACACATCGATGTGTAACTTTTCACTGAGAAACGATTACAAGGAAAGCCACCATGCGGGTTCCGTATATTTTAAAACTTTTATTTCCAATTTTGCTGTTAATGGGCTTGATGGCCAGTCCTGTTATTTCAGCGCTATAGCTGCTGTGGATTCAATAGTTAAAAAAATAGCCACCTTTTAGGTGGCTATTTTTTTGCTTTGTATAAACCTATTGCTGATTTTCAAGTGTGTTTTTGTTGTCTAGTGGATAGATAGAGACCGCAATTTTAAAGGCTGCAGGCACGAAGTAGAAAGAAAGTAAGGTTGTGAGCAGGGTGCCACCTGCGATAGCAATGGCAAAGGGAGGCCAAAACCCTCCGCCTGCCAAGATTAACGGTAAGAAACCGCCAATAGTAGTGATCGTGGTTGAGGTGATATGACGTCCACAGCTACTTACGGCGAAAACAATCGCTTCTTTATCACCCTGCTTGGCCTCTGGGCTTGCTTTAAGTTCAGCCAAAATGACAATGGCGGCGTTGATGGCGAGCCCGACTAATCCCAGTAACCCAATGATCACCGTGAACCCAAATGGGTAGCCAAAAAACCAGACAGAAAGTAAGCCCAAGCCTGCGGCTTGTGCCCCCACTAGAAAAATGATGCCACTAAGCCTGAATGAGTTAAACGAGACGACGACGACCGCAACCAATAAGGTAATAACGATGGTTAGGTTCGCCATGAGCTGATTGACAGATTCATTCCGTTCTGCGGATTCGCCTCCAAATTCAATACGATAGCTGGGAGGTAACTGAATGTTGGCCTGTTCAAGCTTCAGATTGAAGGCATTGAGTGCGGTTTGAGGCAACACCCCAGCCATCAAATATCCTTCGATGACATTGACGCGTTCACCATCCCGACGTGGAATAGCGCCACGGCTCGGTTCAACACTTAGTTCGGCAATGGCAGTCAAGGGTAAGTCCATTTGGCCGCTTGTTTGTGCCAGCGGAAGTCGAATCTGACTTAGTTCAGATAAACTGGTTCTCGACGCATCATCTACTCTGACTCGCACAGGAATGGATTCTGTTTCTTCAATGACACTGCCTTGCACAATGCCAGACATAGAGGCGTTAAGTAGGGTTGCGATATCGTTCAGTGACATTCCCGTCAGTTGGCTTGCTTCTTCGTTAACATTGATAGAAACCTTAGGGACTCCCGGTTGCATGGTTTCGCGGGTGTTGATGACATCAGGGGTTTGTGCCATCAGCAAACGGATTTCTTCGCTGATTTCACGCAGTTTATCAAGGTTTGGGCCGTATACACGTACCTCTAGCGGCGCATTAAACGGCGGTCCTTGTTCTAGTTTTCTGACCAAAATTTGGGCATGGGGAAGTGCGTTAGATAGCTCCGTTTGTAGGATGGGGATCATTGCGTTAGCGGATGCGAAATCTTTGGCTTTCACCATGGCCTGAGCAAAATTCGGTGCACCACGCTGTCTACCCATCATATTGTAATAGAAGGACGGGAAATTGGTGCCCACCACCCAACCGACACTTTTAACATCTTCGTTCTTCGCCATGATCCGGTCAATTTCTTGTGTCGTTTCAAGTGTCGCTGTCATGCTGGCTTGAGGTGCAAGATAGACTTGGATTTCGAACATATCGCGGTCTGAAGGTGGAAAAAATTGCTCTGTGAGTTGTCCCGCAGCCCAAAAACCCGACGCAGGCACAATCAATACCAATGGAATGGCAATCAATGGAAAGCGCACTGCGCCACGAACTGATGATCGAAACATCGCACTGACTTTAGGCAATGAGATACCAGCATGATACCAACGCGTACTGGATTCGCCGGATGGAAGCCAACGCGCAGCAAATGCCGACACAATCAATTGCGACACCATGTACGAGCCGACAAGAGAGAAACTGACCGTAATAGCAATAGCACCGACAAATTCGCCAGCAGGCCCTGGCATTAAGAAGATGGGTGCGAATGCCAAAATTGTTGTCAGGGTTGAACCAAGAAGAGGTAACCAAAGGTGTTTGATTGCGCGCATTGCTGATTCGAGCCTATTCACCCCTTTTTGTCTGTAGTGCTGAATCGTGTCGACCATAACAATGGCGTTATCGACCATGATCCCGAGCGATACAATCAGACCTGTTACTGACATTTGGTTAATGGGGAGCCCAGTAAAACTCATCATGGCGAGCGTAAATGCTGACGCTATTGGTAGGGACAATGCGACAAGCAGGGCGGAGCGGAACCCCAGTGTAATAAATAGGACAATGAGCACCAACCCAAAGCCCATCAACAAGCTTTGAACGAGATCTGAAAGACGCGTTTCGGTGTAGCGTGCTTGCTTGAAAATGGGTTCTAGAGAAATATTGTTTGGCAACTCGGCTCGAAAGCCATTTAGCATGGCATCTGCGGCTTCAGTCCAGCGGTCTACTCGAATATCGCTTTGCATGCGGGCTGAGACAAGAATCGCAGGAGAACCATTAATTATCGCAATTTGAGAGGGGGGAGTAGCGGCAGCTCTTTCGACGCTTGCTATGTCTTCCAATCGAACGAGAAAGCCATTGTCATCGATAGCGATAGGTACACGCTTAACGCGGTCAACAGAATCAAGCGCTCCCGCCACTTCGAGTTGGAAGCGATTGTCTTTGCTGTGGAGTTCACCCGCAGCATTCTTTGCATCGGCACCAGAGATGGCATTCGAGAGGGTGAGCGCTGATTGTCCCAATGCGCTAGATGCGGCGACATCAAGCGTTACCAGAATTTCTTCATCAGGCAGACCATGAACATCAACAAAGTCTGTATCGGAGAGGTTTCTCCATCGCTTAGCTAGCTCACTGGCGTAACGCCCGAGTATCAGCGGATCTGGGTTACTATCGCCTTGCCATTGCAGGGATACGATATAGGTAAAGGCGTTAGAATGATCGTTGTCAAACTGCGGCTCTAGTGCGCTTTGTGGTAGTAGCGGTGTAGCATCACCCAACTTGTCTCGGATTTTTGACCAGATTGGCTCTGCATTAATGATGTCGTCATTGAGCTCAACCGTGATCACTGAAATCCCGGGTTTAGATTGAGACTCAATCAGATTGATTTCGTCGAGTCCGCGAAGTGAATTCTCAATTTCTTCTGTCACCAGAGCTTCTACACGCTCTGCGCTAGCGCCTGGGTAGGGAGTCGTGATGGTTGCCCATCGATTAATCAGTGCCGGATCTTCGGCGCGGGGCAAGGTTGATAGCGCTGAGAGTCCTGAAACCAGCAATAGAACCGTCATCAGAACGATTAATCGGGTATTTTTTAGCAGCTTCTCCATCATCATTTCTCCGCTGCGACGTTAACCTGCTGGCCGGAAACGATGCGATGTACGCCTTCTATAACCACCAATTCCCCGTTGCCAATCGCTCCAGAAACAAACGCATTGCTGTCGTCGGCATGAAGAACCTGCACCGAACGACGTGAAATGTGATGCTCTCCGTCGTCTGAGGGCAGGGCTGCATAAACGTTCCACATACCGCGTAGGCCGTCAGTGATGCCTGTGATGGGCATCCAAAAGCCCGGTTCAGGCGTGTGATGGTTGTATTGCAGGTACGCCAGTTCGCCATTTAGTACAGATGTTTGTTCAGGAAGTAGAAACCGCAATGTGACAGTGCGAGATCGCATATCAATGTCTGCGCCAGGATTCAATAATGTGGCAGGGTATTGCTCATCGCGAACGCGAATAACGGGATGAGACATTTGGTTGACGTCAGCTAACACGGTGACAGGAACGCCGATTTGCGCTTCTTTCTGTGAATCGGCTAAAAGCGTCAGGGTTGGAGCGCCAACATTAACGACATCGCCATGCGACACGAATCTTTGGCTGATCTTCCCATTGTACGGAGCGTAGATGGTGGATTTTTCTTTTCGTAACTCGGTGGATGCTAACGACGCTTCAAGCTGTCGAACATTGGCTTTTAAGGCGTCGCGCTGGCTAGTCAGGGAATCAATCTCTGCATCTGCACTAAACCCTTTTTTCTTTAATTGGCGTTGGCGCTGGAGGTTGTTTTGAATGAGGGCGAGTTGGGCATCGAGTTGTTCTAATTGTGCTGATAATTGCTGAGTTTCGGTATCTAACAATTGGGTGTCTAAGGCGATTAATGGTTCGCCTTTTTTAACTGAGTCACCAACATCGACCATTAGAGCGTTTACTTTTCCGCCAAGCTCAAAACCTAGTTTTGCGTTTTGTCCCGCTTGTACTGTGCCGACAAATTCACGATTCACGCTATATCCGGGAGACATTTCGACAGCAAGCGTTGTGACAACAGGAATATTCTCTGAGTGTGTTTCGGTCTCTGCGTTGCTTTCACTTCCACATGCTGATAGAAGCGAGAGCGTAGTGACAAAAACAAGCGAGCGGGCAAACCTATGCATGGCGAAATACTCAATGTCCGTTTAATATTAGACTAGACTGTCCAGTCCACTTTGATTAAAAATAGAACAATCAAACTGGACTGTCTAGTTTGATTGGGTAATAATTTTAGGACGTTTCATTCAAGGAACACCAATGACTACGCATCTGAGTCAGCGTAAAGAGCAGAAGAGAAAACAGATCCTTAGTGCTGCAATAGAGCTTTTTTCAAAGCAAGGCTATGGCATTTCTATGGATGCGATCGCCGAACATGCTCAAGTGAGCAAGCAAACGGTATATGCGCACTTTTCTAATAAAGACCAACTCTTTGAAACCTGCATCATTGAAAAGTGCATGAAATCAGGTTTGAATTGGGACTTGATGAGTGATGAGCGTTCAGCCAGTGAGGTGTTGAATGAATACGCTTGGCTTTTTCAAAGTATGTTGCTCGGCGATGAGGCGCGTAATACGTTTCAGAACACGATTCGCCAGTCTGATACTCATCCAGAAATTGCCAAGATATTTCTAGAGCAAGGGCCGAAGCGAAATGTCATGTTGCTCAGTGACTATTTCAATAAATTGGTTGCGAATGGGCTTCTTCCTTATTGTGATGATACAGAAGGCGCTGCCATGCAACTTTTACTTATGTTGCATGGGCGCCCAGTATATTGGGGATTCTTTGGCTTCGATGCGGGCGAAGACGAGGCGACTCGTCGTGCCTATCTCCGCAAAAGTGTCGAGGTATTTCTTCGCGGTTATGGCTATGTCTTTCCGGCGTGATAGCACCCGTGGACTAACCGCTCACCATGAGTGATTTGTATTCATCAAAAGCAAATTGATCGGTCATGCCGCTTATATAATCTTGCAGTAATCGGCAACGAAGGTAGAACTCCCATAAGGCAGGGTCTGCTATGGTGGCTTGCTCTTTCCTAGCTAGCGTATAAGCAGCAACATGTTTGCGTGAGAGCTTGTTGAATAGTCTCCGTTCAACGGGATAGTAGCGCCCTTCACCTTCAACGATTTTCAGAAAATCTTCTCTTGGTAGTTCAAGTAAAGGTCGGTACTGATCGAGCAAACCACCAATAATCTTGTAACCCTGCAATTCTAGTGTTTCCACCTCTTGATCATTGAAGACGTGATTAATAGCAACTTGCTTAAACGTTTTAGCGATAGCGTGAAACTGGCTATCGTCTTCGATCAATGCACGGTTGAATTCACCGGTAAAGACATTTTCGATATGGTCGGTAAATTGTTTTGCGGCGTGGTTAACCAGTGGATGTACCATCACGACACGTAACTTGATGAAAAACTTGTGGGTTCTACTGATTTCGTCAACTTGAGCTTCGTCATAAACACGATTCAAAAGATCATTGAATGTTTGGTTGCCTTTGATCGGGCGATTGTCTGGCTCGATACTCTCATAAGTTCGTTTAAGGTGGTCTGTAAGCGCTTCAAGCGACAGAATCCGCTTTTCAACAGCATCTTCAAGATCCGCTAAGCAATAAGAGATGTCATCGGCGGCTTCCATGATATAGCTCAGGGGGTGACGACAGTATTTCGCCATATCAAGCGCTGCCATCATGTCTTCCACATAGCTGGCTTCTGTTGCGTAGTAACCGACTTTCTTGGTGAGATAGCTTTTGTTCTCAGGCACTTCTTGTTTTGATTCAGTGGCGGGGCGAGTGTACTTCAATACCGCCGCGGCTTGGCTGTAAGTCAGGTTGAAACGATGAAGTGAGTGAACCAATCGAATTGCCTGAGCGTTACCGTCAAAGTGGCAAAGCTCATGAACAATGGGATTAAGTGATGGTGCTGGAAGTGATTCAACCAACTCCTCCATGGGTTTGAGTTGAGTCAGGTGTTGTTCAAACCAGCGGTTTATAGCATCTTCACCGCAGTGACCAAAGGGCGGGTTACCCATATCGTGCATTAGACAGGCCATCTCCACCAAGGATTCGATAGCGCGATCAAGCCCGTAGAGCCCATATTGTCGTTTCTGTTCATCGGTCAATTTGTCGTAAATGGTATGGACGATAAAACGACCGACTTGCTGCACTTCGAGTGAATGAGTGAGGCGACTGCGAACGGCGGAGTTTCGTTCTAACGGAAAGACTTGGGTTTTTTGCTGTAAGCGACGTATTGGGGCTGAATTGATAATGCGTCCCCGATCACTTTCTAAAGCTCTTTGTAGATCGCTTCCAAATGGGTGAGGGCGGGCGAGACTAACTTTTTTGCTGAAATCGATCGCGGACATTTGGCTTCCTGACACTAAGAAACGTTATTTCATCACCTTAGCTGCGGAAGAACCGAATGTATATAGTGCCATTCGCGTTCACTGTCATGAAGGCGAATCACGTCAATCCAGCCTGAAACAAACGACGAGGTTGGCTAGTTGAATGCGTGTGTCAGCACAGCGACTCCGGCGATGAAACCTATGGTGAAAATCGTAAAGCCAAACATGTACTGGTGTTTTCGATTGGGTACTGACATTCTGAAACTCCCTGTGGCAGCCGTTCTGGCTTGCAATCTGGTGCATCTGATCTTGTGTATGACATACCTAAATGATTAGCAAACTCGATGCCAATAGTTAAAATAACTTAACTGTTTGAATTACAAGTACAATATAAAAGAGTCTGATTGATTCTGATTGAATGCAGTATCGTTGGTGGTAAATTTTGCCACCTGTTGGCAAATTTTGTGGGTATGAAAGTCATGAGTATGATTTCTGGTGTACATCATGTTGCGTTGATTGTGAGCGACATTGAGCGAGCAAAGTATTTCTATCTTAATGTGTTGGGTTTACGTTTGCTGGATGAGCATTACCGCGCCGAAAGAGACTCTTGGAAAGTGGATATCGGTTTGCCAGATGGCAGACAGTTGGAACTGTTTTCCTTCCCCAATAGTCCCCAGAGGCCATCTTATCCCGAAGCGCAAGGGCTAAGGCATCTAGCGTTTCAATGTGTGGACGTTGAGTGGGTGGTGAAGCAGTTGAAACGGCAAGGCGTGGATTGTGAACCCATTCGTATTGACCCGTATACGTCTAGACGATTTACGTTTTTTAGCGATCCTGATGGGTTGCCATTAGAGTTGTATGAGGCGGCTCCTGACGAGTAAAACTGAGTGATTTTCTGTCTCACCTTTGTATCGAACGAGCGACGCTTAGCTTGTTAATATGTCATCAATTGATATGCTGCAATTGGTTCACTGATGAAAGAAGTACGCCGTTGGCGGCGATTTATATGCAATCCACGAGTAAAAGGGCAATTGCTTTGGGCTCATAAGTTTTTGCCGTGCGTGAATATTGTCATCACAGATATTTCTGAGAAGGGCATTGGTTTTGTTTCTGAATGGAAGCTAGATGAAGGCCAGTGTGAGCTAAGAGTCAATTCTATGCCCAATTTCTTCGTTGTGATTAAACACAAAGGCGAGAAGAGGATAAAAGGGCGCAAGATGTATCGCTACGGGATTGCACTGCGAAGAAAACTCCACTCTGTTCAAATGGCACAGTTCCGCGATGCGAAAAAAGTGGCGTAGCGTGAGAGACTACCGATAAACCTTGCCACCAATACGTACAGACTCAGGAATTGTTTTCACGTTAGTTCCTCTCAGATAGAGGTCGCCTCCTACACGCAGATCTGGCGGAAGGCTAGCAATACGCGTGTTCGATAAATACAGATTCCCTTGTACATTAAGCCGCCTTGGTAGTGCTGTGATCGGCGTATTAACCAAACTTAAATCTCCCTTTACCTTCAATCCAGCAGGCAGAGCCGCAACTTTTGAACCAGTGAAATTCATGTAGCCACCAACATCCACTTTCGGTACGCGAGTGAGTGACGAGTGTGAAGCGTTTAGATAGCCTGAAACGGTGAGTTCTGCAGGCAATTGAGTAATGTTACTGCCTTGAATATCGAGGAAGCCTTTTACATCGAGTGGCTCTGGGAGTTGCGTCATATTAGAATTTTTGAGGCGTAGGTTGCCGTAACCATCGATGTAGCCATGCAGTTTTATAGCATCGACAAATTCAAGGTTCTTTTTGTTTGCAAAAGCTTCATTTGATGTGAACGTAATAACGAACGCAAAAACGAAATAGCTGACCACTTTCAATTCAGTAACACCTTAAAACCCAACGCGAACTCTTTGTATTGTATACCTGAATCACCATCACTTCAGATTAACGTGCCTATTTTGATAGAAAGTGATGATAGTAAATATAAGCGCACACAAGGTTGTTTAAGTATTGCTGCTTACATACGGGCGACCCCCTTTATTTTTCAGTGGCTAACGCCTTGTCTAATGCTTCAAGTAAACGCTGACCGGGTTGTCCACTGTTCTGAATAAATTGCTGTCGAATAGGCGTAGATATCGTTTTAAACAAGGCTTGTTCCTTTTTCGTCAGCCTTATTAACGCCATACTTGGCTTTGACTTCTTGATGGCCGCTAATTGGGTGTTGTTAAGCGCAATCTGCTGCTCAAAAATATAGGGTGTGAGCTCTTCAATAGTCTCGTTGAGAATAAGTTTGTGTGGTGCAGGTAAAGCTAAATACCACGCCTGATTTGCCAGCACGGAGGTCGTGAATTTCTGCTGTCCAGCCCATATCAGATACTCCGTTACTTCATAGAATTTCATCTCTTCAATCGAAAAAATCGGGTTGGTTTGACCATTTACGATATGGGCTTGCAGCGAGCCATACACCTGTGAATAAGGCATTGGGATAGCTGTCGCACCTAATAACTCAAATGTTTTTATCACTAATGATGAGTTCATGACTCGCATCTTAAACTGGGCGAAGTCGCTTGGTTTTCGTATAAGTTTGTTGGTCGACCAAACCATGTCGCCTTCAAGGTAGAGTGTCATCAAGCGCAGATCTTGATCGATAAGGGCATTACCGAGTATTTCGTATATGGCAGGGTTGTTGGCGAGCACGGCTTGATTGTGGTCATCGTTGTTGGAAAACAGATAGGGGATGGTGAACACCTGTGCTTCGGGGATCTGTGCGCCTAGAATACCCACTGAAGCATGAGTCAATTGAAGCGTGCCATTGGCCGTCAGGTTTGTTAAATCTTCTGATTCACCCAACATGCCGTAGGAATATATTTCTACGACGATCTCTCCTTGAGATTTGTCTTCTATTTTGCGCTTGAATGCTTGTGCGTAGATATCCTGAACCGACCCCTCAATTTCTTCGAGACCAAAGCGCCATACTTCAGCTGCGTTTTCATTGGCCGACGCTGAGCAAATGGACAGGGTTATCCAAACGACCGACAGGGATATTCCTTTGAGGAACTTGTTGCATTTCATCATGATTGCATTTCCTTTACTTACGGTTTTATCGGCCAGTAAACCTTCCTTGTTTAGGTATAAGTGATAACCCAAAACGCACGTTGTCATCAGTGCAGTCAATGAGACATTAAGAGAATTAAACCGTATTGATGTCTGAATTTTGAATGATATAACTGAATTGATTGCGCCACAGCTTTGAAATGATGTAGCAAATGTGAACAAAAAACACGTACAAGACTTGGAGGGAAGCATGAAATTTAACCATGATGGGTTTGGGATATTTCACGGAAAGAAAAAAGTGGAAATCCTCTGTATCTTATTATCGAATAAGGAAATTCATTATGCGCAAAACAATGGTTTACTCAGCTGTCGCTTTGAGTATCACGGCAGCAATGCCTGCGTGGGCAGTAGATTGTAACGTTCTACCTACGTGGGATACGAAAGACGTATACAACGGCGGCACACAAGTCACTCATCAAGGAAATGCCTTTAAAGCTAAGTGGTGGACATCTGGAAAGAATCCAGCTGAGAACTCAGGCCCATGGGAAGAATGGGAAGCTTTAGGTCAATGTTCCACCACGGGTAACGCTATCCCTGTTGTTTCAGTCACCTCCCCACTCAATAATGCCCAATTTACAGACGGTGATACCATCTCTCTCTCAGCAACCGCATCAGACACTGATGGCTCGGTGAGTGACGTGGAATTCTTTGCGAATGGTTCAAGTGTTGGTGTGGCAAATGTCGCACCATATACCTTGGAGTGGCTCGCCACAGAAGGGCAGTACACGATCAAAGCGGTGGTAACAGACAACGAAGGCGCAAGCAGTGAGCAGAGCGTGCAGGTCAGCGTTGTTCCTGCTGATTTTGGTTTCCCGCCAACGGCACAATTGACTAACCCTATCAGCACGTCACAACTCAAAGTGGGTGACAACGTATTGCTGCAAGCGACCGCATCAGACGCTGATGGTCCGATCGCGAGTGTAGATTTTTATGTGGATAACCAATTGGTTGGTAAAGACGATACTGATCCCTACGAATTGAGCTGGTTAGCGACAGAAGGCAGTCACACCTTTAATGCCAAAGCGATTGATCAAGATGGTCTCTCTGCTTGGGCGGGTGAAGTCACTGTTAATGTTGCTGGTGAAGCAGTGGGCGGTGGTTGTGCTGGCGTTCCAACATACAAAGCTGGTACCTCTTATGCCGCTGGCGCGATTGTCCAAAACGGTAATTATAAATATCAATGTGATGTGTCAGGCTGGTGCTCTTCGAGTTCTGCTTGGGCATATGAACCGAAAAATGGTCAATATTGGACAGACGCTTGGACCGAGTTAGGTATCTGCGCCATTGTTCCCACCGTCACATTCACTGCGCCATCAGATAATGCCACGCTGCTTGCCGGTGAATCGCTGATGGTATCGGTCGATGCAACGGATGCAGATGGAAGTGTAGACGGTGTTGAGTTCTTTGCTGCGGGACAAAGCATTGGTGTTGATACAACAGCACCTTACAGCGTGAATTGGTTAGCGCAAGGTTTGGGAGAACTGAGCCTAAGTGCGGTGGCCACCGATAACGAAGGAAACACGGGAACCGCAGGTGTCCTAGTTAACGTGAGTGATCAGCCATTAGTGGCGAGCTTGACGTCTCCTGCTGCGGGCAGTTCATTTGGTTTAGGTAAAGTCGTGTCACTCTCGGCAGAAGCGAGTGCGCTTAGTGGTAGCGTTACTAAAGTCGATTTCCTTGTTGATGGTTCGGTCGTCGCAACGGATTCCAGTGCGCCATACAGCGCAAACTGGACGCCTGGCGGTGTGGGCAGCTTCACTGTGTCAGCTTTGGCAACGGACAGCAGCGGCTTAACAGCTTCAACGCAGGGTGTGACAGTGAAGGTGTTCGAACAATCAGCGGTAAAACATAAGTTGATTGGCTACTGGCATAACTTCGTGAATGGTGCGGGTTGTCCGTTGAAGCTTAGCGAAATGTCGGAAGCATGGGATATTATAGATATCGCATTTGCGGAAAACGATCGCAATAGTAACGGTACTGTGCATTTCAATCTTTACAACGGCGATATTCGTAGCAGTTGTGCACCGCTAGATCCGCAAGTGTTTAAGCAAGAAATGGCAGCGTTGCAGGCGAAAGGAAAAGTGTTTGTTCTGTCTTTGGGCGGAGCGGAAGGCACCATTACACTTAACACTGATGCCGACGAAGCGGCGTTTGTTTCTAGCCTAACCGACATCATTAAAGAGTGGGGATTTGATGGGCTGGATATTGACCTAGAAAGCGGTTCTAACCTGGTTCATGGCTCTGAAATTCAGGCGAGATTGCCACGTGCATTGAAACAAATCGAAGCTAACATGGGCGGAGATATGTACCTGACAATGGCACCTGAACACCCATATGTTCAAGGTGGTATGGTAGCGTATACAGGTATTTGGGGCGCTTACATTCCGTTGATTGATGCATTGCGAGATACGCTTGATCTGCTTCATGTTCAGCTTTATAACAATGGTGGTTTGCCTAACCCGTATCTAACAGGTGCAGCACCGGAAGGCTCTGTAGACATGATGGTTGCCCAGTCTAAGATGTTGGTCGAAGGATTTGAATTGGCAAATGGTACGCAGTTTATGCCGCTTCGAGATGATCAAGTTGCTATTGGTCTACCGTCAGGACCAAGCTCTGCCAATTCAGGCCAAGCGCCAACACGTAACATCGTTGATGCACTAGATTGTTTAACCAAAGGTACAAGTTGTGGCACCGTTGTTCCTGCGTTTAACTATCCAAACTTTGGTGGCGTGATGACGTGGTCGATTAATTGGGATCAACATGACGGCTATAACTTTTCTGGCCCTGTTGGTGACAAGCTTAAGGCGATGAATGCAGGCCAGTAATGCTAGGATGACGTAAACAGCCTGAATCCTGCATCTTCAGGTTGTTTGGGCATATCAAGCTTAAACGCTTAACGTGATAATAGAAATCGGTAGCCTTTGGTTGCCGATTTTTGTTTTTCAAGATTCAGTTTTGTCTCGTAACCATGACTTTAGAGGAGTCTGATCCTTCATATACTTTTTGTTTGGGCCACCAAATAAGCTAGAAATGATGAATCACGACGTTGGCAACAAGACGCTAAGAGGGCTCTCTTACCTTTTTTCTCAACTCCCAAAATCCGAAAAGTGGTTGCATATGCTGACCATGACATGGGTGATCTATCAAATAGCCACGTCATTTGGTATGCATGTCCATGGCGACACAACACACACTCAGATCACTCTTGTCGATGAATTGCACATGTATGGCGGACTCGGTTTGATGTTCGTAAGCCTGATATTTTTCATTGTTGTTATCAATCGACGCCATTTGTCGGACCTCTACCCTTGGGCATATGGGAGGTTTGCGGCGATTCAGCAAGATATTCGAGCTTTGGTTAAATGGCATCTGCCAGAGCCTCAACATGGTGGGTTGGCCGCAACCGTCGAAGGTCTCGGTTTGCTCGCGTTGTTCTTGGCTATTTTTACGGGATCGTGGTGGTTTGTCTTGTTTGCTAAAGGTAGTACGTTGGCACCAGATTTTTTGTCGATTCATAAAGCAGCTGTTGGCGCAATTGAAGCGTATATCTACGGACATGGCCTTTTTGCTCTGCTGCATTTAGCCACCTGGTGGCGCCGTTAAGATCTACTCAGTATTTCCTTACCCTGCCTTTTTCTATTTTCCTTTCGAGGTGAGAGCGCGTTGTGCTTCAGCCAATCATTAGTCCTATCTAGCCAAGCAATCGAACTTAATCTAAAAACAATATGCAAATAAGTGTCTATAATTTTTTCAAGAGAATGTTAAATGAATATGATATTCACCCTGTAAATATTAGAGGCGCGCTCGATGAAAACATGGAAAGAACAGGAAGTTGCTGAGTTTGCTGTCGCAGTTATATCGAAAAGATCTATTGCTAGTGTTGGAGCGGAGTATGAAAAATCAGGCAAAGGTAATGATTGGCAACACTGTGTCAGGCTAACTCTTGAAGGCTTTAGCGCTGCACGGGTTTTGAACCTTGACCATATTTGGCAGGACATGATTGAGAACAGAAAGACCGAATTTTCTGGCGAAGTATTGGCGAGTGAAATGATTGAAAGCAGTGGTGAGTCCGTTCAGTTGAAAACCCCATATGAAGTTGAAATTCGTGTGAGTTACTAACACCAATTCTTCGGTCTCCATTCTCGCACCTTAGCGGCATCTTTATAGATGATTGCGTGGTTGAGGTGCATGATTTTATTGATGAAGTACATGACGTTTTGGCTAGTAAGCGATTCTCGCTATATTGCTACAGCGCTCAGACCTCACAATCGCTCCCTGTCGTCGACGCCGCTTCCTTCGTAGATCCTTCTAAGATAGATTGCCGTAAACTTGGCCCATTTGAACCGCACTCTCCTCTAAGAGAATTGCAGTGAATTCCTTTCTGTTCGTCAAGAGTTTTAAAAGCACGTTTAAAACAGAATGACATAGATCTCAGTTAACATGTACGAGAGTTCATTTGTCGCGTTGTTGTGGTTTTTGGCTCGTGACTAGAGCGTTGGACTGAACTCGGCGACTTGCGCTCAAAGGGCTGCCTCTACATATCAATCCCAACTATATTGAGCGGACACTGATATCCCCTAGTAACCTGAAAAAGGTCGATTTGATAGGCTCTCTGGGCTGATTTATTGATGTTATTCTCGATGTCATCCTGTTTTGAAAAGATCACGATAACGAACAAGGTATGCATTGCTCTTAACTTCAACAAAGGATGCTAAATCCTATCACTTCGGTTACTTGGGTATATATGACCAAGCTTGATTTGGTGAACGGACGCTCTTTAATTTATTTTTTGGGAATATAGATGCTCAGATTAACGTTGTTGGGAACAGCAGCCGCAGGAGGCGTTCCGTTGTACGGATGCGAATGTATCGCATGCAATAGGGCGAGGGAGCAGGCTGCGTTTGAAAGAAAACCGTGTTCGGCCATGCTTGAATGGGGTCGAGGTGGTGTAAAGGAGCGCCTGTTGATTGATGCTGGAATGATGGATTTGCATTCCCGTTTTGCCGCCGGAACCTACCATGGTTTCCTGCTTACCCATTTTCATGTTGATCATGTCCAAGGCTTGTTTCACTTACGGTGGGGTAACACGTCGCCTATTCCCGTCTGGTGTCCGGATGATCCGCAAGGTTGTGCTGATCTGCTGAAGCATTCGGGATGTTTGGACTTTAAACCGCTATTACAGCACGGCGAGTCATTTCATATTAATCGACTAACGATCACGCCGCTCGCGATGAAGCATTCCCGCCCTACCATGGGGTTCGTATTTGAATATGGGGTTATGAGCGTAGCGTATTTGACCGACAGCAATGGTTTGCCAGCACAAACATTAGATTGGCTAATGGAGCGACCTCCTCTAGATGCCATAGTGATGGACTGCTCTTTTCCTCCAGACAGTGATAACGAAAATCACAGTAATTTGGAAACGGCACGTCAATTGAATGAAAAGCTGCATCCAAAAGAATTTATTATCACCCATCTTAACCATGATCTTGACCGGTGGCTGATGGAGAACGGCGTACCTGGCTGGGTTACCATTGGACGTGATGGTTTAGAGATTTAGCGAAAGCAGGTAAACGAACGGAAGGTTACCATCGAAGGTGACGAAAAAGCGTGAGTTATAGCGCCTCACCTGAGGCGCTATCGTTAGAGCTTAGTTTTCGTTTTTAACAGGCTACTGAACGGTAGAATAATCGCTCACAGCGTTTTCCATCGATTAACCGGACCATACGAGAAATCACGGCAACGAGCACTAGCGCAAATACCAATCTTCCCCAGAAAATGGTGTTGAAATCTGCACCAATAACAAGCATTAACAATGTGTCTTCGATGAGGCTATGCAATAGCCCAAGTAGTGTGATTGAAGTGAAAATATCACGTGGTGGAATGTGTCCTTTTTTTGCCTCATTGATCAATAGACCTCCGCCGTAAGAAAGACCAAGCGTGATACCAATTAGTGTCAGATTTGTGGCTTCGCGACTAATACCAAGCAAACGCAAAAAGGGGCTAAGTGCCTTGGCAATCAAGCGTTCAATACCCAGTACTTTGAGCAGGTTGAGTACGAAAATCAGCGCAAAGATAATGACGAACACAATCGCAAGATTTTGCACTTGATTGATCGCCCAATTGGTTAATGATACGTCGCCAGAATTAGATGGTTGCCAGATCATCTGAGCAGGATCTTGTAGCGACCCTGTTGCTTGGTATATGAGTTTTAATATCCACGCAAAAAGCAGCGCACCGCCGACGCGACTCAAAATTGTCCACCAGATTGAGACGCCAGATTTTTTCGCCAGTCCCACTTCGATTGGCATTGAATGGGCGAGTAGAATCATGCTGCTCAGAATGGATGCTTGAGCCACCGTCATTGGTACATCGAAGTTAATGAGTACCACCAACGCTGAGTAAATATTGATGAACATTGCCGTGGCCCATACCAATCCCATTTCACTTGGTAATCCAACAAATTGCATGAGAGGTGCAATAACGTTTGAAAACCAAATAACACCACCAAATTCTTCAAAAACCTTAACCACGATGATGGTAGGGATCATTATTTTATAAAGTGTTGTGGCAACTTTGACGCTGTCTTTACATGTCCGAGCGAGAAATCCCGTTACGCCGTTCATACTGTCCTTGTCATTGCTTGAGAGGTGAGAGCAGATTGCTTTGGTATAGAGCCAATGCTTCATCCTAACTCACTTTATTTGTTGTGTATTTCCCATGATTGCGTTGATCGAAAAAAGGCAGAATGCTGTATTGAATTTCTCACACATACAAAAAGAAATAATCATGAAATTGAATACAGCAGACATCATCGCAATGGACGATCGCTACCGTGCCAAATTCATCAATAGCCTTTCTGGTTTCAAAAGCGCAAACCTAATTGGCACAACCGACGGCAAAGGTAATCACAATCTCGCCATTGTTAGTTCAGTTTTTCACATCGGCGCAAATCCACCGTTGGTGGGAATGATCAGTCGCCCGCATACGGTGACGCGTGACACCTTGGAAAATATTCAAGCAACAGGTGTGTACACCATTAATCAAGTTTCTGCAGATATGTGGAAGCAGGCGCATCAGACGTCTGCGCGATATCCCGCAGAGGTGTCTGAGTTCGTTGAAGCAGGGCTGACACCAGAATGCATAAATGGAGTGGCAGCACCCTATGTTGCAGAGAGTCGCGTAAAGTTTGCATTGGAAGTGCGTGAGGTGCAGAACTTGGAAATCAACGACACGGAGTTGATCATTGGCGAGGTCGTTCAGGTGCTGGTGGATGAAAAGGCCATCACCGCCGATGGTTATATTGATATTGAAGCACTTAAGACGGTTGCGATTTCAGGTCTGGACAGCTATCACGATACGCACCGTTTAGCTCGGTTAAGTTATGCAAAACCGAACACAAACGTTGAAGAGATTGAGTGAGTCAATAAGATGGGTTTCTCGATGCATGTGTATTTAGATAGCGCCGCCTTCGGGTACCACAATGGGTAAATCCATGCAGCCATAGTCCAATCCAAACTGGCTCAATATACAAGTGAGCTGCCCGCGATGGTGGGTTTGGTGATTGAATAGGTGCTGACAATATTCCCCAACCAGCTTGGTAAGGCGTTGTCCTTCAGTATTAGTGTAATGAAACGGCTCAGAGGTGACGTCGTCAGTTAGTTGTTCAACCATTTCACAGATAATGGTATCCAATAGATGTCGGAGCGGAATGAAGCTAGCAAGCGTTGATGCAAATGTGTCGTCGACTTTGCGCGAAACAGGAAATTGTTCGAGTGATGTATCGTCGAGTCCACCGACTTTATTGGCTGCAAGTCGCTGAAGCATGATGAGATCACCAAACATGATGTGATTCCAGTGATCAAGCACACTTGGGAAGAACGAGAGTGTGTTTTGGTTCAGCTGTTCTTCGCTAAGTTGTCCACATATGTCGAGAAGGCTACTGTTAATACGCTGATTGTATCGCGCCATCATTCTCAGGTTGGCCTGTAGTTCCATACTTATTCCCTGTTCATTCGTTTCCATTTTCCGCCAACGCTAACGTACTCTGTAGCAAATTTCGCCGACAAATTTTAGTTCGTGTCATTTTGCTGATGATAGCGTGACGCGTTACCCATTCTAGCCACGCAAGATCTGCAATTCTTGAATATGGATAGAGATAACGGCCAAAAGAGAGACCTGCGGCTCATTAAACAGCAGCTAAGCTCTCTTAAGATATAAGGTCGACTACTCTGACCAGAGTATCTTTGATTGATAAATCGAACGTTCGTGCTATTAATGAATATACTCAAGCATTTTCAAGTAGCTTGGGTATTGCCGCAAAACAGAAGTCAGTGATGAGCAAGAAAAAACAGACAAGAGAACAGATACTGTCAATCGCATTTGAAATGGCGAGTCGAGAAGGGCTTGAGAGCTTGACCATTGGAGAGCTTGCAAAGCGTGTTGGCATGTCAAAAAGTGGATTGTTTGCCCATTTTAATGCGAGGAGCAATCTTCAAGCCGCAGTGGTGGCATATGCGGGCGAACGATTTGCTGAACGTGTGATTGTACCGTGCCGTGATGCGTCACATTGTTCCATCGAAGCTAAAATCCGACATATGTTGGACAACTGGCTGACTTGGAATGGCTCTTTTCAAGGCAGTTGTATGTTTCTGGATGCATGGCGTGAAAGTCATTCTGGAGACGATCCGATGCAGCAGGTTCTTGAGGTGACAATTAAAAAGTGGCTGAACTATCTCCATATTCAATTCGAAAGAGGCATTGAATTAGGAGAGTTTAAGCGTGACCTTGATTGCTGGCAAACCGTCTATGAATTGTATGGACTGTATTTGAGTAGCCATTTATTCAGAACATTGGGGCTTGAAGCTGATGGTGGTCAAAAGTTCTGGACCGGCATTGATGAGCTGTTTACGAGAGTGCGGGCAAAAAAGCAATAACTCTGCTTGTGACGACGCAATTTGTAGAAACACTGCTGATTGTTGATGCAATCAGAGCATCAATTGTAATCATTATTTTGCCTTTAAAAAGCACGACCGTACTATTTTATAGGCCACTTTAACGTGTTGAGCCGTGTGTTTTTAGAGTTTGGTTTAAAAAGGATAACAACATGAGTAGCAAAATATACTTTGGGAAAAACAAACGATTCAGTTTTCGACGGAGTGCGTTGAGTGTTGGCTCTCGACTTCATCATCGTATCGCGCCAAACCATGCGCTTAAAACGGCGCGTCGTATTTTCCTGACACCGGCCAAAGGGAAAGAGAACAACCCTACGCCGAGTGGCATGGTTATTGAGGCATTGGGTACGGCTGAAGGGAAAATGATGACCTATAAGCTCGGTTGCGGACCAACTTGGGTGTTAACTCATGGCTGGTCAGGATCGGCAAATCAATTCTTCCCTCTGATGGAGTATATCGCAGAGGCAGGTTATACCGCATTGGCTTATGACCACCCAGGACATGGAAGAAGCGAAGGTAAAGAGGGAAGCATTCCCGCATTTCTGAGTGCTCTGGATGGTATATTGAATCAACAAGAACAAGTCGAAGGCGTGATTGCTCACTCGATGGGTGGGGCTACGCTGCTCGAAAGTGAACATCAAGCGTTGAAAGGGAAACCCATTATTCTGGTGGCGCCAGTACTAAAATACTGGGAAAACTTGTTTGGTACGGTAGAAGCCTCTGGGTATTCGATGAAACTGTTTCATGCTGTTGTGGCAGATGTTGGCAAACGATATAACACCACGATTGAGAGTATTGACCCGTTCGAAAAGCTAGGGCAACGTCAGTCACCCGTTACGATCGTTCATGATAGAGGGGACAGATTTGCGCCGTTTTCTGTGTCAGAACAGGCAACAGAATTTACTCACGTTTCTTTGGTAGCGACGGAAGGGCTAGGGCATGGACGAGTGCTAAAAAGTGATCCGTTGAAACAAGCGTTTGCGCAAATTATTGGACAATCATAATTCCCTTTTGTTGCGGGCGAATGTGTTATGATTTGGCTTGATTTCCACTCATCCGCAAAGGTCATCCGTTGAAAAAAATTGCTGTGTTCGTTGATGTGCAAAACGTGTACTACACAACTCGACAAGCCTATGGTCGTCAGTTTAACTATCGCTTATTGTGGAAGAACCTTGCGCATATGGGTGAGGTCGTGTCAGCAACGGCTTATGCGATTCGCCGAGATGATGATCAGCAAATTAAATTCCAAGATGCACTCCGTCACATCGGGTTTGATGTGAAATTAAAACCCTTTATCCAGCGCAGTGATGGCAGTAGTAAAGGTGACTGGGATGTGGGTATTGCCATTGATGTAATTGAAACAGCACCGAACGTTGATATGGTGGTGCTCCTGTCGGGTGATGGAGATTTTGCCTTGCTCATGGATCGTGTTCGAGAAGGTTACGGTAAAGAAGCCGTGGTATTTGGTGTACCTACGTTGACGGCGAATTCTCTAGTCAATAGCGTTGATCGTTTCATCCCAATCGAAGATGACATGCTGTTGTAATTTTACCTTGAGCACCTTGAGCACCTTGAGCACCTTGAGCACCTTGAGCGCCTCACAATAGTAACCAAAATAATGATGGTTATCCTACACTGCGTTTTTGGGTTACTAATTGACGCTTGAGTAGCAGAAAGTCAGGCTCAGTCTCAACGCCAGATTGAAGCGTAAACTCCAGCCGATAAAGCAGTGCCAAACTGCGAACATTATCAGGATGGGTAATCGCAACAATCTGGGTAACCCCGAGAGCGTTTTGCGCTAATGCTATCACCGCTTTTGCGGATTCAGAGGCGTAGCCTTTCCCCTCGTATTCTGGGAAAAATCCAAATCCTAAGTCGATGTCGTCCAACGTATCTCTTTTGATCAACCCGCATATACCGACAGGTAGTTTGCTCTGTTTTTCTTCAACGGCAAACAATCCCATGTAGGCTTGTGCATACATGGGGATGAGCGTGGCACGAAGATAAACGGCGGCATCTATATCACTTCGGATGTTCTTGTCACCGACAAAGCGCAAAAATCCATCGGTGTTATACAAGCGATGAATAAACGTCGTGTCATTTTCGTTGAGACGCCTAAGGTTTAACCGTGGCGTCTCTAATCGAGTATCTTGCATTGCTCTTCCTTGATGAAAAAGCGCCCATCAAAGTAGGCGCTTATGACAAGTATAGATGCCTGAGAGTAACGTGATTAATCAGTCTAATGATACAAGGTAGGAACTACTCGATTGGTCAAGATTGATGACCAAGGTTTGCTCGGATTCACTACTGCTCATTGGCACCCACCTAGCGTATAACTGCTCCCAATTACCATTGACTTCGATATCCACGCCTGTGGTCAAATCTGGGTAAATGGTTGTGATTCGCGACAACGGGTCAACATCGACATCGCCGTTTGCGTGGATGTAATCCGCTTGCGAGAAAATGTGGAGCGCCCCAGATGTGGTGCCGCTGTAGTTGACGTTTAATTGAATGGTTTGGCCAATACAGAATTTAAACGCACGTGCTGCCACAATGTCATCAGTATTGGTTAGCGCTGTGGCTTCCTGAGATGGAGACGACGATGTCACGTCGCTTCCACCTGTATTGCCTGTTTCTGCTGTACCGCCAGCGGATCCGCCTGATGCGTCACCACCTCCGCCTCCACCACATGCAGTTAAAATCAGCGGCAGGGCAGTCAAACTCAATTTCTTCAATATCTTGTTCATTGTATTAATCCTCGTCTGCCAGTGGGGCGATGACTTTGTTGGACGTTGCTGCCTCATACCATGCAGTGTTGGTTTCGCCGCTGCTTGTTACCCAGTCCGCAAAAGTGGTGAAGGCATGGCTGATGTCGGTGTTTTCCAATGGATGGCTCCATTCATCTCGAATATTGATTGACCAAGGCATGTTATTTTCTGTCAGAAAGGATTCTGAACCGCCGGAGTTGTCATCATGTATATTGAAGAATGCATTGTTTATATCACTGGTACCGTCGAACTGTTTTAGGTGTAGCTGCCAACTAATTCCTGGTGGGAAAGCGGCAAAGTCTCCATGGTAAATACCAGTTGAAGCGAAAATGAAAGGGTCATAAGGCGGGTAGCCAACAACTGCACGAGCGACAGGAGTGATTAGCTCAACATTGAGTTGGTAATCAAGCCGACTTAGTTGTGAGTCGACACAGGCTGTTTGAGTTCGATAGAACGGGCAACTTTCAGTGAGAACACCAAGTGGTTCTAAGTCATCACGAAGGTTTTCCGAAACGATAAGCACGGTTTCACCAACGTTTGATTGCTGGATGGTGTGGGTTACGGCAACACCATTGCGCGTTAACGATACCGAAGCGACATTACTGGGATCAACATTTGGCAGGTGTACAGCAAAACCGTTTGAGTAACCCGCACCCATTGCTTGTAATGTGTAGTCTGCTGAGATGCTTTTTAGTTCGCGCTGACCATTCATCTCTTCTGTGATTCGATACCGCCATACGACATCATTGAAATCGTAGTCACCTTTCAATGGCCAGTTGTCTTCGAAGGCTAATGTCGCATATCCATCTGAACTCGGGTAAACAGAGGTCACGGTAACATCGGGATTGTTCTGCTGCGTGAGTACCTCATATTTGGAATCGGTTGAGCCATCGGGGTTTACACCATCAATCGCCTGAAAAGGTGTGATTTCTACAGTAAATATTAAGTCATTGAAATCGTTGTCACCTTTAGGGCGCTTGATGTCTTCAAAAGCAAGAACCAAAAAGTCATTTTCTGTATCAATAAATGCGACGTTATGCCTGCGATACTCTGCAGTGGCCTCTGGATTCAAGTCAGGGAAGCTGTAGAAAGGAGTGCCAAATTTACCCAGCGAAGGAATGCTATTGTAACCTGAACTCCATCCCCAGCCGTTTGAAATAATGAAGAAGCCAAGTGTTTGACCTGCGGTGAGTTCAACGTCGAGATCGATGGTATCACCTTCCACAAGTTCGCCTTGATTCGGCTTGGATGCGTTTGGAAAGATAATCATGTGTGTCGGCACGTCATCTATTGAGGCGGGAGGGTTATCAGTGTCGTAGACAAAATAGCCCAACACGTTTCGATAACCAGCACCTTCGTTTAAGAAGGTAACACGTGCTGATGCGTGAGGTGCACCTGCTAGCTCATCGTCGATATCAATACTTGAATATTTTCCTGTAGCGATATAGTCGCTGTTAACTGTGCTGCCTTCGGGAAGCATTGAATATACGTTATCGAGAGTGTCCTGCGGGAGTTGGCCTGAAATTGAGTAAACGTCGTTGGGTTTGCCCAGTGCTGAATAGTTAGAAGCGTCCGAGCCTGATTCAAACTCCAAGTCCTGTGCAGTTAACGCATAAGTATAAGTGCTGACAATATAGATACTCGCGATGAGCATTTTCTTCCACGACATACAAAGCCTCCAATGATGGTTCCAAACATCACAAGCATAATTAGTGCCTACTTTTTATTGTTTAAAAAACAGAAGGTTAAATTAACTTTGTGTATTTTTGGCTGAGAGGCGGGGGACACTTTGTTACTTTGAGAATAAGGTTGATTGTCGTAATGCGAAATGGATCAAAGGAAAAAACGCCCCAGAGAGGGGCGTCTGAATCAGCTATTTACCAGCGACATTCAATCGCGCAAAGCGAATCAAAGGCGCAAAAAAACAGCCGTCGTAGTTTGGAATGACTGTGTTTCCAACTGCCTCAACTTCTTTGATCATAGTGTAGAAGTTACCTGCCACCGTGATACCACGAACGGGCTTCAAGCGTTTCCCGTCTCTGCACAAGAAACCGCTCGCACCAAATGAGAACTCACCACTAATGGCATCAGCACCAGAGTGAACACCTTGCAGTTCTACGAGCTCAAGATATTCGCCCGCTGTCACTTCCGCTTCACTGCTTGCTCCAGCAGAGATCACATCGTGGCGGGATGACACGCTTAGTGTTCCCTTCGCAGATCGACCAGCATTGGCGGTATGCGCTGCGCCAAAGTGCGCGGCTGTAGCTGAGTTGTGTAGCAACCCAACGAGCTTACCTTCTTCGATGAGCGGTGTGTCAGAAGTTGCAAAACCTTCGCCGTCAAATGCTTTGATGGAAAAACCACCTGGCATGTACGCCATATCTTTGAAGGTCAGTAGCGGACTCATTACCTGCTCACCAATCTTGTCACGCCAAGGGTTTGTGCCACGTTTAGCGGATTCACCAGAGAAGCAACTGCCAAATGCGCCCAATACATCATTCAAACAGTCTTGTTCGAAGATGACAGAATACTGTCCGGTTGCAATGGGCTCACCTTCCAGCAAGGCTTCTGCCATCTCATAAGCATCGTTGATGATTTTGTCAGGCGTTAACCCGTCAAACGTTCTGGCGATTGAGGCCGCGACATGCATGGCTTGCTTGTCGTTATGGTCAATCAGTGCAGCCGTGTAGCAACTAAAGGTACGCTCTTGATGCGAGCAACGGGTACCGAGTGTATTGCCCAACAGAACAAGAGCGCTGTTTTCGCTATAGCCGTTGTACGGCGCGGATTTCGCCAGTGGCTTTTCGCGGATCTGACGTTCAAGCGACAAGGCCAGTTCAATTTTCTGCTCTGGCGTTGCGTTGTCTTGTTGGTAGATTTCCGGCTGCTCGGTTCTTAGAGTTAAACCTTCAGCGCGGATTTTCTGAAACGCATCTTTCTTGGTGTAGCTTGCGTTCGTTAGCGCTTGGTTCACCATTTGAGCAAGGCTTTCTGGCTCTAAAGATTCAGAATAGCTAATGGCGACGTGCTCATCTTTAATCACACGTACACCAATCACTTGGCTCGCCGTCACCTTATATTCCGACAATTCACCTTGGTCAGATTTCAAGCTAAAGCTTTCGCTGCTTGATGCGATAACATCTGCCGTTGCACCTTGTTTGGTGGCCAGTTCCAATACTTGCTCAAGGGCATTTTCTAGGTTGTTCAATTCACTCATTAGCTGCCACCTCCCACAAGAATGTTATCGACCTTAAGCGCTGCTTGACCCACGGTTGTTGGGACAGAACCGCTTACCGAGCCACACATACCCGCAGCCAACGCAAAGTCTTTGCCGACCATACTGATTTCTTTCAGTACTTTAGGGCCTGTGCTGATCAGCGTTGCCGATTTCAGCGGTGTGGTCACTTTGCCATTTTCAATCAAATAGGCTTCTTGAACCGCGAAGTTGAATTCGCCAGTACCTGGCTGTACAGAACCGCCGCCCATTTTCTTCGCGTAAATACCGCGTTCAATGCCGGCAATCATGTCATCAAACTCAGCGTCACCTGCTTCGATGTAGGTGTTGCGCATGCGTGAGGTTGGTGCATATTTGTAAGATTCACGACGACCTGATCCCGTGCGTTCATAGCCCGTTTTCAAACCGCCCATATGGTCAACCATAAAGCCAGTCAACTTACCGTCTTTGATGAGCTGCGTATGCTGGGTTTCCATGCCTTCATCATCAATATTGATGGAGCCCCACTCGTTGGTTAGGAGGCCATTATCGACAGCGTTCACAACAGGGTTGGCGATCATCTCACCCATCTTGTCGTGGAAGACTGAGGCTTTTTTCGCTACAGATGTGGTTTCAAGCAAGTGACCACACGCTTCGTGGAAGATAACGCCACCGAAGCCATTACCGATAACAACCGGCATTTCACCCGATGGGCAGGCACTTGCACCCAACTTAATCAGTGCTTGTTTAGCCGCCATTTCGCCGAGCGCTTCAGGATCGACGCTGGAGTTAAACTCCCAGCCAGATAACATGCCTGGTGCTTCATACCCTGTTGATTGCTCAGAACCTAGGGTTGCAACCACAGACGAGGCAATACGCGTGTAGTGACGGGTATCCTGAATGTGTAAGCCGGTGGAGTTGAAAATTTCAATGTGCTGTTCGCGTTGTGCGATACGGCCAATTACCTGAGAAATTTTGTCGCTTTCTGCTCGCGCTTTTGCATCGACACGTTTTAAAAAGGCAATCTTCTCTTCAACGCGGTTATCGACGGAAAACGGCATGGTCGCTGGGTGACGATCTGTATTCATGATCAGATTCAATGCACCCGCATTGGCGATTTGGTCGCGTTTATCTTTTGCGCAGAGCAGGGTAGTGACGCGTTTTAGTTTTTCTTCATCCTGACTGTTGGTGTAGCCATAAAGCACTTTATGACCAAAAAACAGGCGGATACCAATCCCAAAATCAATACCAGAGTTCACTTTGTCGACGTCGCCGGACAGCACTTCCACGCTGCCTGAATGGTGACGCTCTACAAAGAGCTCCGCAAAATCTGCACCAAGGAACAGCGCATGATCAATCACCGCTTTGGCAGTGTTCGGATTTAACATTACTTCCTCCTTTATACAGAGTTGGCTCTTTTCTAGCCTTTACACTTTTAGAATATCAGCTAGATAAGCAGGCACCAATCTTATTTACCATTTAGTGCAATAGGAATAACTCATTAAAGGTCTGTTTGGTTATTTACTGTTCAGTGATCACGTATTCATCGAAGAGTTTTCATATCTATCATTTTTATTTGATGCGTATATTTTTTGCGATATGAACCTTTGCGTTTTTTCTTTTTCTCAAAATCAAAGTCACTTTGAGAAATGCCTGCTTTATATCACATTTAATAATCGGCTTATCCACCTTATTTAGACACGAAACCACTTAAGTTGCTGATATTTAATGCCATAAAAATATATTTAATAGGTGGCAGGCTTCTTGCTTTTGAGACAGTAACGAGAGGCTAAATGAGGAGGGATTATCGAATGTCATCGATAACTTCAGTACCACTGTTAATGTGCGGGATTGTTGCTTTATCAGGCTGTCAATTAATTCAACAAGCGCAACAGCAAAAAATTTACGATCCAACTGAAATTGATGAATACCAATTACCCGTACTGTTAGAAGGTATTGAGACTGTAAAGAGTTTCCGACAGTCTCGAAATGGTGAAACGTGGTTTTGGACTCAACTCGAAAATAATACCTATCTACCTGGTGAAAATTATGTTGTTCAAATTATCAGCAGGTCACCTCTTAAACAACCGCCAAACATGTTCTCTTTCACTGTTCCAAACAGTGATGGGCAACTCGCGTACAACGACATTGGGCCCTACCAGCAATGGACGGAGACGAGGGAAGGCGGTGAACGCTGCGTCATTGCTCGTCAAAGCACGCGAAACGATAACTTCTGGCTTTCAGTATTTACTCATTATTGCACTGCGAATGAGTACCAAGATCTTGCTTGGGTTAATCAGTTAAAACCCTCACTTCTATTAGAAGGATTCTAAGATGACGTCTAACTTACCGAAGCAAATTTTTAAATTGCTCATGGTATTTTGCGCGCTGTATTGCCTGTTTATGTTGGCGACGCTAAATATTTCAACTGACACCCACATCTGGCTTGCGGGTAGCGCTTTTCTATTGATTTTGTTGTTGTCGCGTAATTTTTCAACGCGTGCAACAACCTTTATTCTCATCATCGGTGCGTTTATTTCATTTCGCTATATCTATTGGCGATTTCACGAAACGTTACCCTGGGAAAGTAGCCTCGATTTACCGTTCGCATTATTGCTCTTTGCTGCTGAGTGTTACGGCATCCTGATTTATGTGATGGGCATGTTTGTCACCGTTAAACCCTATGAACGTAAACGAGTGCCTATTGATGCAGAGGCGCCACTGCCTACCGTGGATGTTTACATTCCTACATACAATGAGCCCATTGATGTGGTTGAGCCTACGATACTTGCTGCTTCGCGTCTTGAGTATCCGGGACAGTTTCGCGTGTTCGTACTCGATGATGGCGGTACAGATCAAAAGCTGAGCGATGAAGATGTTGATGCAGCTGCAGCAGCCAAACGTCGTGCGGACACATTAATCGCTTTTTGTGAGGAAGTAGGGGCAACCTACATTACTCGAGAACGTAATGAACATGCGAAAGCGGGAAACATCAATCATGCCCTGAAAAAAACAGACGGCGACTTGGTACTTATTCTGGATGCTGACCATGTACCGACACGTGATTTCTTGCTCAACACGATTGGTATGTTCCAAAAAGAACCAAAACTGGGTTTTGTTCAAACACCGCATTTCTTCGTGACGCCAGGGCCTGTTGAACGTAACTTGGGCATCGAAGATAAAGTTCCTTCCGAAAACGAGATGTTCTATAACAAAATTTTGCTTGGGATGGACTTTTGGAATGGCTGTTTTTTCTGCGGGTCTGCGGCTGTTATTCGTCGTGTTGCGCTAGAGGAAGTTGGCGGTATTTCGACCAAAACTATCACTGAAGATGCAGATACTGCATTGAATATTCACGCAAAAGGTTGGCAAAGTGCCTATTTAAACCGTGCGATGGTTGCGGGTTTGTCGCCAGACACGTTTGGCGCATATGTCACGCAGCGTTCTCGCTGGGCACAAGGGATGATCCAAATATTCTTGCTCAACAACCCATTGCTAAAACGCGGCTTAACGATGGGGCAGAGGATCTGCTACCTCAATTCGACGTTGTATTGGTTCTTCCCAATATTTCGTACCACATTCTTGTTGTCTCCATTGCTTTATCTGTTGCTGGATTTACAGATCTTCGTTGGCAACGCCACTGACTTTCTCATCTTTGTTGTTCCACACTTAGTGATAAGTGTGATGATAACGCAGCGACTGTTTGGGAAAACACGGCGTGCATTCTTCTCAGAGCTCTACGAGACAGCACTGTCCATCTATCTCTGTTTGCCGGCGTTATCTGTGTTGTTTAACCCTAAGAAGCCTAACTTCGTGGTGACACCAAAAGGAGAAACCACGCGTAAGGTGTGCTTCTCAAAACTCACGCCTTTCATGGCTTTCATTTTCGGGCTGGTGGTGCTTGCTGAAGCGTGGGGGATCTATCGTTACATCCAATTCCCAACAGAACAAAGCCAGCTCATTCTTGTGATCATCTTTAATAGTTTCAACTTGATGCTCATTGTGCTTTGTCTTGGTGCCATGTTAGAGAAGCAACAGCGCCGCAGCGAACCGCGTCTGTTGGTGAATGAAAAAGCCATGATTCAAATGGATAGTGAAAGCTATAACGCAACGCTTAATGATATTTCTATTAAAGGGGCGCGCTTAACCCTTCATGAAGGAGAAAACATCTTTCATCGTGGTGACATGGTGGATGTGACGTATTTCACCGAGAAAGGGAAAAGCAAGAAAACCAAGAAACCGATGTATCAAATGGTGCAGCTCAGTATGAGAGTAGTGGCGCTGAAACATGGTCACCAAGGCGTTCAAGTGTGCTGTTTGTTAGAGAGCAATGTTGCGTCGGACATGCAGGTGCAATACGCAAAAGCCTATGGACAAAGTAGCCGTTGGAAAGAGCGCCGTCGCTATGAAGAAAGCTTAAACCAAGACGTGTTGTCGTCTGCATTGAGTCTTTTCTCTCTCGCTTGCTCCAACTTAACACGCGTCTTCACGACATCCGTGAAAAACAAAATCGAATCGGCATCTGCTTCTGGCAAGAAGGAGTTTCAAAATGAATAAGTTCATCATCGCTTTTCTTCTTCTATTTGCGTGTGCGGTGCAAGCAGAGAAAACGGTCAAGGTTCCACTGACTTATGCCATGGATACGAAGGAAGACATTGTTCTTCGTGGGCAAAGCCAGATCATGCCCATTCCCATTTCTATTTTGGATGGGCAAGAGGTTGAAAACGTGCGTCTTTCTCTCGCGATTTACAACAACAATATTGTTGATAGTACGGTGTTGTGGCTGGCTGCGGGCAACCGTTCACTGGCAAATATCGAGGTGAAACAGCGTCATCAGTTTCAGTACATAGAAGCCACGTTTCCAGCCGGGTTGCTATCGAAAGAAAACCCGTCACTGAATTTGCGAATTCAGCATCTATCCAACGATCCAAACTTGGTGATTGATACTACTGGGCTGAATACGACCATCAATGTGAAAGCGTCTTTCTATGAACTGAATTATCAGGAAAGTGGCACTGTTAATCAGAAAACGCTCGCATCCTTTGAGGAGATGATGCGAAGTGGCCAGCACCATGATGCACCCATTCACATGATTTCGGCGATAACTGACTCTGATCTATCGTTATCTTTGGCTGCCTACTTGGTGCAGGGCTGGACATTGAAAAGTGGGTCTGAGGACTATCAGTTCGATTACCGAATGGAGTCAAAATACGGAGAGCGACGTCTTGGCCCTGTGATTGTTTATGGCACCAGCGACGCACTGCTTAACGCCGGCTGGGTAGATCAAGAAACACATAAGGCTGTTTCTGGCCCATACCTAGGTATTGGAGACAGCACGAAAGGGGATGAATGGTTACTCATCATTTCGGGGAAAAATGAGCGAGAGGTGAAACGTGCTGCCAAAGTCTTTGCCAACAACATGCGTCGTTTTCCTGAGCGAGGCTCAATGGTGGTCGTCAATGAAGATAACGTCATTGACCGTTCATTAAAAAGTGAAGCCACGTACTTGATGTCAGAGTTTACCGAGCAAACGGACTTGACCGATTCCCCTTTAGAGCTGGATTTGGTGATGCCGAGTAACATTTTGTTTAGTGACGAAGACAACGCAAAAATCAATCTATTGCTGTCGCACTCAAGGGTGGCACCCGGTGCAGGTTCGATGATTCTTCGTGTGAATGGTGAGTACGCAAACAGCCTTCCACTGCGTTCAAGCTATTGGCGAGATTCTCAACACTATCGATTAAACATCCCGATGCGCAAATTTTCACCAGGTATTAACCGTGTATCTGTCGAAATCTATGGGCCGGTAGATGTGCAAAATCAAGATCGTCGATTCGCTGTCTACATGTCAGAAAAGTCGAACTTAAGGCTGAGTTCTTGGGTTAAGTTCATTCCCACGGAAGGGCATAAAGTATCGGCGCATGATTTTTTCGCCATTGCGGATGACTGCGGTAAACAAGCACAAATATCAGTCGATAAGAAGGACCCCGTTCAGCTGGCAAACCTATGGCGCCTATTGAGTTATGTTTCACACCGTACTCACAAAGCCATGCCGGGCTTGATGATCACGGGCGAGACGGAACAGCGCCGTCCTTTCCACATTTCGTTGACAGATATCGAGGCTGCGGAGCCATACATTTTGCCAGCCCAGAATGTATCACGTTGGGATGGACTTAAAACGCACTTGTTTGACTTTGTCGCTGGCAAAGGTGAGGCAGAACAAGAGAACTTTTATACCTCTGACATGATGTTTTCTGAACCGACAAGTGAGCTTGCAACCATTAAACACACCAATCAAGAAGGCTGGTACCGCATTCAATTTGCCGAAACGACCTATGAAAAGTTCGATGATTTCATGCGCAGTGAGTCAAGCTCTGCACCTGCTGGTGTGCTGAGCGAACGCGAGTTTTCAAGCAGCACATCTCAGTTTTTTAAAGCAGCTTTTATTGGCTACCCAGCAGGCCTATCTATCCTGGCGTTATTTATCATTTGGTGGATGTCAGCGTTTGTATCGCGTGCGCTGGAGGCGAGAAAATGAGCAAACCATTACTTTCAATTGCGATGTTGTTTTCGCTGAGCGCCAGTGTTGACAGTACCGCGTCGCCATCAATATGCGACAGTGATAAACGTATGTGGACGCTTTATAAGAGCAGCTTTATTGCAAAGGATGGTCGGGTAGTCGATACCGGTAACCACAACATTTCACACAGTGAGGGACAAGGCTATGGCATGTTGATGGCGGCATACTTCAATGACCGTAAAACGTTCCACGGCATCTGGTCTTGGACGAAAACCCATCTTCAACGAGACATGGACCCGCTGTTTTCATGGAAATGGCAACCGCGAAAACCACACATTCCTGACCGAAACAATGCAAGTGATGGTGACATGCTTATTGCTTGGGCGCTGCATCGCGCTGCTGTGAAATGGTCATCCAAGCAATACGCGAAAGAAGCGAGCGACATTATTCGGGCACTGCAAAGCTCTCATCTTCGTCCTGTCGGCGGGGAGGTGATCATGTTACCTGGAGCAATGGGGTTCACATTCAAAAACCGCACTGTCGTCAATCCGGGCTACTGGGTGTATCCCGCCATGGATGACTTTGTTCGATACAGTCGTAAATGGTCAACATTGGCAAACAGTGGGTTACGCATTCTAAGTCAAAACCAGTATGGCAAAAGTAAGCTGACGTCTGATTGGGTCGAGTACCAAAACGCGGGTTGGCAGCCAGCACAAGGGTTTCCTTCCCAGTTTAGCTATTCGAGCTATCGCATTCCGTTATACATGGTTTGGGGGGGGAGAAAGCATGCATTCAACCGTCAGTACACGAAGTGGCTAAAACAAAATGACACGGCGTGGGTTGATGTGAAAAGCGGGGAATCTGCTTCCTACCCGCCCCCTGATGGTGCCATCGCAATCAGTCAATTGGTTGCGCTAGCAAATGGCCAAAGGGCGTTGAAAAAGGGCATTTCAGTGATGCCAAAAGGAAAAGATTACTATTCAGACAGCTTAGTGTTGCTTTCACATATTGCGTTTAATGAGAGGGTTTGCAGATGAAAATATTGCTCATGGTTTCTGCCATTTTTTCTGTTTCAGCGATGGCAAAAGATCATCATGAAGTGATGGTTTTTGATGAACGCGTCTCGGTTGAAGTGTCGACACAAAATAGCACCGCGATTGATGAAGAGCAGTACTGGACCATGCTCGAAGATAAGGGTTGGAAAACGGCCCAAGAAGCAACGTCAGATTTAGAGGTGTCTGAGGCGCTTCAGGATGAAATCTCATATCGCGCGTCACTGGATTCACTGTCGTCGATGATAAACACGGGAAGGCATACTCAAGCCAGTTCGCTGGTTGAGGAAAACCCGGATTGGATCCACTGCGATCGTATTCAATGGATGTGGTTGGATCTGAAGAATGAAAGCAAAACTGGTTATGGGACGAATGCAAAAGCCAAGTATCAGAAAATACTCGATAACTGTGAAACACATGAACTGAGTACCACGCAGAAACTTTTGGGCTGGACAGCACCGAGCGCGGCGCAAGACATCCTTTCACGCTATGAACAGTCAACGGCGTATGACCGGCAAGTCGTGGCTCAAATTAAGCAAGATATGGCATTGGGTAAGCTCTCCAAAGCCTCGCTCTCTGAAGGTGAGCTTGCCCATGTTGGTGAACTTGTTATTGCCAAAAAAAATGCCAAGGCGGCCGAGGCAATTGGCTGGAAATACCTAAATATGGGGGATGCATTTGCCGCAAATGACTGGTTTGAGCGTTCGATAAGCTGGGCGGGGCCGAGTGCGAAGCGCATTGAGGGGCGTCTATTGACCTTACAAGAAATGGGAGAGAGAGAAGAGTTACTGATGCAGCAGGCTCAATGGGCGGACAGTTACCCTTCCATAGCGGAACTCGATTTTGGCTCAGATGAAGGAAATGCGGTGAATTGTGAGGGAGAGGTTGAGGCGTGTTTAGAGAGCTTGAATGCCATTGAATCTTTGTCTGCATCGGAATATGCATTAAAAGGATGGACGCTCTATGACTTAAACAGACCTGTGTCTGCAGCGACTGAATTTGAAAACGCATTACATCTTATGGCGCCTAATGATCCTGACTGGGATCTGACACAATATGGCTATGTATTGGCGCTAGATAAAATGGGCTTCTCAGACAAGGCCACCGTGTTGTCCGCGCAAATCAGCGACATCGATACGCGTGCAGAATTGGATAAACAAATCGCCATGAAGCGTGTATTCAAAGCGTTTGATGCCAAAGCATACGAGACGACCTTAGTGCAGATTGAAGAGTATGAAGCCGCGTATGGTAAAGACGTTCAATTGATTGAAATAAAGGCGTGGTCATTGTTCAACAGCAATCGAAAACGCGAGGCGCTGAAAGAGTATCGCAAGCTCGCGGAAGCTTTCCCCCATAATGAAGATTATCAAGAATCATTCCAGGTCATTAAATGTGGTGTGAGTTCTAAAAGTACGAAATGCCGCTCTTAATACCCTGCTCGCTAAGCAACCTCATGACGCGATTTATCACAGCGCATGGGGTTGTTTGGTTATAAGGTCTTTCGCCTAAAAACCACTGTCATCCCTTCAACAGCCTGATACACTTCTGCCATCCCGCAATTTTGATAGCGCGCTCAGACGCGTACTCGGTACATGGATATAAACAATGGCTGAAAAACTGACGAAACAAGTCCCTACCAACATCATCACTGGCTTTCTGGGTGTTGGGAAAACCACGGCGATTTTAAACCTCCTCAAACAAAAACCTGCAGATGAAAACTGGGCTGTATTGGTGAATGAGTTTGGAGAAGTTGGCGTTGATGGCGCGTTTCTCAGTGAGCAAGGCGCGTTGGTTAAAGAAGTACCGGGCGGCTGCATGTGTTGTGTGGCGGGTCTACCAATGGCCATCGGCATCAATGCGCTATTGGCACAAAACCCTGATCGTTTACTGATTGAGCCAACGGGGCTAGGGCATCCAAAAGACATCATTGGTAAGTTGCTTTCAGAGCACTACGAGAACTACATCGAGTTGAATGCCACCATTACCTTGGTTGATGCGCGTAATTTCGCCGATGTTCGCTATACGGAAAATCAAAACTTCCAAGATCAACTCGCACTGGCTGATGTTGTCGTCGCTAACAAGATCGACTTGTCTTCCCCCGCAGATATTGCTGCCTTTGACGCGTACGTTGCCAATTCTGAAATCCCTAAGCAAACCTCAGGATACGTTGAGCAGGGGCAACTTGATCCCAAGTGGTTAGGTCTACCTCGTATTGATAGAGACGCGCAGTTTGCTCACCATCACTCGCACGACGATGACGACATGCCAGCTTTTGAACTTGCGCCAGGAGAGAAATTCCGCCGTAAAGAGAATAAAGGGCAGGGATACGTCAGTTGTGGCTGGGTGTTTGAACCCAACACAGTATTTCCTTTTGATTCACTCTATGGCCTGTTTGCCAATGTGAACGCCGAGCGTGTTAAGGCTGTAATGAATACGGATGACGGCATGTTCGCATTTAATGTCGTCAATCAAATGGTATCCGTAAACCCGATCAGCTTAACGGGTGTGGAGTCGCGAGTTGAACTCATTGATAAAACACCATTACCGTGGGATGAGCTGGAAGACATCTTGTTGTCTTTCATGATGGAATAATCGGAAACGTCTGACAATATGTCGGGCGTTTTTTTAACAAGGCGTGATGTTATGACCCCAGAACGAACTGCCCCACAAATTACAGCGAAGTTTAATCGTTACCCTCCTCATATTAGATCGCGACTAATGGAGATACGTGAACTGATTTTTGATGTAGCGAACGGCTTAGACAAAAATGTGGAAGAAAGCCTTAAATGGGGTGAGCTTAGCTATGTGGTTAAAGGTGGCACTGCAGTGAGATTGGGTTGGTCAGAGCAAGCACCAAATTCCATTTCTGTTTTTGTTCACTGCCAAACCAAACTCGTTGACACGTTTAGAGAGGTGTTACCAAACGCTTTTGACTACATTGGCAATCGCCAGTTGCAGTTTGATTGTGGTAGTACTTTTCCAGAAGCAGCATTGCGAACAAGCATTGGTGTTGCGTTTACCTACCAACAGAGAAAAGCACTGCCGCTTCTTGGGATGTAGCTAGTTCGACTATAGCGATTGAGAATGAAGCGATTGAGAAGGTAGCCAGTTACTAGGCAGGCAGAATATTGTTTCTTACCAATCCCCGCCTTACGTTGGTACAAAGTTTTCCAAAACGTCGGATGTCGTCAAACTGTGGCGAAATACCACGAGACATCTCAGATTCCCAATAGGAAAGCTCAGAGTCTACCAGTTCCAGCAACTTTTTCGGACAACCAATACAGCTGTTATCAGGGCCGCATACAAAGGTCTCTGGTTCGTAAAGTGGCAACTCCATTTTCACTTGTTCGATAATGTTTTTCATTGCATCCATGCGAGTCGGTTTTTTGTTTAGCATTTTGACCTGCTCACTTAGTCACGGACTGTGGGAGGCGGATTCTATTCCTCTGTATTGGGCTTGTCGAGCGTTAGGTTTGAGAGCGTTTTGACGAAGAATCGCTTTACAGAGGCATTTTCTCTGATTTTATTGCCGTCTTAAAGATGACGATTGGATTTTTCATTTTTCTGGGATGACGGGCTTTTTAGCGATTTGATTGCAGACTCATCGTTTGATATCGAGGGCAGCCGAAGCTGCCCCGAAAGAAAGCGCGCTTGGCGCTATGCGTAGTTGGCGGTCAGCATTTGCCAGTTGCGTTTTTGCTGAATGAAATCCCCTTTAAGGATTTTCAACTGTTGTACCAATATCGCTTCCTCATATTTCTTCAATAGGTTCTGTTTACCCATATCGATGAGTCGCTTTTTGGCTTCATAATATTCACTCATACGAACAACTAACGCTTCGTATTCTTGCTCAATGGCCTGAAGGCGTTGTGTTGCGTTCGGTGTCATGCTTAAACGTGCTTGAATGTTCTTCAAAAGCATGGTTGCTCGTGCTTTTTCAATGCGATCTTGTGGTGTCACACGTAGCTTTTTGGTCAGGCCAAGCCAGCTACCCGATTTGATGAGCCACTTAGTTGGATCGAACTGCCACCAGTAAATGCCGTTTCGGTAGTCATTCTCAAAAATATGGTGGAAGTTATGGTAACCCTCACCAAAGGTGAAAAACGCCAAGATGCCATTGTCTCGAGCAGTGTTCTTAGCCGTATATGGTTGTGAACCCCAAATGTGGGCAAGAGAGTTAATGAAAAACGTCGTATGGTGACTAGCCACCACGCGCAAAAAACCAATCAGAATAATTGCACCCCAAATATCGCCGTGAAGTAATCCGAATGCGATAGGGATACCGAAGTTGGTGGCGAGGACCAGGGGCAAGTAATACTTGTGCTGCCACATAACAACTTTATCCTTTTGAAGGTCGCGGCAGTTGCTGTAATCCGAATAACGATGCTTCTGATATTCACGAAGCATCCAACCGATGTGCGAATACCAGAAACCACGTTTTGCTGAGTAGGGGTCTGTGTCGTTGTCGTCGACATGACGGTGATGAACGCGGTGATCAGATGACCAGTGAAGAATGCTATTTTGCAGCGCGAGTGCGCCGCCTATTGCAAAAATACCTTTTAACACAGGATGCGCTTCGAAGGTTTTATGTGACCAAAGTCTGTGATAGCCCGCCGTGATAGACATGCCAGCAAAGGTAAACATGGCAACAAACATGGTGATTTGTGCCCAATCAAACCCGTGATAATACGCCCAAAGTGGAGTGCCTATTATTGCTACGGCGAAGGTGACCGCAAAAACGGTGACATTTAGCCAGATGACAGGAGGTTTTTTCGCTTGAGTAGATTCCATTTTAAATACCGCAAAATTCCAGCGTACACATGTACGCTAGATTAGAGTGAGGTTTTAAATGGGTCAAGATGCCTGTTAACAATTTGTCGCAATTTTGATGGGTTAAGCGTCATTATCTATTTTAAGTTAAAAAAAGAGTGAAACGTGTTGAATATATTTCACTCTGATTATTGCCGCGGCTAAAACGCTTTTCGGTAGAACGAAATTTAACCACCCAAGCTTAACAGACTCTAACCTAGCACAATATTCCCGTGCTTGTAGCGGAGGCCATTTTTGACATCATCACTGATCAAAACTGCACCATCCAAGTCGACCATGACGGCAGTCGCTGCAACGGGCAGCGCAGCTCGCATCGCAATAGAGCTACCAAGCATACATCCCACCATGATTTGAAGCCCTGCGGCGCGCGCTGCTTGTTCCAATTCAAACGCAGCCGTTAGCCCTCCTGTTTTGTCGAGTTTGATGTTTACCATTTGGTATTTTCCGACCAATCCTTGTACATCGTCTGCGGTGTGACAGCTTTCATCGGCACAAAGTGGGATCGCACTGGATATGTCATTTAATGCGTCGTCTTCGTTGGCAGGCAGAGGTTGTTCAACCATTGCGATATTAAGCGGTGCGATTTGTTGAAGGGTGCTAGCAATGTCAAGCGTTCCCCACGCTTCGTTGGCGTCGACAATCAATGTGGTATCGGGAGCCACTGCGCGAACGGCAGCGAGGCGTTGGTATACTTCGTCTGCATTGAGCTTGACCTTGATTAAGGTAGCCCCTTGCTCTACGTAGCGTTTGGCTTCTTCCGCCATTTCTTCCGGTGATGCAATGGACACCGTCATGGCAGTTTGAATCTGATTAGGCAAAGAGAAGTTGTCAGGGAAATTGTCAGCTTCAAGCATCCATAACGCACAATCGATTGCGTTACGTGCTGCGCCAGGGGGAAGAAGAGATTTCAACAATGTGCGATCACATTGGGTATTGTTGACGGATTCAATTTCAGCGAGCACGCTGTCAAAACTCTCCCCATAGCGACCTGTTGGCGAGCATTCGCCCACGCCAATGTTGCCATCTTTTTCAACGGTGACTTGTATAACCTCTGCGGTGTTACGACTACCGCGAGAGATAGTAAATGGGCGTTTCAATGTGTAGGTCACGATCTTTGCACTAACATTCATCCTGTTCACTCCTCGAATACGTGGATGAGATGCTCAACAATGTTATCTACGCCAAACCTCACTGGGTCGGTGGCAGGCAAATCATATTGGCTGGAAAGATCCGCCAAGTAACGTTTTGCATCTTCCTCCGAGAGCGCAGAAGTATTGATGGCCATGCCAACGAAGCGAGGATTAGGGTTGGTCAGTTTTGCGAGTCTAACCGCCAACTCCATAATGTCGGCGACGTCTGGAATTGGCATATCCGACATATGACGAATGTATTCGCGATTCGCTTCGTGGCAGAGAACCAGTGCATCAGGTTGGGCGCCGTGCAAAAGACCCAAGGTCACGCCTGAAAATGCAGGATTCAATAACGAGCCTTGTCCTTCCACCAGTTGCCATTGGTTTGTATTACATGCTGGCGATAAGGTTTCGGTCGCACCAGCGATAAAATCGGATACCACTGCATCTACCGCGATGCCGCTACCTTCAATTAAAATACCCGTTTGACCCGTTGCGCAGAATGCTGCAGAGAGTCCACGCGACTTCATTTGTTTTTCTAGCGCCAAGGTGGTGAACATTTTACCGACAGAGCAATCGGTCCCCACTGTTAAAAGGCGTTTACCAGAACGCTTCTTACCCGTGCCAACTGGCAAGGTTCCATGTGCATGACGGAGGTCGAATAAACTCGCGCCAGAGGCTTTGGCTGCTTCAGCAATAGCAGGAATAGCATCTAATCTTTGGTGAAGCCCTGACGCCACGTTCATGCCAGCATTAAGCGCTTCGACGATGTAGGGAACAAACTGTGGAGCAAGCACACCACCAGCGTTTGCCATACCAAGCACGAGAGTTTTTGCTCCTTCTTTTGCGGCGGTTTGAACGTCGATATCCGGTAGGTCGAGAGACGGTACTTCATCATTCAAACGCAGTTGACCCATGCACTTCTCAGGACGCCAATAGTGAATGCCACGGGCGGTTTTGATGGCGAGCGGATCTTTGCTTTCTCCAAGCATAAGTAGGTAGGGCGCTGGAATGTTCATGTCTCTCCTTGTCATCTTGACTATCTAGTGGTGGTGTTCACCTTGAGATCACTATAGAACGCGATTGAGTGTGTGAAAAATGCCGTTTCCGATTCACTCATGCTGATTCGGTATGAATAATCGACAAAAGTGTGATGAATTAGACATTACGTATGGGTGGGTGGTGTGTATCTATAATTGGGTTGATATTTTTGTAGGTATTTTCACGCTCTCGTCAGCAAGGATGAAGCCACTCAAATGAACATTGAAAGTAAATGGTTGGAAGATTTTCTCGCGCTAGCGGAAGTCAGGAATTTCTCGGAAGCGGCCTCGGTGCGCAATATTACTCAGCCTGCATTTAGCCGTCGGATTCGAGCGTTGGAGCAAGCCATTGGGGCTGAGTTGATCGATCGGAGTCAAACCCCTGTTGCTCTCACTGCCAGTGGGCGGATATTTAGGGTGACAGCAAGGACGCTAGTTAACCAAATGGTGGAAGGGATCAGCCATATTTCGGCTTTGAACTATTCCGACGGTAGTGTTGTGCGTATTGCCTCTGCACATTCCCTTGCATTAGACCTGACGCAGCTCATACAGGCGCAGTTTTCTGATGAAATACGGCCTATGCTAAGTGTCGATGCCATGAATGTTGATGAAGCTGTTGATGCTCTACAGGAAGGTGAGTGCGACGTGTTGCTCGCTTTCGATAATGAGCACCTTAAATTGGCACCTTATGAACATATCGAAGTGGGTCATGCTGACCTCTTACCCGTGTGTGCAGTGGACGAACATGGGAAGCCTTTGTTTAGTTTCGAGCAGGATGATGTGCCTTGGTTAGCATTTACACCGACCTCGTACATGGGGCGTCAAACCGAAACCGTGCGTCATGAAGTGAGCCTTAAGCCAGTCTTTCTTTCTTCCATGGTAGACATGCTAAAACTGCAAGCGATGAATGGATTTGGGGTGGCATGGTTGCCTGATTTTGCCATTCGTTCAGAGCTAGTGAAAGGAACCTTAGTGGTTATGGAAAACACCACGCTGATCAGGAAAATCGCTTACTATGCGTACCGATATCAGTCGCGACTTCATCCGTCAGGTGAAAGGATATGGTCTGCTCTGAAAAAAATTGCGGCTGATAACCCATTAAACACTGACAAGAAATCGATAGCAGGAGAGTGAATCCCAGTTTATTTCAACCGAGAGTGCTATATTTCTTGAACGTGCTGCCGATAAAAAGAGAACTGCTTCCCACTCATTACGTCGTTGAGGAAGTCACCATGAATGTTTGTTGACGCTGGGGGTGTCATGTCGTTTAAAGAACCAATCCCGAATTTCGTCAAAGCTATGGGGCATCGCGTTGTCAGCTACATTTTGAATATCTCAGAAGCGGAAGCAAGACACGTACTACAGCACCAGGGAAAACTCACGTCTAAGCAATTAGAAACGCTGACTTCCTATGTTCAACTTTGTCGACAAATGCGTGCCGTCGCCGTGTCACAAGGTGATATTGAACAATCGTTTTTCCATCGGCTTCCTCATGTGCTCCAAAATGGTCAGCACATCTTTTCGGTATGGCGTCGACAAAATGGTGGTGAGACGCCATTAGTGAGTATTAGTGATCCCCTTGCGAGAAGCTTGGCGGGTGTTGCGGCCGAACTCTATCCACTCTTTTTGGTGAAAGCAGGTGCTCGACCTCACTTGTTCTATCGCGCGTCAGGATATTTGAGTGCCGCGATTTCCAACTTGCCAGGCAACAAAAATCTCTATCGACACTTTATCGAAGATCGTTCCTTTGAACGGGTCTTCGAAGTGATTGGTAATGAGCCAAGTGAAACCTATGGTCATTACGTGGACTCAAAGGGAAAACGAGGTGTTATCTCCTTGTCATCACTCCCCGCAGCCTTACTGATCAACAGTTATGATTTGATGCGTGTCCGCGGTCCGATTTCTGCAGATGTGTTTGTACGTACCGTATTAGAAATGCTAGAAATTGCCCGCAGCGTTGCCGATGGCGAGGTTGCTCAAATCCCTTTGTTTGTCGGTTTCCGAAATGCCGCCTTGGTTGATTTTGATGAGCTTGAGACTAAGTGGGGAACACTTCGTCGTTATTCGCCTTCAATTGCCGAATATGTTCTGCAGCTTCCGAGCCAAATGGCGAAACGCAAAGACAGCGGATTCATGCTTGAATCTGGCTATGCTTATGCCATCAACAGCGGTGATTTGCTGGACGATGACGATTGGCCGAGTGACGTGCTTGAAGCGGAAAGCGATAAAGTATCGACAGAGCTTAATATTACCTTATGTATGTCCATGTGCTTTCTTAACGATGCGCCGCCTTTCGTCGCGCCAGAATGGGCTTGGCATATTGACCCGTTTTCGTTGGAAGGGGCGAAGACTGCTGTTGATACGGTGAAAGAAGCTGACGAGCCCGTGTACATTACCAACAATGTGTTGGACGAGCTTGAAAACTGGAGCTTATTGCTTGAAGACACGGATTCAACAGGAATCCGTTTGGCATTTACCCGCTTGTTTAGTGCTGCTAGGCAACCTGACCGTCTTGATGGCTTATTGGATGCTATTCTCGCTCTTCGCAATATTTTTGGCGCAGGCAAAAACACGGATGAAGTGCCGGTTGCGGTGGGTGAGTTGATCAGTGGTCACGCGAGCGAAGCGATCGAACTGGCTGAAAATTTAAGTGAGGATTGGAACCAAATTCTCAGCGGCGAAGCGTGGTGGGATAACGAAGAAATCCGCGAAAAAACATTGGCATGCATTTCGTTGTGTTTGACCTGTTTGCATCATCTGTACCTTAAATTCCCCACGATAGTGAGTGACCCTGAGCGATTAACGCGGATTATTACTTCAAACGGTAAGTCTATTGCGTGCTAGTTCAACATTTTACTGGCAATACATGACACATTTTGAACGGATATTACGCGGATTCTGAGAGTTGCTGTGTTTTAATGTGGGCTGGGAAATATTAATAAAAAGCAGGAGCTCACGTGGACACGAAAATCAGTCAAATCAATGTTTATCCCGTTAAATCAGCCAGTGGTATTTCCTTATCAAACGCTTGGGTAGAGAGCATTGGCTTGAGCTTCGATCGCCGTTTCATGGTGGCAGACAGCACTGGGAAATTTGTCACTGGTCGTACTGATCCAAAAATGACCGAGGTGTCTGTTTCACTGCAGGCAAACGGCATTACGTTGAATCACCCTACCATGTCACCTCTTGTGCTTAAGTATGCTCAGTTCTCACTTCAAGAAGTACACACTAATGTGTGGAAAGATGAATTCAATGCTTACTCCACGACGTCGACCGCTAATGCGTGGTTTAGCCACTTGTTAGGTGGGCACAAGCAATTGTTGTTTTCGGGCGTGGAATCCTCACCACGCTACGCCTCAAAAGCGCAGACTAAAGTCAGTTTTGCGGATGGCTTCCCGCTGTTGATTATTTCAGAGGCGTCATTGAACGCATTGAATGACAAGACGCCAGATGTACATAGCATGGATCAGTTTCGCACCAACTTGGTCGTGACAGGTTGCGATGCGTTCGAAGAAGATACGTGGGCAAAAATCCGAATTGGCTCTGTGGTATTTCGCGCTGACTGCCCATGTAGTCGCTGTGTTTTCACCACGCTTGATTTGGACTCAGGGCGTTTTCGCGTTAACGGCGAGCCTATTAACACCTTGAGTCAGTTCCGCTCTGCCGAAGATGGCAATGTGAATTTCGGGATGAACTTAATAGCGATGAACGAAGGTGAAATTCGTGCGGGCGATAAAATTGAGGTGCTAGAGTATCGAGATGCCGAAGTTTACGAAGACAACACCAAGCCAAAACTCAACTTAACCTGCCACGAGATTGAACACGTGGCGCAGGATTTCAAAACGTTTTGGTTTGAAAATCAGCAGGGCGTTCTGCCTCAATATAAAGCCGGTCAGCATCTTCCTCTGGAGCTAGATATAAACGGCAAACGTGTTCAACGCCGTTATACGTTATCTTCGTCTCCCACTCGACCAGATCGATTCGCCATCTCAGTGAAGCGTGTAGAGGGTGGCGAGGTGTCCAACTGGCTTCATGATGAAATGCGTGAAGGAGCAGAAGTAAAAGCTCAACAACCCGATGGTCAATTTCACTTGAGCGATGATAACAACAAGCGTCGACAGATACTCTTGTTGTCTGGCGGAAGTGGTGTGACACCCATGATGTCGATGCTTCGAGCATTGTCTGATCATAATGAAGTTGATGACGTGATCTTTTTTCATCAGTGTCGCTCAGAAGCGGACATTCCTTTTTCTGAAGAGCTCGATGCACTGGCTAAAAAGCACAAAGGTTTACAGGTAATGACTCTGTTGAGCCGTCCTTCGGATGAGTGGAATGGGCTGACGGGTCGATTGAGCCAAGAACATTTGGCGCTGGTGTCTTGGTTGACGCAACGTGAGATCTTCGTTTGTGGCCCTGAAGGCTTCATGGATGCCGCAATGACTTTGCTTGACCTTTTGGGTGTGCCTGAATCACAACGCCACCAAGAGTTCTTCTCGCCACCAACAATGGGAGAAGGTGCACCTGCTGCAGAAGTGTCTATCACCCTAGATGGTGAGTACATTCGCGGCGATAACCAGCGTCCTATCTTGGTGCAAGCTGAAGAAGTGGGTGTACAAGTCGACTACAGCTGTCGTGCGGGTGTTTGTGGCTGCTGCAAGATGCGTTTATTGGAAGGGGAGGTACACCAACCAGATATGCCTGCGTTATTCCCTGGTGAGAAAGAAGAAGGGCTGGTATTAGCGTGTTGCTGTGTGCCGAAAGGCGATGTAGTGTTGAGTAAACTCTAGCCAAACAACCGATAATTAACGCTTTTTTTCTTTGAGCTAACATTAGTAGCTGCCCCATGATGTATCATGGCGGCAGCTTTTTTATGGGGAATGGATATGACAAGCGCAAACAAAAAAGGCGCATTACTGTTTGTTGGTGGTTTGGTGTTAGGTGGCCTTGTCACCAACAATCATTGGTCGTCGATTGGCAATGTTGCGCAGCATGAACTCGACAGTGTGAAAGACGAGTTAGCGCAATCAGAAACAAAGTTGAGCTCCGCGCAGCAGCAGATGAAGGAACTACAAACTGTATTGTCTGAAAATGACATCAATGCAGCCGCGCACGCGGAATTGCTTGTTAAGAACAAAGAGCAGATTGATTCTTTACGTTCGACAGTGGATGAACTGACCGCGAAATCATCGCAAGGGGCGGTGAATATTCAATCGTTAGAAGAACAGAATAATTTACAGCGCGATACCATCAGCAAATTGACATCGAGACTCCAGAATACTGATGTTTTATATGCAGATCGCTACCGTTTGACGCGTGCGGTGAGCGATTTAAATGAGCAGATTTTGAAGGTTAGCCATAAAGCAGAAACGAGTCAGAAGGCCTGTGAGGAGTTCAAAAAAGGAAACTCATGGAATTGGGTATCAGAAAAAGATTGTAAAGACTTTAACGAATACAGACAGCAGTCCAATCAATTGATGAGTGAATTTGATGATACGAGTGCTGACCTAGATAAAGTGAAGCGTGAGCTATCAGCGTTTGGAAATTTGCCCTATCCAGCCCCGTTAGATGACCAAAAATTAGCGACAGAAGAACGAGATACAACACCGTAAATTTATGTTGTTGTCACTGAGTTGTCTCCTAAAGGCGATAAAACATTCAACTGGCACTATGCTTATCAATGTATCGTAACAAACCTAAGACAAGGGCTTTAAAATTGCGTTATATTCTGCAACCTTGTTTTCTTAGATGTGTTCAGCATCAACAATAATCGGACCGTAGGGGTAGATACATTGACAACCCGAGTATTGATCACTGATGACTCTGCTTTAGCGCGAAAACAATTGGCGCGTTCTCTGCCTTCGTTTATCAATGCTGAGGTGACATTTGCCGAGAATGGGCAAATCGCCATCGAACAGCTGAGCGCTAACACCTTTGACGTCATGTTTCTTGACCTGACCATGCCAGTTTTGGACGGGTATGAGACGTTAGAAGCAATGCGCGAAGCCAACATCACTGTCCCCGTATTTGTTGTTTCGGGAGATATACAACCGAAAGCACAAGAAAAAGTGATGGCTCTAGGTGCGCGCGCGTTCGTTCAAAAGCCTACCAGCCCTGCTGTACTAAATGAGATCCTCGCACCATTCAAATCTGACACTGCGGCTGAAGCGGCCGCTGCTGCCAAACCGCTGCAAGATCTAAAGATAGGTCGGCGCGAAATGTACATGGAAGTGGTGAATGTTGCGATGGGCCGAGCCGCCGATTCGCTTGCGCGTTACTTTGATGTTTTCGTGCACATGCCTCTGCCACACGTGAATGTGTTTGAGGTCAGCGAACTGGTCATGACAATCAAGCACCTTGCAGCTAATGACAATATATCAGGCATCTGCCAAGGCTTTAGTGGCGAAGGGATCGCTGGTGAAGCGTTGATGCTTATCTCCGATTCTTCGATGAAAGATCTGCTGACTACATTAAATTACCCTGATGACGGTAGCGTCGACAACGAGCTAGAACTGCTGGTGGACGTGAGCAACGTACTGATTAGCGCGTTTCTATCCGGTATGGGTGAACAAGCAGGTTTGGTTTTTGCGCAAAGCTACCCCGCAATTATTGGTCAGCACCTTGCCGTTGATAAATTGATGGAAGGTATGCACGGTACTTGGAAGCGAACCGTGACGATTGAAGTGAGTTATGCCATCGATGGCACGAATATTAAGTGCGACCTGTTGCTGCTGTTGGTTGACGACTCTCTGCCATTGTTGGATGCCAAACTTGCTTATCTGATGGATGATGAGGACTAGCCATGATTGACTCACCAGAATTTGAACAGTTCAACTGGATGGTCGATATGGTGCAGAATATCGACATGGGACTGATTGTTGTTGATCGTGACTATACCATTCATATGTGGAATGGTTTCATGGTTCACCACACTGGCAAACATCCAAATAAGGTTCAGGGTAAGTCGCTGTTTGAGGTATTCCCTGAAATTTCGGAAGACTGGTTTCGTGCAAAGTGCCGCCCAGTATTTGAACTGAAGTGTCGAAGCTTTGTGGTATGGAAACAGAGACCATATCTGTTTCATTGTCGTAATGTTCGCCCGATCACAGGGCAAGCAAACTTCATGTATCAAAATGTCACCTTGAACCCGATGGTGAACCTGCGTGGTGAAGTGCAGCATATGTTTATATCGGTGGCGGATGTGACCGGAGAGGCGTTAGCAAATCGGTAGACGTCTCTCTAAATAGACAAGCGGCCTTTGCCCTTAAATAGAAAATATCCTTAGATAAGTTTGATATATAAAGAAAAAGCCAGCACCTCGAAGTGCTGGCTTTTTCTTTTATTATTGGGGGGGAGACTTGTGTGACTGGCTCTGAGCGATTCGCCCTACAACGCTTAGAGGTTAGGTTTTCCACAGTTGGGCGCGTTGCGAGATTTCGCTGGAAGTTGACGAATTGCTGCATTCAAATCATCAATGCGGGTGTCATGTCCAGGGTGAGTGGACAGCAATTCTGGTGGTGCTCCTTCTGAAGCTGCAGCCATGTTCTTCCAGAGGTCTACGCTGCCCTGAGGGTCAAAACCCGCTTCATTCATGAGTTGAACACCGATAAGATCTGATTCAGATTCATGGGCACGGCTAAACGGAAGCAAAACACCCACATTTACGCCAAGTCCTAAGCCTGCCAGAATCAAATCCGAATTGGCTGTGCCCGATACGCCAAGCGCGATGCTGGTAATTTGTAGTGCGCTGTTGGTTGCGACTGAACTTGAAACGCGCTCGCTGCCATGATTTGCCATCACGTGACCAATTTCATGTCCGATAACCGACGCGAGTTGGTCTTGGTTTTCAGCGACCTTCAACAGCCCAGTATACACACCAATTTTTCCGCCAGGAAGCGCGAAAGCATTGACTTGATCGCTATCAAATACCACAACTTCCCATTGTTCAAAATCTGGTTGTGGTGGCGTGACTTCTAATATGGCATCAGTGACACACTGCACATACTGATTGGTTTGTTTATCGGTACTGACCTTTTCTGTCCCTTTGAGATCAGAAAATGATTGGCTGCCCAAGGTTGCCATTTCGCTGCCCGAAACCAAGATCAGCTGGCTGCGTCCCGTTGGTGAAGTGGTGCAACCCATGACAATGCTGAGTAGGGCTGTGGCAAGAGTAGTTTTTACTGTGTTAAATTTCACGGTTATGTCCTTATCGCGAAGCCAATTCCTTCAACCTAAACGTATCAATTACTCGAATCCCCGAAGTGCATTGGGGTTTAAGTGCATTGGGCTTCAAGTTCATTTCTGACCTAGATTATTCACTTTGTTAGGCTAATCGAGCGACATTGTAATATGACTGTCAACCGAGGCAAGGTGTGGAGTGAATTTGCTAAACGTATTTACCGATCGGACTCAACCTTTATAGGAAAAAGTCACGAATCGGTCTTTCAGATTTATACAGTAAAGCGTAGCTCTCACCTTAGTAACTAACGATAATGGGTGAGGAAAGCATTGTTAAACACATTAAGGAGCGCTTGTGGCTATTTGGAAAAAAAACATTTCCCTTGAGGGTCTCAATGCGACCTCTGCTAATACCTTGGTTGAACACCTGGGCATTCAATACACGGCATTTGATGAACACAGCTTAACAGGCACTATGCCTGTGGACTCTCGAACTCATCAACCTCTCGGCATGTTACATGGTGGTGCTTCGGTGGTATTGGCGGAAACGCTTGGATCGTTAGCTGCGAACATGTGTGTGGAAGAAAATAAGTACTGCGTCGGTCTAGATATTAATGCCAACCATATTCGGGCGATGCGCTCGGGGCAGGTAGTCGGCAAGGCAACTCCCATTCACTTAGGTGCAACCACTCAAGTGTGGCAGATTGAAATAGTTGACGATCGTGATCGTCTCGTTTGCACTAGCCGTTTAACCATGGCTGTGTTGCAGCACAAAGGGAAATAGATAATGGTCATTACGATTCCGGGTGGCCGAGTTGTCGCGACGATGCACGAAGTGATGGTGAAACTGGAACAAAATAGAATAACGCTGCAGGCTCAGACCGATGACATTAGCTTACTCGCTGTGCCTTGTATGCTTATCGCCAATGGTGGTTCAGTCAATTGGAGCATTTCATTGGGCAATGAAGAAAATATGGAAGCAGTGAGTCACGCGACAGGCATTGCGTTGAAGCGATAGGCGCTGTTTTTACAAAATATACTGGCAATCATGGATAGGAGAGTTCGGTGATCAAATCAACGATCTGGACAATGAAATTGGCACTGATGTTGACCATCATGTCATCGTACTCGGTTGCTGGCGAAGCAGATGTCGTAAACGCCACGGCAACCAAATCGGGTGAATTTTACAGATTTTCTGCCACCGTAGCCCACGCTGACGAAGGGTGGGATCACTATGCGAACGCTTGGCGAGTGGTAACGAAAGAAGGTTATGTGTTGGGTGTCAGGGAGCTTCTTCATCCCCATGAAAACGAGCAACCCTTTACGAGAAGCTTATCTGGTGTTTCAGTGCCTGAAGGCGTGACCGAAGTGATTGTGGAAGCCCGAGATAGTGTTCATGGCTGGGGCGGTAAGACGTTTGAGATTGGCCTAGAATAAGCGTTAGCATCGACGATCTCTATTCAGGAGACTTGGGTGTAGTTTGGGTATAACAGCCGAGCAAAGATAAATAACAAAAAGCGCCGCAACATTGTCGTTGCGGCGCTTTTGTATTCAGGCTGAAAGCAGGTCAAGCGCTAATAGGTGGCGGTTATCTCGTAACCAGTAAATTTACGAACATTGATCACGCCAGTATCAAAAATCAGGTATTGGCCTTTAATACCTTTTAAGACACCTGAAACGACGGGCTCTTTATCAAAATTGAGCGAGGTAATCTTCGTTGGATGCTCTTCCACGGGATAACGAATGTCGATAATGTCATGTTGAACAGGCTCAACAGCATCAAAGCCATATTGCAGGCGTAGGCTAAAGATCTTTGCATCGATTTTTGGCAGTAAACGACGCGCTTCTTCTTTTAAGTCTATATCGTCGTTATCGCCTTTCAGCATGGCTCGCCAATTCGTCTTGTCAGCAAGGAATTCGGCAATAGCGATTTCTACCAAACCAGAAAGTTGTCGGGTTTTTACCTTCAATATAGGTAAGGCTTGGGTTGCACCTTGGTCGACCCAGCGGGTTGGTATTTGACTCGCTCGGGTAATTCCTACCTTTAGACCAGAGGTGTTGGACAGGTAAACCACATGGTCTGTCATGCAAAATTGCTCACCCCATTCGGGTTCACGGCATGTGCCTTCAGCAAAGTGGCAAGTCTCAGGTTTCAAAATACACATATCGCAGCGAGCAAGCTTACGTGTACATGGAAAACAGTGCCCTTGGCTAAAGCTCTTATTGGTTTTGTTACCGCAAGCATCGCAGTAGATCTTGCCAGTGTAAGTTAGGGTGAGTGATTTTCCGATCAATGCGTTCAACGCAACGTCGTCTTCCCCTATAGGCAGAGAGTATTGTACGCCGCTTTCTAGCGAACTTTTCATTTTGCTCAAAGTACCAGTAATCATTGCTTCTTTAACGTTGTCCTTTTCGTGTTTGAAGTGTACCAGAACTGAGTGCTCAAACTAACTGAAGATGATGGTTTGTCGCTTAGATGCACAACAGCCTTTTAGCGCATGACAAATCCATTATCGAGTTCGTTATAAAGTGACACCGTCACTATGAGCAGGTTGAGTTCAATATCCTCGTTGATTTCATCAATCACAAATAAGTCAGCGTCTGACTCAGAAGTGTTTCTTTCAGCCAACACAAGAATGTTTTGCTGTATGTCGCCATAAATCACACGTTCATCTACTTTTTCGTAATGACCGAAGTCGAGTAGAGCCGCAGGGGCAAGCTCTGGCTTGGCAAGGGCTTGAACTGAAAAGAATAGGGTGGAAGCAACAAAAGGGATGGTTAGAAAGCGCATGAAAAAGTCCATCTTGGTAAAGTTTCCGCAGGATGGCACAGGGTATTAGCGGTTTTGTCAGTAAAGCGTCAAAGGCGAATGAGCTTTGCGTAATAAAGAGAGTTTCTGAGCATTTGACGCCAGTTCAATGCAATTGGTTATAAATCTACAATGACTGGGCAATGGTCTGAAAGTCGGTAGGTCGCCACAGCGTGATACGAATACTTATATTGTTTCGCCTCGGGAGGGAATTGTTTGTCGATAGCGCCTGGACTGGCAATGATATGATCGATCAGTTTCTGATATACAACATGCTCCCAGCGTTTAGTGCGATAATTGAATTTTCTCGCTTTGCATTTTGCTGGTGTTGACGCAGATAGGTTAATCAATGAGTTTGGCTCTGTTTGGTCTAGCAGTTGCTTCCAAGCCCATTCGTTACGCTCGTTTAAATAATGGTTAAAGTCACCTGCAATGATAAATTCTTGGCCAAGTTTGTGCTTGGCATTGATCCAGATAGCCAGTGCCTCAATCTGTCGGTCCAGCTTTTTACAGCTATTGTTTCGGCGTACAGCTTTCTCGAAACAGCCAGATTTGAGATGAATCGAAAGTAGATGCAGTGAAGGCTCATTTTCTCTCAGCACTTCAATATAGGCGCCGTAGCGAAGATCGCCACCAGAAAGAAAAGTCGGTAAACCGAGTGGTTGGTAGTCTTTGTGGTCGATGACTTTAATACCCTTTTTCACTGCCCAACCAGTAAACTGATGACTACCTCGACTACGTTTATAGCGCTTCACTCGGTCGGAGAAGTAAAAGTCATATTTGAGAGGATCGAGGACTTTGGATAAGGGCTCTGGGCCGTCCACTTCTTGAAATGCAATAAGGTCAGCATCAATGACAGAAGCGACGGTTTGCATCATGAGGTAATCTTCAGCCGCTCTCTTGCCTTGAACTCGATCACCTTTGTCAGATAGCCACTCCATGTTCCATGTAGCTAGCGTCAAACTCGCATACGAAGGAAGCGGCATAAAAGCGAAAAATAGTAGGCACAAAAAGAAAAGGTGCTGAAACACTCTATAAGTTTGAGTGATGCTGTTAACCGCGAGTGATGGTGAGTGAAGCGAAGACATATCCAGAGTTATATTCTCGTATTGTTCCAATCAACGAACTGGTAATAACCTCCAAGTCATCCAGACTGGAACTGTTGAAGAAATTGGCTATCAGTTGGATAGTAGAGCATACAGTATGCGATGTTTTTTGTGCTTAGCATTTTTGCGCCCCCTGTTGCACTTTTTTACAGCCTTTTTTCATTTCTTGACGTTTTGCCCCATTAATCGAATAGATAAAAATCGCATCCCCTCGTGCCATGATCTAAATCAATGTATCGATCGCGCCTCGACGGTCTAATGCACCACATATTGTAGTGCTCGTTAGATTTCTGTCCATATTTGGTATTTCTTGACGTCCTTCACAATTGTGTGTAGTCGATTGTTTTAGCGAAGAAGCTTTGTTCGATACCACCCAAATGTTGTGAATGACGTGTTTTGTACATGGTCAGGTTAACGCCGTTTTTCCGATGTGATGCTCTTCTTTATATTAAGTGAGAGCAGCATTTGTCCCTTGAATTGAAGGGTGATTCCTTGAGGAGCTATTTGTGAAACCTGTTGTCATCAAACGCGATGGAGCCCGCGTACCTTTTCAGCGCCAACGTATCGAAGATGCAGTGATTCGAGCCGCGCAAGCAGTAGAAGACATGGATCAAGCTTATGCAGCAGCAGTAGCAGATGGTGTTCTTGCGCAAGTCATGCGTAACGATGAAGTGGATATCCATCAAATACAAGATGCGGTAGAAAACCATCTTATGGCGGGGCCGTATAAGGCAGTTGCACGCGCTTACATTGAGTACCGTCATGATCGTGATAGTGCGCGTGAAAAGAAAAGTCGCCTGAGTCATGAAATTCGCGGATTGGTGGAACAGACGAACTCTGACATCCTCAACGAGAATGCGAACAAAGACAGTAAAGTTATCCCAACGCAGCGTGACTTGCTGGCCGGTATTGTTGCCAAGCACTACGCCAAGCAGTACATGCTGCCGAAAGACGTTGTTCGAGCACATGACCAAGGGGATATCCACTATCACGATTTGGACTATGCGCCATTCTTCCCCATGTTCAACTGCATGCTTGTCGATCTTGAAAACATGCTGACCCATGGTTTCAAAATGGGTAATGCGGAAATTGATACACCGAAATCTATCCAGACGGCGACAGCTGTGACTGCTCAGATCATCGCCCAAGTCGCCTCTCACATTTATGGTGGCACAACGATAAATCGTATCGATGAAGTGCTCGCTCCCTACGTTGAGATCAGCTACGAAAAACACCTGATGGTTGCACGTGAGTGGAACATCGCTGATGCGGAAAGCTATGCGGCTGCCCGTACAGAAAAAGAATGCTACGACGCATTCCAATCGCTCGAGTATGAAGTGAATACCTTGCATACGGCAAACGGACAGACACCATTCGTGACCTTCGGTTTTGGCTTAGGTGAGTCGTGGTCAGCACGTTTGATTCAACAATCGATTTTGCGTAATCGTATTGAAGGTTTGGGTAAAAACCGTAAAACCGCGGTATTCCCTAAGCTGGTATTCAGCGTTAAAGCGGGCCTAAACCTCAAGAATGGCGAGCCAAACTACGACATTAAGCAGCTAGCGCTTGAATGTGCGTCAAAGCGCATGTATCCAGACATTCTAAACTATGATCGCGTGGTTGAAGTGACAGGGTCGTTTAAAACCCCAATGGGTTGTCGTAGCTTCTTGTCTGACTATGAAGAGAACGGCAAGTTAGTACATGAAGGCCGCAACAACATTGGTGTGGTGAGTATTAACCTGCCTCGTATCGCTCTTCGTGCAAACGGAAGTGAAGAGAGCTTCTACTCTCTGTTGGACGAAGTGTTGGATATCGCCCGCGAAGGGTTGGATTCTCGTATCGACCGACTGCGTGGCGTGAAAGCACGTGTTGCCCCCATCCTTTATATGGAAGGAGCGTGCGGTGTTCGCTTGAACCCAGACGATGATGTTAGTGAGATCTTCAAAAATGGTCGCGCTTCGATTTCATTGGGTTATATCGGTATTCACGAAACGATCAACGCTTTGTATGGCACCGAAGAGCATGTTTACGACTCTGAAGTATTGCGTCAGAAAGCTTTAGATGTGGTTAAGTACCTCAAAGCCAAAACCGATAGTTGGAAAGAAGAAACAGGTTACGGTTTCAGCCTGTACAGTACACCGAGCGAGAACCTATGTAGTCGCTTCTGTAAGATTGATGCGAAAGAGTTTGGTGTGGTGGATGGTGTAACGGACAAAGGTTACTACACCAACAGTTTCCACCTTGATGTGGAAAAATCGGTCAATCCGTACGATAAAATTGATTTTGAAATGCCTTACCCTGAAGTTGCCAATGGTGGGTTCATTTGTTATGGCGAGTACCCCAACATTCAGCATAACGTTGAAGCGTTAGAAAATGTGTGGGACTACAGCTACGAACGCGTACCTTACTACGGTACCAATACGCCGATTGATGAATGCTATGAATGTGGTTTTACCGGTGAATTTGATTGCTCGAGCAAAGGCTTTGTTTGCCCAAGTTGTGGTAACCACGACTCAACCAAAGTGTCTGTGACTCGCCGTGTCTGCGGATACCTTGGCAGCCCAGATGCGCGTCCATTCAATGATGGTAAACAGGAAGAAGTGCAACGTCGTGTTAAGCACATGTAAGGTTTGAAAATGAACTTCCATCAGTATTATCCAGTTGATGTTGTTAATGGCGAAGGGACGCGCTGCACCTTATTTGTTGCTGGCTGTGAGCATCAATGCCGTGGTTGTTACAACCAAAGCACTTGGTCATTAAGTTCAGGTCAAGTATTTGATAAGCAGATGGAAGATCGTGTTATCTCAGATCTCAACGACACACGTATCAAACGTCGAGGTTTGTCGTTGAGCGGAGGTGATCCGCTTCACCCTGCAAACGTGCAAGCGGTATTGGCGTTAGTGAAGCGTGTTCGTTCCGAATGTGAAGGTAAAGATATTTGGCTGTGGACGGGTTACGAATTAGCCAATTTATCTGAAGAACAAAAAACGATTGTTGCTTTGGTTGACGTTTTAGTCGATGGCAAGTTCGAAAAAGATCTTGCCGACCCGTCGTTACCTTGGCGAGGCAGCAGTAATCAAGTTATTCATAGATTTAGATGCTGACTTTGGATCGATCATTCGATCACGTTTACTATCAACAAAAAACGCCGCTTAGCGGCGTTTTTTGTTGAGCGATAGGTATGATTCACGTACCGTAAAGCGTCGTCTTCACCTTCGTGAAGGTATCAATCGAAATTATCATTCGGGTACATCACTTTTTGTTCATTTTTTAAGGAGTGCAGCCTTGAAGTATCAAATTGCCGCCTTGCTCTTTGGTCTTGTTTTTCTTCCTTTGTGTCATGCAGAAACGGAGATCGTGTCTCCTGTTTTTGAACATGCGCCAAATGGCAAAATGATAATGGGTGAAAAGGAGTGGGTTAGAATCGACGATCTTGGGGTTGTTGCTAAGGCTCGTGTTGATACGGGTGCGACAACATCATCAATCAGTGCGGTTGATATTGAACCATTCGAGCGTGATGGAAAAAAATGGGTGAAGTTTCGTTTAGCTCATCAGCAAGGTCAAAGTGCGCTGATTGAAAGGGCAGTAGTACGAACAGTAAAAATTATTCAATCCAGTTCTGAAGGCTATGAGCGTCGATATGTCGTGAGTATGCCGATCACGATTGGCGACGTCACCATGGAGACAGAATTTACACTGCGCGATCGTCAACACCTCAATTTCCCCGTGCTCCTTGGGCGAACATATTTAAAAAATACCGCGCTCGTAGATGTGAGTCGAAAATACGTTCAACCTAAACCGTAAACCGCCGTAAACCAATAATGACAAGGGCATGGCCTATCATCGCGTTTTTTTGTTTTCACCATGTCTGTCTTTGGGTAAGGTACGTAATTATTGCCGTTAAATAAGGATGTTATTCCATGTTAGATCTGCTTTCTCCGGCGCAACAAGACCCCATTTTGTCTCTTTCCATTGCATTTCGCGGAGATACTCGTGCGGATAAAATGGACCTTGGCATCGGCGTATATAAAGACAGCCAAGGTAACACGCCTATTATGCAGGCAGTTAAAACTGCACAGCAGCAACTGGCCGATTCTCAGACCACAAAAAGCTATGTGGGACTTGCCGGCAACGAAACGTTTAATCAAGTTATGACAGACCTCCTTCTAAAGGGGACTGACGGGTATTCTCGTTGTGCAACGGTTCAAACACCAGGTGCGAGCGGTGCGCTTCGTATGCTGGGCGATCTTATGTATCTCGCAAAGCCTGTTACAACGGTGTGGATCACTGACCCGAGTTATGTGAACCATAAACCGGTGATGGAAGCTGCGGGCTTACACGTTAAGTTTTACCCGTATTTTGATGCTGTTACAAAACAGGTTAATCCTGAAGCTATGTTGGAAGCGCTCAGCGCTGCGGGCCCAGATGATGTCGTGCTTCTGCACGGTTGTTGCCACAACCCAACGGGTGCGGATATTCGTGCGGAGCATTGGCAAGCCATCAATGAATTGGCGCAGAAGAACGGTTTTACCCCTTTTGTTGATATTGCTTACCAAGGTTTTGGTGAAGGGTTAGAAGAAGACGGTTATGGACTTCGTCTTTTGGCTGATTCTGTAGAAGAGATGCTGATTGCGACATCTTGTTCAAAGAACTTTGGCCTGTATCGCGAGCGCACTGGCGCGGCAATTGTTATAGGCAAAAATGCAAAAGAAGCGACTAATGCCAAAGGCCGTATTCTGCAGTTGGCTCGCTCGACCTACACCATGCCACCAGATCATGGTGCAGCGATTGTTGAAACCATTTTAACTAGCGATGTACTCACTAAGAAGTGGCGTGAAGAGTTAGATAGCATGCGTAATCGAATTGTATCTCTAAGGGAAGGTTTGAGCGCAGCGCTTGCTACTCGCACTGGCGATAACCGCTTTGACTTCATCAAAGAGCACAAAGGCATGTTCTCAATGTTGGCGATGTCGCCAGATCAGATGATCCAATTGAGAGAAGACTTTGGTATCTATGCGGTTGGTGATAGCCGAATCAATGTTGCGGGTTTGACTGAATCACGTATTGATTACTTAGCGGATGCTTTGGTTGCCGTCTCCAAATAGATAGACCGACATACTGTTTTTGATTAAGCCAGCATTGTGCTGGCTTTGTTTTTCCTTACATTCAATAGACTACGTAGATAGAGAATCATGAAAATTCAACGTATTAACCCGACCCAGCGTTGGTCAGATGTTACCGTGTTCAATGGCATTGCACACTTTGTTGAAGTGCCAGAAAGTGATTTAAGTGCCGATATCAAAGGCCAAACCGAGCAGGTACTGCAGCAAGCAGAAGAAATGTTGGCTTCAGTTGGAAGCGATAAGACGCGCATCTTGTCTGTGACCATCTACATCACCGATTTTGTAAACCTTCCAGCGCTCAATGAAGTTTGGGATGCCTGGTTTGAAGCGGGTACAGCACCAAGCCGTGCGTGTGTGAAAGTGGAACTTGCCGATCCAGAGTACTTGGTTGAAATGGCATTCGTTGCGGCGGCGGGTGAAGAATTTCAGTCGTAATTAACCGCTGAAATGATAATAACGAAAGGGCAGCGATAAACGCTGCCCTTTTTAGTTCATGGAATACACCACTAATGAGTATTATACCAATCTGATTAAATATTCGGTCATTCTTGCTGGTTAAAATCGACAATAGCGGCGTCAGATATTTTGTAGGTAGAATAACTACTTACTGCAATATCTTCCTTGCTCTTGACGATTTTCCCGGCGCAAATTTATGACCACCTACTTAATCCAATTGGTATTACATTGCGCTACGGAAAATCTCACAGATTTCTTCGTGGGTTGCCTGTTTAGGGTTAGTAAAACCACAAGCATCTTTTAGCGCATTTTCTGCCAGTACAGGGAAGTCATCTGCTTTGACGCCCAATGCTTCTAATCCTGCAGGAATACCTACGTCCTTAGACAGAACTTGAATCGCTTCTATCGCAGCTTCAGCGCCTTGTTCTGCGGATAAGTTGTCAACGTTAACACCCATTGCTTTAGCGACATCACGTAAACGGCTTGCTGATACCTGCACGTTATATTTTTGAACGTGTGGCAGAAGGACTGCATTGCACACGCCGTGTGGTAAGTCGTAGAACCCGCCGAGCTGGTGAGCCATTGCATGGACGTAACCCAAAGAAGCATTGTTGAATGCCATGCCAGCCATGAATTGGGCGTAAGCCATTTGCTCACGTGCTTCTAAGTTTTGTCCGTCATTCACTGCTGTTCGCAGGTGCGCTTGAATCAGTTCAATTGCCTTAATTGCTACAGCGTCAGTAATGGGTGAAGCTGCAATTGAGACGTAAGCTTCAACGGCGTGCGTTAAGGCATCCATACCGGTTGCTGCTGTCAGAGATTTTGGTTTAGCCAGCATGAGTTCTGGGTCATTCACCGAAATCAATGGCGTGGTGTTTTTATCCACGATCGCCATTTTGATGTGTCGCTCTTCATCGGTAATGATACAGAAACGGGTCATTTCAGACGCTGTACCGGCTGTGGTATTGATAGCAATTAGCGGAAGTTGCGCTTTAGCCGATTGGTCAACACCTTCATAGTCGCCAATTTTCCCACCATTTGCAGCCACCAATGCGATACCTTTCGCACAATCATGTGGCGAACCACCACCTAGTGAAATAACAAAATCACAGTTATGCGCTTCTAGTATTGCAAGACCCGCCTCAACGTTCCCAATGGTTGGGTTTGGTTGAGTGCCATCAAAAATGGCAGTCATTACGCCACGTTCTGCAAGTAAAGCGGTGACCTTTTCGACGACACCAATTTCATTCAATATTTTGTCGGTTACAACTAAGCCGTTCTTGAAACCATGAGATTGAATCGCATCAGCAGCGTCGGTAAGGCAACCTGCGCCCATTAGGTTAACTGTAGGGATGTAAAATGCACTTGTCATTTCGTTTCTCCGTGGTACTCACGTTAATAATTATTAGTTAGACACAGGTGAGCGACCCTATCGCTCATCTTGCCCATGCCTAGTTTTTTAGCACTTTTCGAGTGAGCCCCTCTTTGATCTAAATCAATTGGCACGTCTGGTATGAGATGTGTGTTACTAGAATTTGAGCTAGGTCATTCTATTTGTATATATTTTAATTCATTGAAAAATATATATTTATTATGTTGCTTGTCGGTTGGTATCAAACGCTAGAGTGTGGTAGTAACACGGGATTGTGTTGCTTCATAAGTGAAATGAACGTATCTCGGTGGTGAGGTCTGTCTTTCGGTAGAAAAAAGTTCATATAAATAGACATGAACGATAAGCACAACTACGATACCTTTTTATTATTCACGCATAGTTGCATATAGGGAAAGCATGCTCTGGTACAAGGTAGGCCATCAACTTAAACTTCACGACATTAGCCTTATCGTAGGCCCAAACCGAACTGATAAAACGAGGTTCTTGTGTGAGCAATACGAAGGACTTTCTTTTCTCATTGATGTTTCCAAGGCTAAGATCGCCTATTGTGGTGGAGATACTAGTATTACAGAGGAAGAATGGAATCAAATCATCGCCCGTGATTGCGCATTCATTACGGTAGACGATGCGCATCTATTGAAGCCGTTAGATCTTCTTAAGCTTGTGGACATCGCGGTAGAAACGAAAAAACGATTATATTTATCATGCAATGAAACCATCGCTTCTTACCTTCCTAGTTTCTTGTCCCATGCTAATAATTATCAACTCTCTGTCGCTAAGATTGAAAGGCTGACTGATGAAGATGTGTGTGTATGGGCGTTGACCGACGTGAAAGGAAAATGTGTCAGCGAAGCCTCACAGAGTTAATGTGATATTTATTTGTTCTATTTGTGGTTAACAAACCAACAGATAATACCTCGTTACGCTATTCCAGTTCCTTGCCATCAGGTATTGAATTAAGATTCGCGAACAAGAATAGCCTTTTCGAGGTCAAATATGATGAAAAAATCCCTAGCAGCCATGATGCTTCTTTTTACGTTGACTGGTTGTGAAGACGCGACGAAGGCAATTGATCAGGCTCAAGAAGCAGCGAACAAGGCGGTAGATGGCCTTCAGCAGAAAATTGAATCCGTAGATCTAGGCGAATTAAACCTAGATCAATTTGGTGATGCAGCTGATTCTGCGAAAGCGCTGGCGATGTCCGTTGAGGAAGTGGTGAATGCAGATTTTGCGGACCCACAAGCCCTTGTTGAAGTGAGAGAGCAAGTCGCTAATGCATACAGTTGTTTGGTTGATGCAACCTCAGAAAGCACTGCAGAGAAACTGCTAAATACCGTACTTTCTTCCATTGGTAGCGAAGACGCGTTATCTATTATTGATAAAGGCGTTGAGAAAGCAAAAGCTGCGAAAGAGTGTGTGATGTAATTGCATGTTCAAATTGCGCGATAGTGATTTAAAAGGCTGACATATTGTCAGCCTTTTTCGTTTCTTCTTGCAGACGTGGATACTGCATGTATTCGTTAATCGTCAAAACGTGCGTCGATGAATGACTGGGATGGAACAAAGTAACTTGATCCTGTTTTGGCTTCTACAAAATCAAGTAAGCGATCGTAGTCACCGTTTACATCAGCATTGATCATTTGGGTCAATGACGTTTCGATGATAGTGGGGGTTTTCGCAAAGCCCACAAACATAGTGCCGTGCTCAATGGCATTCCCATAGGGGCGATTCTGTCGAAACATTTTCACTTCCTCGCCATCGACTTCAACTTTGCTTTTGTTGTTGTGTGCCCATGCAGGTTTCTCATTGTCACTCAGTTCAATGTCATCCATTTTAGTACGACCAACCACTTTTTCTTGGTGCTCGGTAGATTGGTCATCCCATAAAGATTGTCGGTCAATGTAACGTTGAACCACCAAATAGCTCCCACCGAGATAGGTATCGTTTTCATCATCAATCAGAACGGACTCGACACGTTCTTCATCAATCGGATTTTCAGTCCCGTCTACAAAATCAATCATGTCTCGATTATCAAGGTACTTATAGCCTTGAATATCTTCGGACAAATCGGCGATGCCAGAGATGGCTTTTGCTGTGTATTTGGCGATTTGAAAATTAAGATCTTTGCGTTCAGATTTCACCATCAAGAAAATGTCACCGGCTGTCGAAGGGAAATGTCTTGGTCCATCTTTCATTTCTGGAAACACATGAAGTTCTGTGGGTAAGGGAAGGTCAGGAAACAGCAGTGGCCAAGCATTGGCTGAAAATCCGATGGTGACAGATACATTTGCGGTGGCATCTTTTTGTCGGATGGACTTTTCAATTCCCGGAAGTTGAGATAAAGCATCACCTACTTCATCAACATTAAGCCATTGGTCTTTCAGCACAAAGGTTAAAAATTCTGCGTGAGTTGTTGGGTCAGTTAGCACACCAATTTGTGCAATTGAAGCAAGCTCGTTCATAGGTCGTCCTGTCATCTGATCGGGTAATTTCTTGTTTGAACTCAGAATAGAACAGCTTTTATACGTAAAGTGGGGTAGGAATGAGACGTGACGACAATGGATAACGGTGTTTTACGGCGAATAACCGATGACAAGGTGAGAGGTTTGACGATGATCTTGCGGGGTGTGCAATCGCCCTCGCGTACGAGGGCGTCAGCAATTAGCGTTTGTTCTTCAAATAACGCTTACGGCGTTCTTCTTTGACTTTAGCTTTCTGCTCTGCTTTTAGCGTAGCGGCTTCTTCTACTTCGACCAATTCTTTATCAATCATGTCTGGGTGTTCAAGAGTGATCAAACCGAGCGTGCCATTACGGAGATCATTGATCAGAATTTCAGATGCTTTATGGAGGTCAATTCTTCCACCTGCTCGTAAACAACCGCGCTTTTCGCCAATGGCTTCCATCAACTCGACTTCACTATCTGGTAAGTCTTCGATGTTGTAACGGTTCTTCAGTAGCTGAGGGTAAGCTTTTGCAAGGTACTCAACAGTGTAAAATGCGACTTCATCGTATTCCATTGCCGTGTCTTTTACCGCACCTGTCGCAGCTAAACGAAAACCACTGTGTGGGTTTTCTACTTTCGGCCATAAAATCCCCGGCGTATCTGAAAGTATCACACCATTTTGCAGGTTAATGCGTTGCTGCTGACGAGTGACCGCAGGTTGGTTACCAGTTTTTGCGATAACTCGGCCCGCTAGCGTATTAATAATGGTGGATTTGCCGACATTCGGAATACCCATGATCATGGTTCGAATACTTTTTCCCATGTCTTCACGATGAGGTGCTAACTTTCGACAAAGATCCATGATTTTATTGACTTCACCTACGTTGTCCGTGGTGATTGCCATCGCTTTCACGCCTTGCTCTTTCTCGAGGTGCTCGAGCCAGATGGCGGTCATTTCAGGGTCTGCCAAATCACGCTTATTCAAGACTTTGATGACGGGCTTGTCTTTACGAATGCGTCGAATCAGCGGGTTTTCACTACTGAACGGAATGCGTGCATCGAGAACTTCAATGATGACGTCGATTTTAGGAACGACTTCTTCAATCTCTTTACGTGCTTTGTGCATGTGGCCAGGGAACCACTGAATAGAGTTGTTAATCATAAAAATGATTGCCTTAATAAATCGGTGTTATCGCCGCGTCAAATGACTTAAGTGACTGATAGACGTCTCTTGGGCGTTAATATGGCGGGGATTTTAGCACTTTACGGATGACAACGGAAAAGGTTGTGAGGATTAGAAAACGAACGAACAAGATATAACCATTCTTGTATTAAAACCCTCGATTGAGGGTACCTATCAACTTAGGGTAATGATCTGCCAGAGGTAACTATCTTCTAGAGGTAATTATCTACTAGTGGTAACGATCAGCTGAGGGCGACTGTGGTGACCGCTGATTTCTTTGAAGGTTGAAAATAATCTGAGAGGCGTTGAGGCATACCCAAATGGAATCCTTGAAAGTAATCAACAGCTAGCATTTTCATCGCGGCGTATTCTGCTTCATTTTCAATCCCTTCGACCAAAACTTCCGCGTAGACCTCTTTTGCCAAAGCAATACCATCTAGCAGAGGTTGAGTCTCTCCTTGCATGTAGGTTTGCAGAAGCGAACGGTCAATTTTTAGGATGCTGGGTTTCAGTGAGCGCACACGAGTTTCTTGTGAACCACTTACACCATAATCGTCGATAGCAATGCGGAATCCATTTTGGACAGAGTGAGCAGATGCGACCGCCAGTGCCTGAACATCTTCATGAAGATGCTCGACAACTTCTAAAACGACGTGCTGCCGAGGAATACCAAGTTCAGCAAGACGTTTTACCATGAGGTTTTGGCTTGAAAACTTTGCAATTGCGACTACCGCAGAGGAAGGGAGCATATTGAGAAATATGGCGTGTTCTCCTGCATAGGGCGCAAAATTCCGCAGATGGATAACGCGGGCTAGTCTGTCGATATCTATTTGGGAGCGATAGTGTGGGTGGTCGATGTCCAGCTCTCGAAACAAATGAGCAGGGCAAATAGGTTCATCGTTTACCGTATTTGCACGAACCAATGCTTCAAAGCCTACAGTGGAACCATCAGCGCGAAATATAGGTTGATAGACACTTGTGAGTACCAAATCATCATACAACGCTATAAGTTCACCGTTTTCATTGGTGCTCAAGCATTGTTCGAATGAACCTCTGGTTCTTAAGTGGTTATCCACGACTTGTTTCTCCTCTTACCGCACGCTGGGAGTTTGTTCCTGTTGATTGACCGAATAGTACGGCAAACGGGGGTTGTAGAGAATAAATGCTTATTGAGACCAAACTATTTATGTGATCTGTGCCAGTAGTCTGTCGCAACAACAGCACATGAGGATTGTTCTAGTGACAAATTTTATAGACAGCGGTTTGCATATTAATGCGACTGTAAAAGTGTCGCGTAAATTTATTTTTACATTCTTTCATACCGTAACCCAGTGTATCTGGTGCCAGTTTAAGAAGGGAGAGACTATCGTTTTAAGAGGAACGTAATCGAGAGCTTGTCATGATGAAACAGGGTCACTACGAATCGAAGCCATTAAATACGAATGGAAAGATTGCGTGGAGCATGGAAGAAAACGAAATATGGCATCATCTGATCACACGGCAGTTGGCGTGCATCGAGGGTAAGGCGTGCGAAGAGTATTTAGAAGGGCTCGCCATGTTAAACCTTGCCGAAAATCATGTCCCTCAATTGGTTGACGTTAACCGAGTGCTTAAGAAAACCTCGGGTTGGCAACTAGAGCCTGTTCCTGCCTTAATTAACTTTGACCGATTCTTCGCGTTGTTGGCATCAAAACGTTTTCCTGTCGCCACGTTTCTAAGGTCGGCTTCGGATCTTGATTACCTGAAAGAACCTGACTACTTCCACGAAATATTTGGCCACTGTGCCATGTTAACTCACAAAGCCTTTGCGGATTTCACGCAGCTGTATGGGCAATTGGGTGTTAATGCGACAAAAGCTGAGCGCGTTTATCTGGCGCGTCTATATTGGTTTACTGTTGAGTTTGGATTGATTGAATCATCGGGCGATAGATCGCTATATGGCGGAGGGATCTTATCATCGCCAGCGGAAACGGAATTCGCCTACAGCAGTGACGCACCTTTGCGGAAGAAGCTGGATGTTATTGATGTGATGCGAACGCCTTATCGAATCGATATTCTTCAACCTGTGTACTTCCATTTAGATTCGCTAGATGACTTATACGATCTTCAACACCTAGACCTAATGACTTGTGTACATCGCGCCATGTCATTGGGGCTTCATCCACCTTGTTATCCAGAAAAAATCGCCTAAAAGACAGTCTTAAAAGGAGAGTAAGTTTAATGGCTGAATTATCAGAATTACAATGTGAAGCATGCCGCGCAGATGCGCCCGCCGTGACTGAAACGGAAGCGACATCCTTGATGCCGAGCATTCCAGAGTGGACCGTCATGAACGTTGATGGTATTGACCAACTTCAACGCGTGTTTACATTCAGAACGTTTAAGCAAGCGTGGGCGTTTTCGAACCTTGTTGCTGAACTCGCTGAACAAGAAGGCCATCACCCAGCCATTTTGCTTGAATGGGGGCGTTGTACTGTGACTTGGTGGACGCACAAAATCAAAGGATTGCACAAAAACGACTTTATCTGTGCCGCGAAAACGGATGCACTGCTATCGGAATAGCAAGAGTGAACTGACGGGTAAACCGGCAGTATTGTTAATGAATGGTAGAGTTGCGGTACCAACATCCTGTACGGTGGGTAGTAAGATAAATTCCCCTCCAGATAAGTGCTATGCAATCAATAACAAAAGCGGAAGCAAGGAAGCTCATCTTGCTTTCGCAAGGTTTCTCGCCGAGTAAAACCCGTCTCAGTGACTGTGATAAGACGCTGTCTGTTATAGAGCGATTAGGCTACGTGCAGATTGATACGATTTCAGTGGTTCAGCGCGCTCATCATCATGTGTTGTGGAGCCGAAATGCAGACTATTGTTTTAATCATATTCCTCAATTGTTAGCGCGCAAAAAGGTGTTCGAATATTGGGCTCATGCTGCGTCATTCCTTCCAATGAAAGATTTTCGATTCACACTTCCGCGTAAAGCGGCGATCAAATCCGGTGAACATAAGCACTGGTATTCGAAAGATCACACTATGATGGACGCTATTCTCAAGCGAATTGAAGATGAAGGCCCTTTAATGGCGAAAGATTTCGACTCCCCAAGTCGAAAACGCCAAGGGTGGGGTACAAAACCTGCGAAACAAGCGTTAGAGAACCTCTATATGCAAGGTGAACTCATGGTGCCGAGGCGAGAGAGTTTTCACAAGGTGTATGATCTCACTGAACGGGTTCTGCCTGAGAAAATCAATATGACACCGCCTTCAGAGCAAGAATACGGTCGCTATTTGGTGCTCAATTATCTCAATGCGCATGGGGTTGGGACAGTGCAAGAAATGACGTATCTGTTAAAAGGCGTGAAGACCTTGGTGGCCTCAACACTTAATGAACTGTGTGATGAAGGGAGTATTCAGAAAATTAAGATTGATGGGTCACCATACTTTGCTGCAACCGCCTCGTTATCATTGCTTAGTCGGCGGCTCAATCGTAAACAAGCAAAAATCCTTTCCCCCTTCGATAGCTTAGTGATTCAAAGAAAACGAGCAAGTGTACTTTTTGATTTTGACTACCTCATCGAATGTTATGTGCCGGAGCCCAAAAGGAAATTTGGATACTTTTCGTTGCCCATTCTTTGGAATGGAGAGTTGGTGGCGCGAGCAGACTGTAAGGCGGACAAAACGAAATCGATGCTAGTTGTTAATCATCTTTACTTAGAGCCATCGGTGAGGCGAAGTGAAGCGTTTATGCCAGCGTTTGAAGATGAACTTCAATCTTTTGCTGCATTCAATCGCTGTGACAACTACATGATTAAGAAGATTTCACATAGTGATTAGGAAAAGTAGGAAGATGCGTGAACTGAATATTGGGCTTTCCAGCCACGCATGTGTTTGTGTATTGGGGCACTTGTTTCTATGAAATAACGATCAGCTTGTTAGCTTCGCAGTGCTAGCTTTACTCCGCAATACTTTTTAACAGTGTAAGTTAGGACTGTTTATTCTTACCAAATGCAGATTTGTATAACTCAAAGACGAACGTCGCTGCACCACCGCTCGGCGTTGAATTGGCATAGTCTTCGAGTGGCGCAAGGAAGTTTGATTTGAATTTCTGCACGGCTTCTTCAGTGGTTTCTGCATAGATCACATCATCTTCGACTTCAAAGCCGAGGTCGATGAGTTGATTCTTCTCGGCTAAAAATGTCTCTGAACCCATGTCGGCATAAGTGAATTCTTTGCGGTTGGAATCAGGCTTACAGAAAAACTGGTACTTGGGCATTTTGTCTCCTCAAATGTCGCCATATAGAGTCATCTCACATGCACTGATTGCATGCTTAGGCGTGTTACTACGCTAAGCGAACGGTTTAGATCGCACAATGCTATGCAATAGTATTCATTTGTGTTTCTTAAAGAACTTCGAGATGAGTCAAGTTGGTAAAACCTAAATGCTGCAGCGGTTTCCCCTAAGTTTCAATTCCGCCTTTCTCATTGGCATCTCATCAATCACGTCAACCAATTCGTTGATATTCACGGTTTGCCGCCAGCGAAATTTCTCAGTGCCATCTTTACCAATTAACACCGCAATGTGTTCATTGGTGTCCACGGCATATTTTTGGCCGAGCTTGAGGATTTCTTGCGAAGAAAAGAGCCCTTGTGAGTCAGACAGATCCTGCATGTTGAGAATGACAGGGTGAAGGTCGCGATCATCGATTTGGCAACTATGTACGAGCATGAGGCGTTCGAAGGCGCGTACTTTATCGTCAAAACTTGGGGCAAAGAAAATCAACGTCCTATGGGGCTCGATAAGCCCGTAAAAAGGGTACGAGACGCTTGGTGATGACGCTAGCAGCAGCAATAAAACGCTAAGTCGATTCAGTACACGCATGCTGGCCCCCTTATTCAATTAAGGATTTCAGTACCAATACGAAAGCCTAGTCCGAATAGTTTCAATCCGCACGGTTAACGTATGTCGCACTGTATTTGTGCACGTTCAATGACGGTGCGCAGAACTGGTTGTTCTGCACCAAATATAAGCATCGCAATTTCACTCTGACGGGAGGAAGGGTATATCGTTCGGTGAAACTGTGCTGCTATTTCATGCCGTTACGATATTTCTTCGAGTCAAGTCACTTGATTGGCAAGCCTTTTGCTCTCTTGCTTCACAGGTACTCATTAAGGAGCTGTTGCAATGAAAGGAAATAAGGTTGCATTAAATTGGGTAAGTGCGATTGCACTGGGTGGACTGTCGTTACAGGCTGTGGCGGCGGAAGACACGATCAAGGTGGGTGTGCTTCATTCGTTGTCAGGGACGATGGCAATCAGTGAAACCACATTGAAAGACACCGTACTGATGATGATTGACGAGCAGAACAAAAATGGTGGCCTGCTTGGTAAGAAACTCGAAGCCGTAGTGGTTGACCCTGCATCTAATTGGCCTTTGTTTGCAGAGAAGGCCAGAGAGTTAATCGAGAAAGAAGACGTCGATGTAGTTTTTGGCTGCTGGACATCTGTTTCTCGCAAATCTGTACTTCCTGTGTTTGAAGAGCTCAATAGTTTGCTGTTTTACCCCGTTCAGTATGAGGGTGAAGAGTCGTCGAAGAACGTTTTCTACACTGGCGCGGCACCCAATCAACAGGCGATCCCAGCCGTTGATTATCTGAAAGATGAACTGGATGTTGAACGTTGGGTTTTAGCGGGCACAGACTATGTTTACCCTCGCACAACCAACAAAATCCTCGAAGCCTACCTGATTGACCAAGGTGTCGAGAAAGAAGACATCATGATCAACTACACCCCATTTGGCCATTCCGATTGGCAGTCGATTGTATCTGACGTTAAAAAGTTCGGTTCTCAAGGCAAGAAAACCGCAGTGGTATCCACCATTAACGGTGATGCCAATGTGCCCTTTTACAAAGAACTATCAGCACAAGGTGTAGAAGCAGAAGACATTCCTGTTGTTGCGTTCTCAGTGGGTGAAGAAGAACTCTCTGGTATGGATACTTCGGCCTTGGTTGGTCACCTTGCTGCATGGAATTATTTCATGAGTGTGGAAACGGATCAGAATGATGAGTTTGTCGAAAAGTGGCATGCCTACATCAAAGATGATGAGCGCGTGACTAACGACCCAATGGAAGCCACCTACTTGGGCTTCAACATGTGGGCGAAGGCCGTCGAAAAAGCGGGAACGACTGATTCTGAGGCGGTTCAAGAATCAATTATCGGTGTCACCGTGCCGAACCTCTCTGGCGGCTATGCCACCATGATGCCAAACCACCACATCACTAAACCTGTGCTGATTGGCGAAATCCAAGATGATGGTCAGTTTGTCACCGTATGGGAAACCCCTGATGTGGTCGCTGGTGACGCATGGTCTGATTTTCTCACTGGGTCTAAAGACTTGTTCGCAAGTTGGCTGAAGCCAATGTCTTGCGGCAGCTTCAATGTCGAAACAGGACAATGTTCAGGTGTAGCTGAATAATCGATTAGAAAACAAGATGGCGGGTGGATACGGACATCGCCCGACAACTTGTACGCCTTGTATTTGCCTGCCTTGCGGTTTTGTTTCCACACTCTCCCGCACTGGCAGGACTTTTTCAAAGGAACGCGTTTATGTGTAAACAGGCAAGACGATGGAATAACGTCTGTCGGTTTTTGAGTGCTCTTTTAGTTGTGTTCATAACGTCTTTTAGTGTTTCGGCAGACGCTTCACCGTCAGAGATGACGATGGAAGAAATCGAAGTGCTACTCACCAGCAAATCCTTTTCCGACAAAGAAGCCGGTGTGAAGCAACTTGTTGCTTCTGATCTCCCCGTAACAACGACATTGTTGAATGGGTTGATGGACAAGCAAGTGGTCTATCACAAGAAAGACAAATCAATGTGGTTCTTAGCGAAACCTCCTTTGAAAAAGGGCAGTGTGTTGACCAACCTTGGCTCAGGGGACACGATCACGGTTAAGAAAAAACGTCAATATCGCGCTGTAACATTGAACAACCGCATGCGCACTCAAATTAAAACAGCACTGGCAACGTTAGCGCTAACCAGTGTTGACTTGGATGCCAAACGTGCTGGCGCAAAACGTTTGCTTGGGCAAGTTGATAATGATCTCGTTCCCGTCATCTCTGAATTGTTAGTCACTGAAAGTGACGCTGTCACCAAATCCTATCTGGCAGCCGCAGTAGCCATCACTCAGCTTGATGAGCAGACCTCTGTAGAAACGCGGTTATCCGCAATTGATCAACTTGAAACATCGGGACTCGCCGAAGCTTATGAAGCGCTAAAAGCAGAAAAAGCACAGACGACGGATGCCACGCCGGAAACTATTCAGCGTGCTTTTGATAGTGCGATAGCCAACTATGAAGAAACGCAGCGGGTCGTAGACATCGCCCAGACACTCTACTTTGGACTGAGTTTGGGGTCAGTATTGGTATTGGCGGGGATTGGCCTTGCGATCACCTTTGGTGTGATGGGTGTGATTAACATGGCCCACGGCGAGCTGATCATGATCGGTGCTTATACCACGTATGTCATGCAACTACTCCTACCCGAATATACGGGCATCGCCTTAATTCTCTCAATCCCAGCAGCTTTTATCGTATCGGGTTTAGTGGGGGTGGCGATTGAGCGCTCAGTGATCCGCCACCTATACGGACGACCACTTGAAACCTTGCTAGCCACCTTCGGTATCAGCCTCATTTTGCAGCAGGCAGTACGTTCAATTTTCTCTCCGCTAAACCGCTCTGTTAGTACGCCAGAATTCATGAGTGGCATGATTGAAGTCACCCCCATGCTACAACTCACCACCAGTCGCATGTACATCATTATCTTCTGCTTAATGGTGTTCTTTGCGTTGCTGTTTGTTCTCAAGCGCACGTCTCTTGGCCTGCAGGTTCGCGCGGTATCGCAAAACCGTCCTATGGCACGTGCCATGGGAGTGCGCTCGGAATGGGTGGATATGGCGACCTTTGGTTTAGGGTCTGGTATCGCTGGCGTAGCGGGTGTTGCGTTGTCGCAATTAACCAATGTTGGCCCAAATATGGGGCAGGCTTACATCATTGACTCTTTCATGGTGGTGGTTTTTGGCGGCGTTGGAAACCTATGGGGGACACTCGCAGCGGGTTTAAGCCTCGGTGTGTTTAACAAAATTTTAGAGCCTTGGGCTGGAGCAGTGCTCGCCAAAATTCTAGTGCTGGTTTTTATCATCTTGTTTATTCAAAAACGCCCGAAAGGACTCTTTCCTCAGCGCGGCCGTATGGCGGAGGATTAACGCATCATGGAAAAAAAATTGTCTGAAAACCAACAAACAGAAAGCCAATCACTAACGATTACTAGCGTTTACAAGCCGCTCTTCGATGCACCAAGCGTCACGTTAATGGCGTTGCTGAGCCTGACGGTGGTTTTGGTGCCCGTATTGAATTTATGGGTGCCAGAAAGCAGCCCTTTTCATTTAGAAACGTACACCGTTTCGTTACTGGGTAAATACCTTAGCTTTGCCATTCTTGCTTTGGCGGTCGATCTGATGTGGGGCTACCTTGGCATATTGAGTTTGGGTCATGCCGCTTTCTTTGGATTGGGTGGTTACGCCATGGGCATGTATCTGATGCGTCAGATTGGCGACCGCGGTGTGTACGGCAACCCGGAAATTCCCGACTTTATGGTTTTTCTCAATTGGCAGGAATTACCTTGGTTTTGGATGGGTTTTGACCAATTTTGGTTCGCCTGCATTATGGCCGTGGTAATACCCGGTGCGTTGGCGTTTGTGTTTGGGTGGTTGGCATTTCGCTCACGCGTATCAGGCGTATATTTGTCGATCATGACCCAAGCCATGACCTTTGCGCTGATGCTCGCTTTTTTTCGCAATGAAATGGGGTTTGGTGGAAACAATGGCCTGACCGATTTCAAAGATATTCTCGGCTTTAGCCTTCAAAGTGATGTCACGCGTGTGTCCTTATTTGTAGCCACAGTCATCGCATTGATGCTGGCTTACCTGTTGTGTCGTGCAATCGTGGTTAGCCGATTAGGATCGCTGACTATCGCGATTCGAGACGCGGAATCGCGTACCCGTTTCGTGGGATACACGGTGGAGAAAAGCAAGCTTTGGTTATTCGTGTTATCTGCCGCCATTGCAGGCGTTGCTGGAGCATTGTATGTCCCACAGGTTGGTATTATTAACCCTGGCGAGTTTGCGCCGTTGAATTCGATTGAAGTGGTGGTGTGGGTGGCGCTTGGCGGCAGGGCGACGCTATATGGCGCGATTATTGGTGCACTCCTTGTTAACTATGCCAAGAGTTGGTTCACCGTGGAATTCCCCGAAGTTTGGTTATTCGCGTTGGGTGCATTGTTTGTGCTGGCTACCTTGTATTTGCCAAATGGGGTGAGCGGATTCTTGCGGAAACAGGAGACAAATTCATGATGTCGAAAGCACTGTGGAATGAAGGTGTTCGTTACCAAGCGGAACATCTACCAGAACAAACGGGAAGCGCAGAGTTCTTTGCTGATCTCACGCGTCGTGACCAGGTGTTCAGCTTTTTGAAACCACCATTCAACCCCAAGGTCGATGTAAAAAGCGGCATGTTGCTTTATGTCGAAGGTGTGTCTGTTTCCTTTGATGGGTTCAAAGCGATTAACGATTTAAACCTCTACATCAAGGAAGGCGAATTGCGCTGCATTATCGGCCCAAATGGGGCGGGTAAAACCACCATGATGGACATCATCACGGGTAAGACACGGCCCGATACGGGTGAAGTATGGTTAGGGCAGCAACTCAATCTTCTCAACATGGATGAAGCGCAAATTGCGAACGCAGGGATCGGGCGGAAATTTCAAAAACCGACGGTATTTGAAGCGCTGTCGGTTTGGGAGAATCTTGAGCTTTCCATGTCTGGAAAGAAAGACACTTGGGCACTGTTTCGGGCAGTTCTATCGAGTGAGCAAAAATGCGACATCATGCGTGTATTGGAGCTTATAGGCTTAGAAACGCACTACAGAATGCAAGCAGGAAGGTTGTCACACGGCCAGAAGCAATGGCTAGAAATTGGCATGTTATTGATGCAAAAGCCGCGACTGTTGCTGGTGGATGAGCCTGTTGCTGGAATGACTCACCAAGAGATGGATAGAACCTCGGAGCTTTTGCTATCACTGGCGGGCAACCATTCGATCATGGTGGTGGAGCATGACATGGACTTCGTCAGAAGTATCGCGTCTACCGTGACCGTATTGCATCAAGGACATGTATTGGCTGAAGGCAAGATGAAAGAGATCCAAGATGATCCGCGGGTTCGCGAAGTCTACTTGGGGCAATAGCACATTGAACTTGAGGCAATAACACTTTGAACGCGCAGCGAGCGCATATGGATATAAGACAGGAAACGCCATGCTGAGTGTAAATGGATTAAATCAGCGATACGGGGAAAGCCAAACGCTTTGGGATTTGTCCCTAAACGCGCCAAAAGGGAAATGCACTGTGGTGATGGGGAGAAACGGTGTCGGCAAAACGACGCTGCTTGAAAGCATTATGGGATTACTGGCTGTTGATAGTGGCGAGATGATACTGGAAGAAGAGGATCTCGTTAAACATCGCGCAGAAATGCGCCCGCGCTTGGGCGTGGGGTATGTGCCTCAAGGGCGGCAGATCTTTCCGCGATTGACCGTGGAAGAAAACTTGGAAATAGGGTTACCGATCCGCCCCAAGAGTGACAGGAAAATACCGCCATATATCTATGAGTTGTTCCCTGTTTTGGCAGAAATGAAAAAGCGTTTTGGCGGTGATTTGTCTGGTGGACAGCAACAGCAGTTAGCCATTGCACGTGCATTGGTGATTGACCCAAAACTGTTGTTGCTTGATGAGCCGACAGAAGGCATTCAACCGAACATTGTTCAAGAGATAGGTGACATTATCTGCAAGCTCAATCAAGAGATGGGGCTAACGGTTATTTTGGTTGAACAAAAGCTCCCATTTGCACGAAAGGTTGGTGACCGATTTTGCCTACTTGATCGGGGACGTGATGTTGCGAGTGGCGAGATGAGTCATTTGTCTGATGACCTGATTCGACAGTATTTGACGGTGTAGAGGAGCGCACATGGCCCAAACTGTGATTGATTGGCCCATTCACACCTTGGATGAAATGCCATACCGAAGTTGGGAAGCTGAGCTAACCCTTGGCTATGTGGCGCGGGGCGATAAAACCGTGCTTAAGCATCGCACCCATAAAGGTCCTCTTGCGGTTCAGCGTTCGCTATACCCAGAAGGCGGCGTGTGCCATACCCATCTTTTGCACCCGCCTGGCGGGGTTGTAGGCGGTGATTCATTGGATGTGCATGTCGATCTCGCTGTCGGTTCGAAAGCACTGATTACCACTCCTGGTGCAACGCGATTTTATCGGTCGGATGGTCGTATTGGCCAGCTTACACAAACCCTTACGGTTGCCGATAGCGCAAGACTTGAATGGCTACCACTAGAAAATATCGCTTTTCCCAATGCGCGTTTGCGCACGCGCACGGCGATCTCTCTAACGGCTAGCGCTCAGTTTATTGGCTGGGATGTGTGGACACTAGGACAGCCCGCGACAGAAACCACATTTGAAAACGGCGAAATTGATGGGTTAACCACAGTGCATGTCGATGAGCGATTGATTCTTTGTGAACGCCTTCGTGTGAATCCTGAGCAAATGCGTTTTTCTGCAACGGGGCTAAGAGGGCATTCGGTATGTGGCACATTGATTGTGCACGGCGATGCGGAAGCCATCGTGGAGAGGCTCAAGCTCTGGTGGAGTGAGCAACAAGAGCAAAAATTGACCCGCGCAGACATGACGAATCTGACGGGGATTGAATTGGGTATCACAGAGGTTGATGGTTTGGTGATTGTGCGTGCGTTGGCGCTTAAAACTGACGTTCTGTTCAACGTCATGGCTTTGTGCTGGCAACAGGTTCGACTGCATTGGACCGGAGAAATACCTGATATTCCAAGAATTTGGCGAACATAAAACGACGATGTCGTTGTGCAATAGAAGCAGCGACACGGTAAGGAGTGAATACCATGGAGTTGACACCCAGAGAGAAGGACAAGCTATTGTTGTTCACCGCAGCACTAGTGGCAGAAAGACGAAAAGAGCGGGGGTTAAAGCTTAATTACCCTGAGTCAGTCGCTCTAATTAGCGCGGCAATCATGGAAGGTGCACGGGACGGAAAAACCGTTGCTGAGTTAATGGACTTTGGGCGCACCATCTTGACGGTGGATGATGTGATGGACGGTGTGCCGAGCATGATCCACGACGTGCAAGTGGAAGCGACGTTTCCTGATGGGACCAAATTGGTCACCGTCCATGACCCCATTGTGTGAGGAATCCCTTATGTCTCAGACCAGTCTCTCAAGCTCTTCGGGTTCAAATTCAGGTATTGTGCCCGGAGAAATGAGAACCAAAGACGGCGATATCGAAATTAACGCGGGTAAAACGAAAGTGTCAATTGATGTCGCGAATACGGGTGATCGTCCGATTCAGGTAGGGTCGCACTATCACTTTTTCGAAGTGAATGATGCTTTGGTGTTCGACCGAATCACTGCGCGTGGATTTCGCTTAAACATACCTTCCGGCACCGCTGTTCGTTTTGAGCCGGGTCAAAGCAGAACCGTCGAATTGGTTGCTTACGCGGGATCTCGCACCGTTTATGGTTTCCAAGGCAAAGTGATGGGGCCATTAGATGGCACCGGAACCCCGAAGAAGGACGATTGATATGGCACGTATTTCGCGCAAAGCCTATGCCGAGATGTTTGGGCCAACCACGGGAGATTGTGTCCGATTGGCTGATACGGATCTTTGGTTGGAAGTGGAGAAAGACTATACCGAATATGGCGATGAGGTGAAGTTTGGCGGCGGTAAGACTATTCGTGATGGAATGGGACAAAGCCAACGACCGAGTTTTGAAACGCCAGACTTAGTGATCACCAATGTTGTTGTGTTGGATTATTGGGGCATTGTAAAAGCCGATTTAGCGGTAAAAGGCGGACGGATTACAGGTATCGGCAAAGCGGGTAACCCTGATGTGCAAGACAATGTCGATATTATCATCGGCCCAGGAACAGAGGTCATTGCTGGTGAAGGGCAAATCGTCACTGCGGGAGGCATCGATACACATATTCACTATATCTGCCCACAGCAAATTGATGAGGCGCTCACTTCTGGAGTGACAACAATGATTGGTGGAGGCACAGGCCCAGCGACAGGGACCAATGCCACCACGTGTACACCAGGGCCTTGGAACATTCATCGAATGTTGGAATCGCTTGATGCATTTCCCATGAACTTCGGTTTGCTGGGCAAAGGTAATGCGAGTTTGCCTGATGCACTTGATGAACAAATCGTTGCGGGTGCGTGCGGTCTTAAGCTACACGAAGATTGGGGTTCTACGCCGGCGGCGATTGATAACTGCTTGAGTGTTGCTGAAGTGACCGACGTACAGGTGGCCATTCATACCGATACGCTCAACGAATGTGGCTTTGTGGAAGCAACGCTCGGCGCGATTGGAGATCGCGTTATCCATACCTACCATACGGAAGGTGCGGGTGGCGGTCATGCGCCGGACATCATTAAAGCGGCAGGTTTGCCGAACGTTCTGCCATCCTCTACCAACCCAACGCGACCTTATACCGTGAACACGGTGGATGAACACCTCGACATGCTGATGGTGTGTCATCATTTATCGCCGTCTATTGCCGAAGACATCGCCTTTGCGGAGTCACGTATTCGTCGTGAAACCATTGCCGCAGAAGATATGTTGCATGACATGGGGGCGTTTTCCATGATTTCGTCAGACTCCCAAGCCATGGGGCGAATCGGCGAAGTAATACTGCGTACGTGGCAAACCGCGCACAAAATGAAAGTGCAGTTTGGCGCGTTAGAAGGCGACCCAAGCCACAGCGATAACTGTCGCATTAAACGCTATATCGCGAAATACACCATCAACCCCGCCATTACTCACGGTATCTCGCACGAAGTGGGTTCGATAGAAGAAGGAAAATTGGCTGACTTGGTGCTTTGGAAGCCCGCTTTCTTTGGTGTTAAGCCTTCATTGGTAATCAAAGGCGGTTTGATTGTGACAGCGCCAATGGGCGACCCCAATGGATCTATTCCAACGCCACAGCCAGTGCATTATCGACCTATGTTTGGCGCGTATGGCGCGGGGCCACAGCAGAGTTCGCTGCTGTTTATGTCTCAAGCATCTATCGACAGTGGCGTGCCAGATATGTTGGGTTTAAAAAGCGGTGTCAGCGCGGTCAAAAATTGCCGAAATATTCGCAAAAGCGACATGAAATTAAACGACTGGCAGCCAAATATTGAGGTTGATTCGCAGACCTATGAAGTGAGAGCTGATGGGCAGCTCTTGGTTTGTCAGCCTGCAGATGTATTGCCAATGGCGCAGCGTTACTTTCTGTTTTAACGCGTTAGGTTTTCAGTCACTTTTCTTGAGGATCTTGGATGATCGAATTTACACAAGTCAGTAATGCACCGGAAGATTCTGAACACCTTCCGACGGTGCACTTAGGAATAGAAGCACGAATCAAAAGTCGTATTAAGGTAACGCTTGATGATGGCAGTGAAGCAGGGTTGTTTTTGCCTAGAGGTCTGACCCTGCGTGGCGGGGATGTGCTTATTTCCGCTGATGGGATTCGCGTGCGTGTTGTAGCGGCGGAAGAAAATGTGTCGACAGTGTACGCCAGCTCGTCACACCTCTTGGCACGATTGAGCTATCACCTTGGTAATCGTCACGTGCCGCTTCAAGTTGGTGACGGTTGGGTACGCTATCAGCATGATCATGTCCTTGATGAAATGGTGAGGTTACTTGGCGGAAACGTGGTTGTCGAAATGGCACCATTTGAACCTGAGTCCGGTGCTTATGGCGGTCACTCATCAGGTCACAATCATCATCACTAAATGCACGTCGATATTGAGAACGCTTTAACAAAGAGAGCAATAACAGAGGAAGAAAGAACATGGAAAAGAAACCGTTGTTTGCTGCGGCATGTTTATTGTTGATTGCATCGATGGCGATGCCAGCCGCTGCACACCCACATAAAGAGTCAGCCAGTGGCGACACCATTGTAAATACTGTCACGCATGATCATGCTGGCGGTGTGAGCTCAACCAGCACCTGTATGAGTAAAAAGGGTGAAAAAGAGACATCATCGAATGACTGCACAGTATCGCCTGTTTCAACTCATTAGTCCGTCACTGCCCGTTGGCGCATTCAGCTACTCCCAAGGTCTTGAGTGGGCGATTGAATGTGGATGGGTGGGGAGCCAATCTGATTTAACAGACTGGCTCAATGGCATGGCCTTTGACTCAATGCTCTACCTCGAATTGCCTGTGTTGCGTCGTATATATCGTGCATTTCAATCAGGCGATGTTGAAGCAGCGGAGTATTGGTGCCAATGGTTATATGCCAGCCGCGAAACAGCGGAATTCAGGAAAGAAGAAATCCAGCGTGGCAGAACCATGTTGACCTTGCTTAAGCAACTTAACGTGGTGGACGACGGCAACGTTTGGGCCGGCATTGCTCAAAAAAGCCAGATTGCTGGATTTGCACTTGCTGGGGTTCGTTGGGGCATTGACGAAGAAACACTGTGTGAAGGCTATATCTGGAGTTGGTTGGAAAACACTGTGATGGCAGGCGTAAAGCTGATTCCTTTAGGACAAACCGCAGGGCAAGAGGTGCTATTGGCATTGACGTCAGTGCTTGATGATGTGGTGGCAGCCTCACACGACGTAATGGATGAGCAAATCGGCGGGTTTGCACCTGCTCAGGCGATCGCTTCAAGCCAACATGAAACGCAATATTCGCGACTATTTCGCTCTTAATCTTTTCGGTTAGGAGTTAAGGAGAATGACTATGAGCTACAAACAGCCTTTACGTGTCGGTGTGGGTGGTCCTGTTGGGTCAGGAAAGACCGCATTGCTTGAAGTATTGTGCAAAGCGATTCGAACCACATATAGCATTGCTGTGGTCACGAATGACATTTATACCCGTGAAGATCAGCGTATTTTGACGGAAGCCCAAGCCTTGGATGCAGACCGAATTGTAGGCGTTGAAACTGGCGGGTGCCCACATACTGCCATCAGGGAAGATGCTTCAATGAACCTTGAAGCCGTGGACAGCTTGGCGCGTCATCATAAAGATTTGGACGTGGTGTTTGTTGAAAGTGGCGGCGACAACTTAAGTGCGACCTTCAGCCCTGAGCTTGCTGACCTCACCATCTATGTGATTGATGTCGCGGAAGGGGAAAAGATCCCGCGTAAAGGCGGGCCCGGTATTACCCGTTCCGATTTACTGGTTATCAATAAAATTGACTTAGCACCGTATGTGGGCGCCGATCTCAATGTGATGGAAGCCGACACAAAACGAATGCGCAAAGACAAACCCTATGTATTTACCAATCTAAAAGAGAAACAAGGGTTAAGCGATATCATCGATTTTATCGAGACTGCTGGCATGCTGAAAAAAACGGGCTAATCGCCCGCATTCAAATGTCTTTTTAGTCTGAGTTGATTACTTCGTCAGTGTGTTAATTGCATCTTGAAGCTGCGCTTTGATTTCTTCATTGCGTAGCGTTTGCGTTTCCATGTCGAAGTTATCGTAGAAACTTGGCACGGAAAGCGAGGCTTTTACATCGGCTGCGAAGTAAGGGGCAGAACCAACAGCGCCTTGAAGTACAGAACCTGCACCGCCTGGGCCAGGTGATGTAGCAAGAAATACCACAGGTTTGCCTTGGAACACTTTCATGTCGATACGTGACGTCCAGTCGAATACGTTTTTGTAGGCCGCAGTATAAGAACCATTGTGCTCAGCGAAAGAGATGATGATGGCATCTGCTTCGCCAATTTTTGTAAAGAATGCCTTCGCTTGTTCTGGCTGTCCTAATTCTGCTTCACGGTCTGAGCTGTAAATGGGCATTTCAAAGTCGTTCAAATCCAGTGTTTCTACTTCCGCACCTTCAATAAGGCTTGCCGCATAGACGGCTAATTGCTTGTTGATTGACTGAGAGCTGTTGGTTGCGCCAAATGCTAATACTTTCATGGTGTTTCCCCTAAGAATTCGTGTTGTTTTCGCCGTGTGGCGTCAGGTTGTAAGCCTGTAAGTTTGGTTGACGTCTTATGTCTTGAAGTCACTATAAATCTGTTCCATACAAAGATTAATGTCCTATATGAATAATGATTGTTTCCATATGACATGTAATTAATTATGCTCAGTGGTTCGGAAAGGCATGAGATATGGGAAAATGAATACACAACTGCTAGATGGAATGGTGATATTTCGAGAGGTGATGAAGGCTGGCAGTTTTACCAAAGCAGCGGATCGCACCGGGCACTCAACATCCTATATCAGCAAAGAAATCAACAAGCTGGAAGAGCGGCTAGGTGTACGCTTGTTGCATAGAACAACGCGATCACTAAGCTTAACGCCTGAAGGTGAGCTGTATTATGAGCAGTGTCGGCAAATAGTTCAGGATGCTGAAGAGCTTGAAAATGCCATGTTGGGTCGTCAGGTGACACCGAAAGGAAACCTTAAAATAAGTTGCCCAACCAGTTTTGGTTTAACGCGTCTAGCACCATTTTTGCGGGGGTTCTCCGAAGCGTATCCAGATATCTCTCTGAACATTGAACTCAATGACCGAAAGATAGATTTGGTTGCTGAGGGGTTTGATATCGCGATTCGCGCTTCACAAGCGCTCGATGACTCAAGTTTGATTAGCCGAAAAATTCATTCTTCGCACGCGGTCACTATTGCATCCCCTGCATATGTTGAAAAACACGGCTTACCGACGCATCCGCAAGATTTGGTCAACCATAAAGTCATCAGTTACAGCAATATCCCGTCTTACAATACGTGGCGCTATAAAAACCATGACGGCAGTGCGATTGACGTTGAGCTAGAGAGTTTCGTGGTGAGTAACAGTTCGCAGTTGGAGTTGTTGTTGTGTCTTTCGGGGGAAGGGATCACGCGGATGCCACTGTTTAATTTAAATGGTGAGTTAGAATCTGGCGAATTGATTGAACTGTTCCGTGATTTTCCGCGAACCAATATTGATGTGTTTATTGTCTATCCAAGCCGTAAGCACATGTCATCAAAGGTTCGTTGTTTTATCGATTTTCTTATCGAGGCCATGAAAGTGGAGTAAGCGTCCTTGCACAACGCCCGACAGTGAAAAAAGCCCCTGCATGGGGCTTTCGCATTTTGTTATTTGCCGAAGCCGTAATGCCGAATGTAGCCAAAACTGACCCAACTGACGAGCAAGGTGGCAACCGTCAATTCAATTAAGCCCAAGCGCTCTAACCACGACCAATGCGGGAAATCAGTACCTAGCCAGAGAGTGAGTCGCTCCATAGCAACGGCGCTAATAACTGAGGGAAATGTTAATGCTGCCAATGTGGGCTGAAAAGGCTCACGCAATAAATCGAAATAGCACAGATAGACGAAGAGAGTCATCATAATTCCAACCCCAGCAAGCGCACCCGCTAACACTGGGTCTGGGTTTGTCATGTTCACTAAATACGCAGTGAGTGCCAGATTGACGGGCGCTGCCATGATCGCCAGAACAGGGCGAGAGTTTCTTGGCAAACTGTCTAAGAAACACAGACGATACAGCACAAATGGCAACATGCAGAAGTAGGCAGCGATGCAAATGTGCGCGACCAGTTCTGATTCGTCTCCGAACCCGAGTTTTGGCCCAGCAAGTGTGCTGCTAATTAATCCCACAGGGTACAGAAACCAACTGGGGTAGATATGGGATTTATCAAAGGACTTAAATTGGTGAAAGAAGAAATAACACATCATGAAGATGTGCATCACCACTGCGGGATACCAAATGAAGATTGCAGCACGAACGCTAACTTCACTGAGAAAGTCAGCCATGAGCAGTAATGACATGGTCATTGGTGCCATCAAACTGCCATACAGCGGATCACGAAGATCTTGGAAGAAGCGTTTAGGTTCAAAGACGTACTTCAGCCACACTCCACCGATGAGAAGTATGCCGACAGTCGATAGTAACGGTCGAGAGATGTCGCCCGTGAAGGGGTGATAGAGTGACCACGCAACGCCTAGCCCAAAGTACGCCATTGCCAGAGATGCTTGAGCGGTTGGGATGAATCGAAATGGGGAATGAAATGCTGTCAAACTGTCATCCATGGTGTCGAGTTAGCACGTTTGAATAGGAGCGTATTATACGCAGACAAAACCAGCTTGTGCTGAGGTGAATATAATTTCTTTTGTTTTTATATGGGTAGGGACTTGTGCAGTAAAAGGAATAGATGGGGCTGACTGTTTCAAGTAGACCATGTTGGGAATCAAAGCATAATTCCTGCCGAGAATTGGTGATCAAACCGACAAAAAACTGATTTCTGAAACCGGATCACAATCATAGAAGTGTGACATGGCAGGTATGGCAGCTTTTCATATACTCAAATTGCAACCAAACATGACTGACGAATGAGGATGAGCTCCAAGCTCGGCGTACCAGAAAGCGACACCAAGAAACTTAGATTCTGGTACTGATACTGGGTTGCAAAACAATTTGGACTGTTACATCGGCGTAGGAAATACGCATCGTAAGTGAACGTAAGACCTTACTTTCCAAAGAACCCATGCAATGAAACGCACGAGGTAAGGAAGCTCAACGTAGTGAGCAATGTAGGGCGAGTAAACTTTGAAACACCACACAGTATTCGATTTTCAACTTTTAGAGCTAAACAAAAAGCCACCGCTTAGGTGGCTTTTTCATTTTCTGTAAAACATCACAGCTCACACACGAATTTTCATTCATTCACAGAGTGCCCGTCAATTTATCTTGGTGGGCGAGGGCGATCCGTTGGCAAGAAAATCACGTCGCTTAGAAAGAGATTAGCTTTCGGCCAGTGGCCGTATCACTTTTAGATGTTTCCGCGGAGGATTTGCCTTGTTTAGGTCTTTCAATCTTTGGTGTCTTATTCTGTTTTTTGTCAGCACTTTTGGTTTGCTTGGCTGGCGCTTTTGGTGACGCAGGCTTTTTATCTACCGTGCTAGATGCAGGTGCACTAGATGCCGGTTTTTTCTTTGCCGCAGACACATTGTTTTTTTGCGCTTTTACAGGCTTAGCTTGGCGAGGTTCAACGGGTGTCGGAGGTGCGTCACACAACAAGACGTAGAATTCTTCATTGAATTGAATAACGTCACCATCATGTATTTTACGACGTTTACGCGTTTCAATTTCACCGTTAACAGCCACATAGCCTTCTACGATAGCCATCTTCGCTTCACCGCCACCGCTGACCGCATTCGCGATTTTTAGTACCTTGTAGAGTTCGACCGGTTGGGCAGATACTTCGATGCCAATGGCTTCTACTTCAATTTCTTCATGCGACATGTTTGTCACTCTCTTATGGCTGATGTGCGGAGTGTAGCCGAACTCAGCGAAAGATAGCAGTACGAAATGCGGTTTTTAAACCGACAAGGTACGAATAGTGAGCGAATCCTTCGTAAGTTAACGAACATTAAACTGAACTGTGACTTCGACAGTATGAATTGGGGCGGATTCACTTGAAAAGTGCAAACTATTGTAATAAATATAGAGATATCGTGACGATATAGGGAATTTTATTCATTTTCCCCTGTCATATCATTAGCTTCTTTAAACACATATGAGTTTATACACCACTCTAACAGAAGCGCTCCTCTAAAATCATGAGGGGGATACGCCAGTTAATGGCATTGTGTTTATACGAAGTATTTTTACTATCTATCAGGTAATTAATGAAGCTTACTGTGTCAAAGCAGTATGGGTGTTTCTCGTTACCGCCTGAGCCAATAAATAAAGGTGTTTATTATGACTAATAAAACCAGACGCCTGTGGTTCTACCATCAAAGTAAATCGCAAGGTTCGCGTCCTTTGAAAATGCGTTAAGCGCAGCAAGATCCAGAAACGTCATCGTGACGTTTCTGGTTATACACTTTTTCACCATTCACCATTCACCATTCATCTTTTATTTTTCACTTTTCTATTTTCATCCTCTATATGCCCTATTGTTGGCCTGTTTAAAGCGTATCTGTTATCCCTGAAGATTTTGAGTTTTGTGCAACTTGCCATTTGCTATCAGACTGGTGTCGAAATATTTCGAGTATTTTTGGGGCAACTGTCAGAAAATCATACTTAAATTCAGTTTGTTGGTTCTCTTGTGGCTACACTTTAATCAAAGCTTACTTGTGGAGTTTGGTGGTTAGAAACCAACTCTTTTCTCAATTTAGCGCGATGAAGTGGCCAACAAGGACGTCGGGGGAATAACAATGAATGTATTGTCTTGGGAAAATGTTTCCAAGCTAGCTGGAAGTTCGGTTCAGCTGATCGACGGTGCAGAGAACGAGTACGATGTTTTGGTAGAATCCGTGCGGGAAGAAGCCGGAAACCAAACGACAATCGAAGGTCGATTGGTTGAGCATTACACTATGGTGCTTGTTGGTCCAGAGGACGCAGAATTCCCACAAGGAAACTATCTAATTTCTCATCCTTCCATGGGGCAGCAAATTCTATATATGCTGGTGGCAAGTGACAATCGATATACCATTGTCATTAATACAGAAGCATAGTGATACGATAATGAAGCTACGGAGTCGGTCATGTCGTGAAGATCACGTAGGATCGGCAATGCATTGTTTGCTTTATCAGCAGGCCGAGTAATTCTTCATGGTTTGAATACGTGTCTCACCAAAATACTTGTTATGATATTGCCTTTCTGCCGCGTACCAGTTAGGGATTGCATGCAACGTATCTTTCTGTTTTTGTTCATCACAGCCTCTTTTCTCCCCCGAGTTGTATCCGCTGAAGAAAGAGTTCTCGTGTTTGCAGCCTCGTCAATGACAACAGCATTGAATGAGATTGCACAAACATATGAGCAAGAGACTGAACAAGCTATCACCATCTCATATGCATCTTCTTCGGCTTTAGCCCGTCAACTGGCCTACGGTGCACCCGCCGATATTTACATTTCAGCGAATGAAAAATGGATGGAATATGCGGTGTCAGAGTTAGCAATTGAACCCGAAACTGTCTCTCCGTGGGTAGAGAATGAGTTGGTGCTTGTTGCTGATCGCAACCTTATTGGTGAAGTGACGTTAACGGTCGAAGCTATCAATAAAGCCATAGGAAATAGCCGAATAGCTATTTCTGACCCAAACCATGTGCCAGCTGGTATCTATGCGAAGCAGGCGCTGGTATCGATAGATTTATGGCGTGTTGTCGAAGATAAGCTCGCTTTATCTAACAGTGTTCGCGCAACACTCGCATTGGTTGAGCGAGGAGAAGCGCCACTCGGTGTGGTTTATCTTTCTGACGCTCTCGCGTCTTCGTCTGTAAAAGTGGTGGCTGATATTCCTAGTAACACACATACCCCGATCGTTTTCCCAAAAGCGATGACGCCAAATGCATCTGACGAGGCTAAGCGCTTTTTTTCATATTTAGATTCACCAAAAGCCAAATCGATTTTGCAGGGCAATGGCTTTGTTGTTATTCATTCATCACAAGAGCAACTGTAAAATATGCTACTTACACCCATAGAGTGGGAAGCGCTGCTACTTAGCTTGAAAATTTCCGTGGTGGCCGTGTCAGCGAGCTTACCTTTGGGGATTGCGATGGCATGGGTGCTAGCCAGAAAGCAGTTCGCGGGAAAAGCAATCGTGGATGGGATAATTCATCTACCCCTTGTTTTGCCACCCGTGGTTATTGGCTACTTGCTATTGATTGTTATGGGCCGAAGAGGCGCTGTGGGTCAATGGTTATATGAAACATTTGGCGTTTCGTTTTCATTTAGCTGGAAGGGAGCTGCCCTAGCTTCCGCAGTGGTGGCATTTCCCTTGTTGGTGAGAGCGATTCGCTTGTCATTAGAGCTTGTTGATCAGAGACTCGAGCAAGCGGCGCGCACTCTAGGGGCTTCTTCTTGGCGCGTATTCTTTACGATCACATTGCCTTTAATCATGCCGGGCATCCTATCGGGGTTGGTACTGGCATTTGCGCGTAGCTTGGGAGAATTTGGCGCGACCATTACCTTTGTTTCAAACATTCCTGGAGAGACGCAAACCATTCCACTGGCGATGTTTGCGTTTATTGAAACCCCTGGAGCAGAGCAGAGCGTCGCTCGACTTTGTGTAATATCCATTGTTATCGCGCTACTGTCTCTTGTTGGGTCAGAATGGCTCAGTCGCCGAATGAAGCGCAGGATGGGTATTCAATGATTAGCTTGAACATGATGCTGCAGCGTGACAACTTTTCTTTGTCACTGAACGCGTCTATACCGTCTTCTGGTATCACCGCCATTTTTGGTCGCTCAGGGGCTGGTAAAACGTCGCTGATTAATGCGATCAGCGGGCTTGTCACACCGGACTCAGGTTCAATTCAGATTGGTGACCAAGTTCTTTTCGACAGTGAAAAGGGAATTAACCTGCCACCAGAACGCCGACGCATTGGATATGTGTTTCAAGACGCCAGACTCTTTCCACATATGTCAGTGTCTAAAAACCTAAAATACGGGTGCAAAACGTACAATCAAAACACATTTGATGAAGTGGTGACCTTGTTAGGGATAGGCTCGTTGTTGAGGCGTTATCCGCATGACTTATCTGGGGGAGAGAAACAACGTGTGGCAATTGGTCGCGCTTTGTTATCTGATCCTGAATTGTTGATCATGGATGAGCCCACAGCTTCGTTAGATGCACCTCGCCGTCAAGAGCTCATTAGTTATCTCTTACGCTTGGCGAAATCTCTTCATATACCCGTGATATACGTTAGCCACAGCTTGGATGAAATCTTACAACTCGCTGATCATATGCTGATGCTCAATCAGGGCGAAGTCGTCGCTAATGGCCCTTTGCATGACATTTGGGGATCGCCACCTATGCGACCTTGGTTGTCAGCAAAAGAACAGAGTGCATTGGTGACTGCAACGGTGGTAAAGAATCACCCCATTTATCCGATGACGCAACTTGATCTCCAAGGTCAGCCTCTATGGGTGCCAAAAGTAGAACAAGGGAAGGGCATATCACTTCGACTGCGTGTTTATGCGAATGACATTTCAATCGTGAAAACACAAGCTAGTGACACCAGCATTCGCAATGTCATCCCGTCAATCATTCACGCCATAGAGCGGGCGGACGCACAATCGTCAGAAAGTGCATATTGTCAGCTGGTGTTACGAGTTGGTGACGAGACATTGCTGGCGAATATCACTCAGTGGGCCTTGGATGAGCTTAACTTATCGGTTGGGCAGAAGGTATTTGCCCAACTCAAAGGTGTGAGTATTGCGCGAGGAGATTTGGCACAAAACCATCGCATTTAGTGACAATTAACTTGCGCACTTTCGCCCGTTTTTAAGTAGAATCTGCCGATACCGAATAGTGTGCGATGTGCCGCAAATCGGGCAGGTAAGCTTTAGATTAAGGGCGTTATCTCATGCGGATTGGATACTCTAGAAGAGTTGCAATCGAGTATGAGCAAGTAGGAGAAGTAAATGTTTGCATGGCTAACCGGCTTGTTTAAGAAAGAAACAATCAAGTCGACTGAGTGGGTTAAAAAGCTCATGCAAGCTAACCGAACGGGTAGCTACAGCAAATATAGAGAGTATTACGACAAGCATGTTTCTAGAATTCATGATTCATATCATAAGGATTTTTTGAGATTTGAACGGTTTGCTACTCAAAGTTACAAAAAAGATGACCAACGTGCTTTCATGGCAATTAAAACCGCGATGTACGCGCACAAGTTGGGTCAGATTAAAGTAGCGGCGTGTTTAACTGCCTCCGTAATCAATTTAAACAAAACCCTGGTAGAGAATCAGAAGGTTCAGTTGCACCCTAGATTACTGCGAGCTGCGCTGGCATTGCATAAACAGATAATTGAGTCTAACTCGAAGAAAAGAAGAAAAGTAAAAGCCTGATTAATCAGGCTTTTATGCTTTTTGAACGACACGTATCAACCCTAGCCCTGAGTCGTTGAGATGAAACGCTCGTGTTTAGGTGTTACTTGATGGCGCTCTCATTAATTAGCCTTTCAATGGAGGTAGTCACCTGAAGGCTACTGGTTTCCATTTTACGAAGATGCTCAACCATCGAAAGGAGATCTCCGCGGTTTCCTGCTTCAAGGGCAAATCGTCCTGAGTCATGCACTTGTTTATGCGGCGAATCAATCGCAGTGAATGATGGATAGGATTTGAAGTGCTTAGCTCCCTCACCGTTGAAATACCACTTACCCAAACGACACGCTGAATGATTGTTGACTTGCTGATTGAACTCATTATTACTGATGTGTTTGTAGACGGCGCTTTTCCATACAGCGTGATCCAACTTCACTGTGTTTAGGAAAGATGAAACTGCGGCGTTTTGTATAACACGTTGCATGTTCTTAGATTTATCGATTACCTGATAAACAACGGTTTCGATTTGGGAAGAAGAGGTTGCAACGTCTTCGGCTCCATGCTTACTTTCTTCAACGAGTGATTGAATATCGCGATTCTGCTCAATCACTTTTTTAACCAGATTTTCTATTTGGCTACTTGCTTCACCTGCTTTTCTGGCAAGTTGTCGAACTTCGTCTGCAACGACTGCAAAGCCTCGACCTGCCGCACCGGCTCTAGCTGCTTCAATTGCAGCGTTCAGAGCAAGAAGGTTAGTTTGTTCTGATATCTCTTGCACAGCAGCGACAAAGCGATTTATTGATGTTGTTGTCTGCGTCAACTCAGCGACTGCTTGTTGGTTTCTTTGTGCTTCTTGATTAATTCTGTTTGCGCGTGTGGAAAGGTTTGCGACGGCAGAAAGGGTATGCGCGAACATATCATCAAGAGCAGCAAGTTCATTCTTTTCTTCAACAAGCATATCGGCATTGCTGAGAAGACCCTCTCGGATGGTTTCTAACATTTCAGCACCCTGTTGTTGGCACTGACTGGTTTTCAGCAGGTTATCGATATGATTCTGCAAAGTGGAAATTTGCTCATCCTTTTCTTCTAACTGTTGAGTCATATTTGTCAGCTTGTCTTGATAATTGCTTTCAAGATCTCTGATTTGCGCGGAAAGCGCCATTTCACGCTCTTTGTTGTTCCAAAAAGCCATTGTGATTTCCTTGGTGTATTAGTGCACATGTCAACAATGGCGCGATTGTATTGATAATTCGATCATAAAACACCAAAAATTATCGAGTTTTTTTGTGATTAAAAATACACATTCTGACGTGTTACAAGCGAGTAATACTGAAGATGATGCAATTGAGTATATGTTGATTTCAATGACGAAAATTGTATCGAGTTAGTATTAATGTTATCTCTGTGGCTGTATTAATTTAGGGCGTTGATTGTTTCATTCTATCGCCAAGGATGGGTTATGGATTATCTGGTTAAACTTTATCAAAATGCGTTTTTAGAACCGCTGAGTGTGGCTGAAACAATCACGATCAGAAAGCCGATAGGAACAGAGAAGCACGTGGTGTTGGACTGGATCGGAGCGCAGTTCAATCAACGGTGGCAAAGTGAAGCTGCAACTGCATTCTCTCGTCACAATAGCCTTTTCATTGCTGTTCATGACAAGGAAATTGTGGGTTTTGCATGTTATGACGGAACCGCAAAAGGATTTTTCGGCCCCTTGGGCGTCAGTGAATTTGCTAGGGAGAAGGGGGTGGGTAAACAATTGCTTCGTAAGACATTAAATGCCATGAAGGAGGCCGGGTATGGATACGCGATTATTCCAACGAATAGCGAGGATTATTATCGCAAATACTTAGACCTCATTGAGATTAATGGGTCAGAGAAAAGCATCTACCATGACATGGTTGGTTGATGGCTCTTATAAACAATGACTTACTGTCATTTTTGCATCACGAATGACTATTGATGTAATGGAATATGCTTAGTGCACGAATAAAGTGATGGAGATCTCATTGATGTGCTGGTAGAGTGCTTTCCCTCACGCCCATTGTGAGAGCAGCATGACTTTTAAATCTATAATTTCTAGCGATAAACTCGTTTCAATCCTGACTGTCGGATTCTTTTCCGCATTTCTATTCGCAGCGACGATGGATATCTCGCACTTCTCTACCATCATCAATACGCTTTTCGGCCAAGTCGCACATTTATTTGGACCATTTTGGCAGTGGCTGATGGTGGGTAATTTCATTCTTGCCCTGATTGTTGCCCTGTCGCCTGCGGGGCGAATGACGTTGGGAAAACGCTCGAAGCCTGAAATTAGTACGTTCCGTTGGTTGTCTATGATCATGTGTACCTTACTCGCTGGAGGCGGCGTGTTTTGGTCAGCGGCTGAGCCTGTTTATCACTTCATGTCGGTACCTCCTACGTTTTCGGACGCGCAACCTGCCTCGAGCTCCGCGGTTTCTGCCGCACTCAGCCAAAGCTTCTTCCACTGGGGTTTTCTTGCCTGGGCTGTGCTTGGCACATTGTCGACGATCATATTGATGCACGCTCATCATCAAAAAGGCCTAAAACTCAGGCCTCGTGCGCTGTTGTACCCTTTGTTTGGTAAGCGCTTAGAAAATCATTGGTTTGGTGCGGTTGTTGATACGGTATCAATTATTGGTGTCGCGGCAGGTACGATTGGACCAATCGGATTTCTCGCTAGCCAACTCGGCTACAGTGTTGAATCATTGTTCGGTGTGGAAAACAGCTTAACGCTTCAGCTTTGTATCCTTTCCGCCGTTGTCGCTGCCTATTCCATTTCTGCCTTTTCTGGGATGGATAAAGGCTTGCAGTGGCTTTCAAAACTCAATGTAATTGGCGCAGTATTGCTTCTACTTGCTGTGTTGATTCTTGGGCCAACGGCGTTTATTTTTGAGCAGTTTGGTCATGCCTTCGGTCATTATGTGGTTAATTTTCCTGCAATGAGCCTTGGTGAGCACGAAGCGGGATGGATGACAGGGTGGACATGGTTTTTCTGGGGATGGTTCATTGGCTTTGCACCAATGATGGCTATTTTTATCGCTAAGATCTCCGATGGAAGAAGTATTCGAAATCTCGTTTTTGCCGTCGCCGTTTGTGCTCCAATTGCCACCAACTTTTGGTTCAGCGCGCTTGGTGGTACGGGGATATTCTTTGAACTCACGCAAGCGGGTAGCATTTCAGCCCCTCTGGCAGATGCAGGACTACCGGCAGTACTGATTGCAATGCTGCAACAGCTTCCGCTTCAGTTCATTCTTGTCCCTGCGTTTTTATTGCTTACCACCACTTTCGTCGCAACCACCGGAGACTCAATGGCTTATTCCATCGCCGTTGTGACATCGCAAAACACAACGCCATCAAAATATCATCGTCTGTTTTGGGCGTTGATGCTGGGTATCGTCGCAGGTGTATTATTGATGGCGGGTGAGGGTGGTTTAGGTGCTTTGCAATCGTTCATTGTTATTACCGCTGCCCCAGTATCGCTATTGGTTGCGGTTACCTTAATATGTGCACCAATCACCATTAGAGAAATGATGCGGCAGAATGCGCATGTTAACTCGGCTGATTTAGTGCCAGTATCACAAAGAGTTTGATGGCGGCCTGATGTAGCCATGTCCAAATAGAACGACGAAAAAGCCATCCCGATTTGGGGTGGCTTTTTGTTATTAATCCATCATTTACTTAATTAAATGGTTTGTATTTTGTTCAGTGCTACCAGAGCGATGACATATGGGTAAGGTAATGAACATAGTTCGCTAAGTCTTCTGGCGTATCGATATCAATATTGCACTGGTCCAAAGCGAGCTTATCGATAAGATGGGCTCTGTCCATGAGCAGCTTCTTTGCCCCTTCGTCACCTTTGAGCGCTTTGAGTTCATCAAAAACACGAGCATTGATGATGGCTGGAACACCAATGGTATCTGGGTATTGGCAACATGCTGCGTCTGATTGGTGACGCTCATAGACCTGACAAAGTAGTGCGACATTATCGCCAGTAATAGCGGGTTGATCGGCTAACAAAAATAGCAAGTCATCATAATCATCACACAAAGTGTGAGTGACATGGGATATCACGTCCCCAATACCTTGTTGCCAGTTGTCGATATAGAGCAGTTTCGCATTCCACTGGTTATCTGCTGCCGCTTGAGACAACGCTTTGTGCCAGTATCCAGTTGCAATATAAACATCAGGCGTAACCGCGTTGGCAGCCGTGATGCTTGATTCGATGAGAGGGCGATCGTTGATTAGAGCAAGTGCTTTGCAGCTGCCAAACCTTGAGGCTTTACCGGCAGCGAGAATAACGGCGGCGATTTTCTTCATTCTGATGGGGCACCACTGAACGACAAGGCGTTCGCATTGTTAAGTGTTGCAATACATTCTGAAAGCATAGAGATTGCGATACCTTCTGGCAATGCCGCGCCTAGTTTCAATCCGGCAGGTCCATGCAATTTACATGGGAACTGCGATGAAGACACTTGTGCCACCGAAAGGACTTCCTGCTTACGATGGATGGGTCCAAGTAGTGCAAGGTATTGGATTCTGGTTGTTGTTAATGCTGAAAGCACTGCCGCATCGAGTGTCACGCTGTGCGTCATGGTGATCACGGCATCAACGTTATAGTCGTTACAGTACGCTGATAGTAAATCAGCATCGCCGCGTAAGATCTCGTCAACACAATCAAAATAATCACGACGAGCATTCGCAGGACGAGGATCCCACAACGTTAGCTTCCAACCTAAATGATGAGCGAGATTAACCAACGGCCTGGCGTCAAACCCACCACCAGCAATCAATAAATGAACAGGGGGCTGAACATATGTTTTCAGCCATGTTTGTTCACCTTCCATGAATCGCTCGCCAATCGTTTCTTGATCGCTATGATGTTCATGCGGTGTTTGGGATACCATAAACTCAGCGCATTTTTCGCTCACGACTTCATGTAAAGAGGTCATAGGAATTTGCTGATAGTAGTAGCCGGATTGGCGAGCCAATAAGTGCTCGTAAACCGTGTTAAGTGATAGATAGTTGTTGTCTCGGGATATTGGATGAAGCACGATGTGCACTGTCCCTCCACACCCAATACCGAGTTGAAATGAGAGGTCATCTTCATCCTGACTGTCGTAAACCTGTGTGATGGGTTTTCCGGTTTCCATGACCTTTTTAGCGTGACGTTGAAGGTCTGATTCTAAGCACCCACCGCTTAGCATGCCTAGTTGCTGTCCAAAGCTGCTAAACAACATCATGGCTCCCGCTTTGCGATAGCAGGGACCTTCTGTTTTGAAAACAGTGCCGAGTACCCACTCGGCATTGTCTTTTTCCGGATACCACTGACTCAATAGATGAAGAAGGTGGTTTGACATAGTTTACGCATCCATTCTCGAACAATGATCAACAGCAATATGCTTGCTTTACCTTTATGACAGCTTCATGGGTAAGTCATAGAGACGTTTGCCAGTCGCTGCAAATACCGCGTTTGCCAGAGCAGGCGCGATAGGCGGCGTTCCGGGCTCGCCTACACCAGTTGGGGCTTCCGCTGAAGGGACAATGTGTACTTCAATATCGGGCATTTGAGGTCCTCTCAATACCTGGTAATCATGGAAGTTTGATTGCACTACCGCGCCATATTGTAGCGTGATTTCACTCAACAGAGCGGGTGACAAACCAAACCCGATACCGCCCTGCATTTGTGCTTCAATGATGTCAGGGTTAATGGCAACGCCGCAGTCGACGGCACAGACGACACGATCGACATGAATCTGACCGTTTTCAACTGTGACTTCGACCACTTGTGCGACAAAACTGTTGAACGATTCATGCACGGCGACGCCTCGTCCGCGACCTTTAGGTAATGGTGTTCCCCAACCAGATTTTTCAGCAGCAAGTTTCAGAACACCGAGATGCCGTGGGTGGTTTTTAAGGAGTGCTGCGCGAAACGCTACCGGATCTTTACCTGCTTGGTGCGCTAGTTCGTCGAAAAATGTCTCTGTCGAAAATGCCGTGTGTGTGTGACCGACTGAACGCCACCATACGACAGGGACGGGTTGAGAGACGGTATGAAGTTGTACCGAAAGATTTGGGATGGCATAAGGGAGTGTGGAAGCGCCTTCAACGGATGAGGCATCAACGCCATCTTTCACCATGAAGCCCTCGAAGGGGGAGCCTGCTGCGATAGATTGTCCAACAATGCGTTGCTCCCACGCCTCAATATTGCCATTTTCATCGAGAGAACCACGGATTTTATGCACGTACATAGGACGGTAGTAGCCCGCTCTCATGTCGTCTTCACGGGTCCAAACCAGTTTAATTGGCACACCCGGTTGGCTCTTGGCAATGTGTGCAGCTTCAAGCACATAGTCTGACTGAGGATTCGCTCGACGCCCAAAGCTCCCGCCAGCAAACAACGTGTTAATGCTTACGTTTTGCGGCTTCAATCCCAACACGGCTGCCACTGACATTTGGTCGACGGTTTGCAGTTGTGCACCATACCAAAGTTCCGCTTTTTCACTATCAGCGACAACGACGCAGTTCATGGGTTCCATGGGGGCATGAGCGAGGTAGGGGAAGTAGTAGGTGGCTTCCACTACGTTTTTGGCCTTGGAAAGGATGTCTGGCGCATTACCATCGCTGCGTGCTGGAAGGCCCCGGCTTTGGGCGAGTTCGACGTACTCGGATTTCATTTCTGCGGTGTTTTTATTGAATGCTGAGCGATCCCATTTGATTTGGAGCTTGTCTCTTCCGACCTTTGCGCTCCAGAAGTCCTTGGCAATAACGGCAACGCCATTTGGGATTTGCACGACATCAACAACCCCAGAGGATGCTTTTGCTTCGGTCGCATCAAAAGAGACAACCCTGGCACCAAAAGCGGGTGGATGAGCAACAAGGGCTGTCAACATGCCTTCCAATTGGACATCTTGGGTATACAGTGCCGTTCCATTACTCTTGCCTTTGTCTTTGCGCGGCGTGCCTGTTTTACCAATGAGTGTGAATTGGTCGGGGCTTTTGAGCGTGATTTGCTCATCGGTTGGTACGGATTGCAGAGCGGCAAGCTCTGCCATTTGACCAAAGGTGGCAGACTTTCCCGATGTTTGATGGGAAATGACACCTTGGCTGACGAGAACTTCAGAAACGGGCACTTCCCATACTTTAGAGGCTGCGCTAACAAGCATGGCACGTGCTTTGGCTCCTGCGTATCGCATTTGCATGAAGGAGTTCGCGATGGCTGTGCTGCCGCCAGTCCCTTGAACGGGACCAAAGAGAAGATTGTTATATTCCTGTGCGTTAGAAGGGGCGGCTTCAGTTGATACCTTTCCCCAATCCGCATCGAGTTCATCTGCTGCAATGGTCGCGAGGCCAGTGGTGACACCTTGCCCCATGTCCAAATGCTTGATAATAATCGTGACGGTGTTATCTACACCAACACGAATGAATGCATTGGGTGAAAATTCAGCACTAGAGATGTCTGTGTCTGTTTTGTTTTCCGCTGCGAAGGTTGGCAAGTGAACGCCCAGCGTGAGTCCTGCGCTCGTGGTTGAAATCAGTTTGATAAAGCTCCTGCGGCTAGTACCAAGTTCGCCCTGAACGGCTTTTTGATTGTCGTTTTGCTTAGGGGCGTAGCCATTAAATATATTTCTCATTTATACGCCCTCTTTTAGTTCACTAGCGGCATCTTTGATGGCTTGTCGAATACGAACGTAGGTAGCACAGCGGCAAATGTTGCCAGACATGGCTGCATCAATATCGGCGTCTGTCGGGGAGTTATTGGTGGCGATGAGGGCACTTGCCGCCATGACCTGACCAGATTGGCAATAACCACATTGGGGGACTTCGAGTTTTTCCCACGCAGTTTGTATGAGTGTGGCTGCTTGAGATTCGATGCCTTCAATTGTCGTAATCTGTTGACCTACGACGGCAGAAACAGGGGTAACACATGAACGTATTGGCTGGCCGGCTAAATGCACGGTGCAAGAACCGCACTGAGCAAGGCCACAACCAAACTTAGTGCCAGTGAGTTTGAGGTTGTCTCGAATAGCCCACAACAGCGGGGTATCTGCGGGTACGTCTAAGAGGTAATCCTGTCCGTTGATATTGACAGAAAAGGCCATGGTTATCTCCTTCCTTAGTTCTATTGCGACATCAGCTTCATGACGCGATGAGTTCCGTAATGACATTAGCTCGATAGTGATATTTCTATTCGAGTCATTCCAAACGCCTTTGCATGTAGAAATCGCTTGCAGTAACTATGGCTAACAAATGACCCGTCGGTTATCGAGATTTTCTCTATTCCTTGCCTAAAACTACGGAATATCAGTTTGGTATCACTTAAGTCGCTTAATCAGTGTCATAATTCTACGGAAGCGGCAAAATAAGTAGGGATAGCATAAATATGCAATTTGAGTCATTTCTGGCTGATCAAGTGGCAGGACTCGTTGAGGGGGAAGGGTGTCACTCCTCAACCATTGAAGGAATGAATCTGTTTCTATGCTCTTCAAATGTGTCAGTGATCCCCATCGTGTTGCAGCCTGCAATTTGCTTTGTACTTAGGGGGCAGAAACGTGTTATCACGGGGAAATCTTCGTATATCTACAATGCGAACAGCTATCTCATTAATTCGGTGACAAGACCTGTTGAAGCGACCTTATCTGACGTCAGTAAAGATAGGCCTTATGTAGGAGTCAGTCTCGCTATTGACCAGCACTTAGTGGGTCAGTTAATGATGGAGATGGCACCTTGGCAACAAGAATCAACGGAAGAGCAGCAAATGGCGCTGACCCATTCGACGAATTTGACTGAACCGATCGCAGAGGTGATTCAGCGTTTGGTGGATACGCTTGATAACCCGATGGATCAGGAAATACTTTCAGGATCGTTGAAGCGAGAATTGTACTACCAAGTCTTGAAAGGCCCGTGTGGAGGATTGTTAAGAAACAGTGTGAGCAATCACGCGGGGGCGAATCGTATTGCTCGTGTTGTTCATTACCTTGAGCAGCACTTCGAGCGTAATATTGATATTGAAGAAATTACACGCGTAGCCGGAATGAGTTCATCCACTTTGCATGAACATTTTCGCAAGGTCACCTCGGTATCACCTATGCAGTATGTAAAGTCATTACGTTTGCATAAAGCTCGTTCGATGCTTTCATCGGGGCTTCAGGTTGCGGAAGTGTCATATGGGGTTGGCTACAGCAGCCCATCCCAATTTAGTCGGGAATTTAAACGCTATTTTGGGTTTACACCCAGCGAAGCCCGTTCTTTGATAGGCTCGCTAGGTTAGTTTGGAATATTTGTTTGGTGCTACTAACCCAAAAAACGGCAAGTAGAAACCTGCCGTTTTTTGCATAGAAAAAGGGTATTGTTCGTTAGTCTGCTGGTATCAAAACTCGAAACGAACGTTGAAGTAAAATTGTTCTTTATACAGGCCATTGGCTCGGTAATTTAACCCGATGGACAGCAAGTCGGTGGAATGAAATCGCCCGCCTAATTCTACGACACTTCGTGTATCGTCGGAGTCAAAAGCCACCTGACCTACAAGCAGATTTGCTTCAATCTGTGGCAGTATCCAAGCTCTCACACCTACATTGACCCCGTAAGCGAGTTCGCCAAAATCATGTTTATCATCTTCTGGGAACTTCACTGAATAGATTCTTGCGTCGCCATGAACATCAACAAAACCATTGATGGGGGCATGAAAACCCGCGCCGCCAGAAGCAATCCAGTCTCCTTCAAATTGGCTGCTTCCGCTCACTACAAAATGAGCGCCGTCCATAAAGGCTAACTGGCCAGTTGCACCCAAACCAGATGGGTTACCAGTGAAGCCAATCTCTAAATTGTTGTAGTTAAAATTGGTCGCCATTGTGGATGCAGAAAAAACAGCTGCCAAAGCAAATACCAATCGGATCACGCGTAGTTTTATTAATCGTTTCACAGCATTCCCTGCCTTTTTCAAACTTGTAACAATGTATGAAGTGTATGAGTTGCTGGCGCAAAACTTTAGTGGCGAGGTCTATAACTTTGACCACAACGGCAAACAATTTCTTAGCAATGGGTTGCGTTGGCATTTTTTTGCAAACAGTGTGGTATCTTTGCACGCTTCATCAGTGGTTTAGATTCAAAAACAGAATTAGGTCTTCTCATGCTTCCAACTTCTCGCGCTCTCATGGTGCAAGGTACGACGTCTGACGCAGGAAAAAGTGTACTTGTGGCGGGGCTAGGTCGCCTACTCGCGCGCCGGGGTATTCATGTCGCTCCGTTTAAATCTCAAAACATGGCATTAAACAGTGCGGTCACCGCTGACGGGGGTGAGATAGGGCGTGCACAGGCATTTCAAGCATTCGCCTGCGGTGTTGAACCAACGGTGCATATGAACCCCATTTTGCTTAAGCCCAACTCAGATTGCGGTGCACAAATAATCGTGCAAGGTAAAGCGGCGGAATCCATGAATGCGATAGGGTTTCAGTCGTATAAAAAGTTCGCAATGACACCCGTAATGGAATCTTTTTCTATTCTTCAGAAGCAGTTTGACTGTGTGTTGATAGAAGGGGCGGGTAGCCCTGCGGAAGTGAATCTACGCGAGAATGACATCGCCAATATGGGGTTCGCCGAAGAGGCGGACGTTCCTGTGATCATCGTTGCCGATATTGATAGAGGCGGTGTGTTTGCGCACTTAATCGGTACTTTGGACTGCTTGTCTCAGTCAGAACGCGATCGTGTCATCGGTTTTGTCATCAATCGCTTTCGGGGTGATATCTCTTTGTTAGAGCCGGGTCTTGATTGGCTCGAAGAGAAAACCGGAAAACCCGTGATTGGAGTTGTGCCATATCTTCAGGGGCTCATGCTGGATGCCGAAGATGCCATTGATGTGTCTCAGACTCAATCGACAGAAGGCGATGTGCTTAATATTGTTGTCCCTGTCGTCCCGCGAATCAGCAACCATACTGACTTTGATGCCCTTCGAATTCATCCACAAGTGAACTTACAGTTTGCTGCGCCAGGTAAACCGCTTCCTCCGTGCGATCTCATTATTCTTCCTGGTAGCAAAAGCGTGATTTCGGATTTGACGTCAATTCGTAATTACGGTTGGGACCATCAAATTGCAAAGCACCTAAGATATGGCGGTAAAGTCATGGGAATCTGTGGCGGCTATCAAATGCTTGGCAATCGCATCGAGGATCCTCATGGGATTGAGGGAACGATGCTTAAGACAGATGGTCTTGGCTATTTGGATACGCATACTGTGATTGAACGAGAAAAAGTGCTCACCCGAACAGTAGGCACGCTGACACTCGGTGGTGAGCGAGCAAAAGTGACAGGTTATGAAATCCACATGGGGGTGACATCGTCAAAGGGACAGACCCTTATTACGTCAGAAAATGGGCAAGACGGCCTCATTAATACGGACCAAAACGTTCTAGGTACATACTGGCATGGGGTGTTCGATTCACCTGAAGCGTGTTCGCTATTGTTAGCATGGGCAGGTTTAGGAGAAGTAAAGGAAATAAGCCTAGAAGCCGAAAGGGAGCGTAGTATCAATGCGTTAGCTGACGCATTGGAAGCGTCGTTGGATATGAGTAAGCTCTGGGCGTCCAATTTTTAAACTAGAAACAAAGCCAATAGCACATAATTTCCGTTGGTCAATATATTGATGCGATAAAAATTATTAAATATCTGTAAAAATAGGTTTGCACTCTGTTGGGAATGGCGATAAGTTATCAATCATTATGTAGGGAAACACATTGTTCAACCTTAGGTATGAATAGTGATTAGCGAGCAGCAAGGTGAAAGAATGAGCATTTATCAAACAGACGACGTACGCATTAGCAACATCAAAGAACTCTTGCCACCTGTGGCAGTGTTGGAGAAGTTTCCGGCCACTGAAAAAGCGTCTGAGACTGTGTTTAATGCTCGTCAGGCAATCCACAATATTCTCAATGACAATGATGATCGACTGCTGGTTATCATTGGCCCATGTTCAATCCATGACCCAGAAGCTGCTGTGGAATATGGAAAGAAACTCAAAGCGTTGCGTGATCTTCATGCTGATAAGCTTGAAATTGTTATGCGCGTTTACTTTGAAAAACCACGTACTACTGTAGGTTGGAAAGGCTTAATCAACGACCCGTACATGGATAACAGTTTCCAGCTTAACGATGGTTTAAGAATTGGTCGCAAGCTGCTTCTGGATATCACCGATATGGGTCTTCCTACGGCAGGAGAGTTCCTTGATATGATCACGCCTCAATATATGGGGGATCTGATTAGTTGGGGAGCAATCGGCGCACGCACAACTGAATCTCAGGTTCACCGTGAGCTGTCTTCTGGTTTGTCATGCCCTGTAGGTTTTAAAAATGGTACGGACGGGAACATCAAGATTGCAACAGATGCAATTCGTTCTGCAGAATCCCCACACCATTTCCTCTCTGTGACTAAATATGGTCATTCAGCCATTGTAGAAACCGCAGGTAATGAAGATTGCCACATCATTCTTCGTGGTGGTAAAGAACCAAACTATTCCGCAGAACATGTTTCGGCTATTACAGCTCAGCTGGATGCGGCGAAGCTACGTAATAAGCTGATGATTGACTTCAGCCATGCAAACAGCAGTAAAGATTTCAAACGTCAGGTGATTGTTGCGGATGATGTTGCTAATCAAGTTGCTGGTGGAAATGATGCAATCTTCGGTGTGATGATTGAAAGCCACTTGGTTGAAGGTCGTCAGGACTTAGTTGATGGCAAAGCACCCGTCTATGGTCAAAGCATTACCGATGCATGTATTGGCTGGGAAGACACTGAGCAAGTGCTTCAACGCCTGGCTGATGCAGTCAATGAGCGACGTGCTGCTAAATAAGCGCTAGTCACTCACGCGCCTAATTCGCAAAGCACAAACTCCTAAAGCCAGTAGGTAAATGATACCTGCTGGCTTTTTTGATCTTTGCGAACTATCAGTCCCGTTTAGATCCGTTGGCTACAAGCGTATTGTATTCACCAATATGGTGCACAGGAGTATGCAATCGGCGCTTTAACGCTATATAGAGAAAGCGCTTTCGTTACATTTCAATAACAATGCGTGTGTGTTGTGTATTTATAGTCAAATTATAACTATCTGATTGTAAAGAACTATATTAATTATGCATTGTGTACGACATCGCTCTTCTTTGTGTCTCTATATTGCGATGTGTTACATCAACATCCATTTTACTGTTTGCTCTATCACTTATGCGTAAAATACTGTAATTTCATAACAGTTTAGTTGATAGTTCTGTGACGATGGGCTAAACCACGCTATATACAGTAAATATTGTGACTATCATTTCTCACCGCAAAAGAAAGCGCTTTCAAAGTGATGTAATGTGGTCAACTCTTCTTTGGTGTCAGTTTGAAGTGACTCGCAACACCTAGTTAGTATTGCGATACCAAATTCACAAACGGTTAACAAGAAGAGCGATGTCACAGATAGAAGCGACAGAAAATCACAACATGGAAGCGAAAAAAAGCGTGCCTACGGCTCAAAAGGGTGCATACGGTTCCGGTACGTTAGTACTTAACCTGTTACCCGGCGCATTAGGTGTGTTCTCGTTCTTCCTGATTACTGCATTTGGAATTGACCCATTTCTAGCAGGATTGCTGGGTGGCCTTCCAAGACTCTTTGATGCAATTACTGACCCAATAATGGGTTTTATAACGGACAACACCAAGTCGCGTTGGGGACGAAGAAGACCTTACATTGTTGTCGGTGCCATTCTTAGTGGCGTATTTTTTGCGCTACTCTGGCAACTTGATCCTGAAGCATCTCAAGCGTACAACTTTTGGTATTTCCTCATTTTCTCGCTGATCTTCACCATTGGTAACACCATGTTTGCAACGCCATTTGTAGCCCTCGGTTATGAAATGACCTCAGATTACAATGAGCGCACACGCTTAATGGCATTTGCACAGACTATGGGTCAAATCGCATGGATGATTGTGCCTTGGTTCTGGGTATTAATTGCTGATCCTGAGCTTTTCCCTTCACAGGCAGAAGGGGTTCGTGAGTTGTCCCTTTATGTTGCTGGAGCGTGTATTGTTCTGGGTATTTTGCCAGGCCTGTTCTGTAAGGGTATTGACGATAGCAAAATGGAGAACCGTGCTGAAATCTCCTTTGCAACACTTTGGACAAATTTGATTTCTGTGTTCTCGGGTATCAAGAAGGTCTTCAAAAATAAGCCGTTTGTAAAACTTTGCGGTGCGACATTTTTGGTGTTCAATGGTTTCCAATTAGTGGCTTCGTTTAGCTTCTTCATCATCGTCTTTCATATGTTTGATGGTGACTATGGCGCAACAGGTAGTTGGCCAGCTTGGTTTGCAACTGTCAGTGCAATGACCACCGCATTTTTGGTTATCCCAATCATCAGCTATATGGCGAGCAAGCTTGGAAAGCGTAATGCATTCATCATTTCAACCCTGATCTCAATCGTTGGATACGGTCTAAAATGGTTCAGCTTTGACCCATCTAACCCATGGTTGATCTTTATGCCAATTCCTTTGATGTCATTCGGTATTGGTGGGCTGTTCACTCTGATGATGAGCATGACGGCAGACGTATGTGATATGGATGAGCTTGCTAACGGTATGCCACGTCGTGAAGGTACCTTTGGTGCTATTTATTGGTTGATGGTCAAACTTGGTCAGGCTTTGGCGCTTATCTTAGGTGGCCTAGTGATTAAGATGGTTGGTTTTGATCCAGGTGCCGCGAGTCAATCGGCAGAGACGCTCGTTCAGTTACGTCTTGCTGATATTCTTATTCCAGCATCGACGGCGGCATTGGCAGTTCTCGTGATGTGGAATTACGATTTGTCTGAAGAGAAAGCACGTGCAATCAAAGCGAAGCTTGTAGAGTTACGTGGCGAGCTATAAATCTACAATAAGTATCTTATAAATGTGCCCATGAGCACGAGTATAGATAGTCTGAAGGATGAGCTTTGCTCATCCTTTCTTTTTTTGCAGTATGTTAGCTGTTACTGGTTCGACTCATAGAGTTAGGTTCTAAGCCCATTCATATCTTTAATGATTTGTTCAAAGAGCTTGCTTGAGATATCGATCAAGGTGTCGGGGAAGTCGTAGTGCGGGTCATGAAGAGGTGGGTGTTCTGCACCACTTCCTATTCCAAAAAAAGCCGACGGCCACGCCTTCGAATACTCTGAAAAATCCTCAGACCATCGCATAGGCTCTTCAAGATTGACAAAGTCAAAGCCTAGATCTTTGCATGCTTGTTTGAGCAGCATGTTGGCTTCGCTATGGTTAATGGTCGCGCTGAATGAATCGACCCAGTTTATGTCGAGTGTTAGTCCATCACGATCTGCATAGTACTGTGCTCGCTCTTTGACATGATCACAGAGTGACGCAAAGCTTTTGTTGCTGTCACTTCTTAAGGTGGCCATCAACTCACCGCTCTCTGGTGTCGTCCCAAATGCAGGCTTTCCTAAGTTGATGTGGACGATAGTCGACATAGTTAGACCGTTTTTTATGGTAGAAGGGAAGCCTTCTATATCAATCATGAGTTGCCTAATGGCACGTGAAGGGTTGATTGCCGTTTCCGGATAAGCGGCATGCGCGGTAGTGCCAGTAAATTTGACAGAAACACCCGTTGATGCACATGAAAATGTGTTATCTCTGCAGAGTATTTGGCCTAGAGGGAAGCCGGGCACGTTGTGATAGCCGAACGCATAATCAATATGTCCTTGCGACCACTTGTCATCAGCGAGCATAGATCTTGCGCCTTCACCATTCTCCTCAGACGGTTGAAAGAGTAGCGTCACAGAACCTCGCTGTAGGTTTTGCTCAGAGAGTCTATGTGCTAACCCCATTAGGCTTGCTGAGTGGCCATCGTGACCACAGGCATGCATAACCCCGAAGCGTTGTGAACCGTGTTCATGGTTTGCGCGTTCGTTGATGGGAAGTGCGTCCATATCAGCACGAAATAGAAGCTGAGGACCTGCTTGATCACTTTCAATTTTTACAATAACGCCGTGCCCTCCAATCCCTTCAAGGGGGGCATAACCAAACGTACGCAACGTATCTGCAATCACTTTTTGAGTTTCTTTTTCATTTCCAGAGAGTTCTGGCATTTTGTGCAAATGGTGTCGAAACAGAATTGGGTTGAACATTGCTCCACCAAGCTTGCTGAAATCAGCCCCACACTCTACGCGCTGATATAGGCTATTTATGTGATCTAGATCGACTATGTAAATGGATCAGATCAGAGTTGTCTTTCCGTAAATCTGAGTCTACCGATAAGGCGTATTGGGAAGGAAAAAGAGGGCAGGCTTTCGCCTGCCCTCAATCTAAAAGGGGGAATTACTTAACGGCAGCCGTATTATTGACGAACACCTTCAACATGAAGTTCTAAGTCAACATAACTAGATGCGCCCATGACGGCAATATCGTAGTCTTTTAGTTCCAAGCGTGTCGAACCTTCAAAGCCAGCACGGTAGCCACCCCACGGGTCACTGCCAGCGCCAATGAAGTTGGCTTGAATCGCAATTGGATTTGTTTTGCCATGCAAGGTCAGGTCACCATTGACAGTCAGAGTTCCATCGCTATTTTCTTCTATCGTTGTACTCTTAAATGTCGCAGTCGAATATTTTGATGCATTGATAAAGTCGTCACTGCGCAAGTGTTTGTCACGCTCTGCGTGATTAGAATCAAGGCTAGTGGTATCGATGTTCACGGTGATGTTGGAAGCCGTAACATTGCTTGGGTCATAAGAAAAGTTACCACTGAAATCATTGAAGCGACCTTTGATAAAGCTATAACCTAGGTGCGGCACTTTGAAGTTGATAGATGCGTGAGCGCCATTGGTATCGATGACATAATCATCAGCTAATGCAGTGGTAGAGAATACTGTTGCTACACCAAGCCCTAGAGCAATAAGCGTCTTTTTCATTTTGATTTGCCTCCAATCATTTTCCGTAACGTATTATCTTTATCAATAAAGTGGTGCTTAAGTGCAGCGGCGGCATGCAAAATCACCAAGCCAATCAGCCCATAAGCGGCATAGTAATGAATGTTTCCAGCGATATCGGATTGATCAGGGAACAGCTCCCCGAATGATGGCACTGAGAACCAATCAAAAACCTCAATTGGACGTCCATCAGAAGTGGAAATTAAATAACCTGAAGTGAAGATCACGAGCAAAAGCACGTAGATGATGTTGTGCGCAGCATGTGCAGCGATCTTTTCGAATTGGTTGCCTTCAATATTTGGTGTCCCTTTAACAGTACGCCAAATAAGACGAAAAATCGTTAGAGCGGCAAGACAAATACCAACAGATTTATGCCAATGGGGAGCCGTTTTGTACCATGTACTGTAGTAGGTCAAATCGACCATCCACCAACCTGCTGCAAACAGCCCAATGACAACCAGAGCACTTAGCCAGTGTATTAAGCGTAAAGTAAGGCTGTATTGCTCAGTTCTTTCCATTTCCGAAACGTGTCCATGTGATTAGTGTTAATGAGAATTATAATCAACTAATCGGAAAGGTTAAGCTGCCAACCCTGAACGACTTGTTCGAAAAATTAGAAGAAACTATTGGTGTAACGATGAATGTCACTCTTCTTGCTGCCAACTTAGGCTGAGCGATACTGAGTCTGCAAACCTTAAAGCATGTGGTTTATCGATGGTGACGCGTGCAAACGTCACCCAATGATGGCTCTTTGCGATGTCTAGTACGCTGGAAACCAGTTTCTCGAGTAACAAGAAGCGCCCATTTTCAACGTGATCGATAATCGCTTTCGTAATGACTTTGTAATTGAGTGCTTCATCTACCACATCACTAGAGCATGCTTTGTCACCGGGGTAATGAATTTCAAGATTGAGCACGACATCTTGCTTCTTTTCTTGTTCATCAGGATTAAAGCCGATGTAAGTGCGTAGGCGAAGATTGGTAATGGTGATAATCGCATTTTGCATAGCTGTCATTCCATCTTGTTATTTTAGTGCTCGACCACCGTCAAGGTTGACGCTTTGGCCAGTCATATAATTGCTGTTCAAAATGAAGTCTACCGCGTTGACCACCTCGATTTCTCCAGGTGCCATTTTCATCAAAGACTTCGACAGCGCTTTCTGTTTGTATTCTTCATCGTCATTCGCATTAAACATAATCAACGCGGGAGCGATGCTGTTCACTTTGATTTGTGGGGCAAGCTTTTGTGCAAAAGAGAGCGTTAAATTCTCCAATGCTGCTTTACTTGCCGCGTAGGCGATGTGTTTTGCGCTACCTTTTCTTACAACATAATCAGTAAAGTGAATGATGTCACTGCCTGCCTGATTATTTGTGCACATAAACGGGGCGAGGGCCTGATTGAGCAAATAAGGCGCTTTAACATGTACTTGCATCATTTGGTCTAGCAGGGCGGCATAATCATCCGTGTTCTTTTCAGCATTCCAATCCGATGCATTGTGTATTAGCGCTCGAATGGAAATATTTTTTTCGGCCAAAGTACGGGCAAATTGATGAATACCTGCATCAGAGCCAAAATCTGCTTGAATGCAGTCAACACCACATTCTCTTAGTGTTTCAACGCCAGGTTTTTCGGTGCGATAAGAGACAATGACTTTGTTTCCATCTTCAGCAAAGTGTTTGGCAAGGGCATAGCCAATTCTTTGACCCGCGCCAGTGATCACTATGGTGCTTTGGCTCATATATAACTAATCCAAGATAAGCGAAATTTTGTTTGCCGGATTCCATACGAATTAGCCAACAAAAAGATCAGTGAACAATTTGTTAATCAATGATTACATGATTTTAGCAGAATACACTTAAGGAATATGATGCAGAAGACGGTATTGGTGGCTGGCTCACATGGCGGGGTTGGAACAGCCTTAGTTGATGGATTTATCGAAAATGGTTATGAGGTTATAACGATTAGCCGAACGCAAATGAATGATAGCGAAAAGCACTTGCGTATTGATATGAGCGAATCGAGTAGCATCGATGTTATACGAGATTGGATAGCACCATATATGTCTGAATTAATAGGTATTGTTAACTGTGCGGGCATTTTATATGACGCCCAACACAAGCCGGAAAAAAATCTAAATCAAGTGACAGGTGAATGGCTAGAGGAATCTATGAAGGTCAATGTGTTATCGCATTTACATCTTGCGCAAGCAGTAGGCACTATGATCACGTCTCAATCGAGCCTTAAATGGATTTCTTTGAGTGCGAAAGTCGGAAGCATCGAAGACAACTTATCAGGGGGGTGGTATAGCTATCGAATGACCAAAGCAGCCCTCAACATGTTCCTCAAAACACTGTCTATTGAATGGCAGCGTCGTGCCAGCAAGAGTTCAGTGATAGGCATGCACCCTGGCACAACTCAAAGTACGCTTTCTGAACCATTCACGAGAAATTGGCCAAAGGAAAAATTGTATTCCCCGACGATTACCGCCAACAGAATCATTACGCAATTCGAGCGAATGGACGCAAATAGCTCTGGGCATTTGTATCATCACGATGGTTCGATTATTCCGTGGTAAACCTAAGTAATCTGATGGGAGAAATCATGTTTATCATTCAGTCTAAGGCAAATAGTTTCTGATTTGCCAAATTCGGGCGGACCAATAAGGGTTGTCAAGCGTTGAAATCATGACGCCTTTTGATGACGAAGCATGCATGAATTGTCTGTCACCAATATAGATGCCAACGTGATAACGCTGAGAGCCGGTTTTGAAAAAGATAAGATCACCAAATGAGGCTGACTTGAGAGATGTTTTACTTCCTTTTGTCACCTGTTGTCTTGTGGTTCGTGGTAATGAATGTTGAAAAACAGCTTGATACGCTTGCTGAGTAAATGCGGAGCAATCTATCCCTCTTTTGGAAGCGCCCCCCCAGCGATAAGGTGTCCCTTGCCACTCTTCAAAATATTGAATGAGAGCGAGATTAAATGGTTGTTCTGGGTTAGCCACAGGTGCCAATGAGTTAGGCCTATTGGTGTTGTAAAACGAACCTGTTGACGAAGAAGCATGGTCTGATTGTGTAGATTCACAACCAATGAGGGACATGCAGGCGAGAGCAATTGCGTTACAGGTAATCAGTGTGCGCATTTCTAGGTAAAACACCTGCTATTGGTCAATGTTCTGAGTCTAAATATGCATATCGTGCTGAGCAATAGTCATTGCTCAGCAGTGTTTGCCGTTTCTCACGAATAAGGCAATATACCCAAACAATCTGAAGGCCTCTGAAATCGAGCATCTTCAGGTTGATTGGGAATAAGCTATCAGAATACTGTCGATTAAGCGGCATTTTGATTGCGTCGGATATACCATTCAGTAATGTAATCAGCCAGAGCAAGTACGGCTGGTTCACTTGCCCCAGGCTTAAGGCTTAGCCCACTGGCAATTGACGTCTCCAAGGAATGCCCGTTTAGCGACTCAAGTAAATCCATACTTTCGGTCACTGAACATGCGGCGATAAGCGACACGGCCATACCCGACTCAATAGCGGCATTCAAACCATGAAAATCTGCCGCAGACAATGTTACCTGATAAGGCACGCCAGCTCGGTCCAGAATATCCATAGCAAGTCGTCCCCAGCGACAATCAACTTCGACAGCCAGTGGTAAAGGTCGATCCTTACAAAACGTAATATGCTTGGCTTTGGCCCAAACCAACTTTTCAGTAAATAACTGGGTGGCGGGGTAGCTTTGATCATGAATATTGATGAGTGCGAGATCTAGGCGTCCATCGCGTACTTGTTTGAGTAAGCGTTGACTGCTGTTACTTTGAACGGATAGCTGCAAGTTAGGGTATCGCTCTGAAAATCCAGTCAGAATGCGTCGAAAAACAAGATTGACGTAATCATCGCAAACCCCAAGTTTTACGGTCCCATTCATCTCAGGGCTATGGAAATGGGCCATCGCTTCATCATTTAGTACAAGCATTTGTCTAGCAAAACTTACCAGCGTCATACCATGCGAGGTAAGTACATGGCGGCGACCTTGCTTTTGAAACAAAGCCACACCGGCGACTTCTTCTAGTTTTTTCATTTGCATACTGACGGCAGATTGTGTCCGGTGAACACTGTTTGCTGCAGCCGCGAAGTTGCCACAGTCTACGATGGCAACGAGGGTTCTGAGCTGGTCGATATCAAAGTTAGTCATACTTCAGCCCCTTTGAAGTTTTTAGTTAGAAATATTGGCTTTTCTTAACAATTAAATTGTTTAATTATTGAACTGTCAAGTCTGGGGGCCAAATAGAACAAGATCACGAGGAGTCATCATCATGAAGAGTAAAGCGGCAAGAACAGAGTGCGTGCAGCAACCCATAAGCATGTCTCTCGCAAAGAAAAACCTAAATGGCGGCTTCATTGCGAATGTGATTCATCGTGTGTGGTCTGAGTGGCGTCGGTATCAGCTGATCCAAGAGCTTGAACACAAACGAAACGATGAGCACTTTTTGTGTGATGTTGGTCTAACGCGCGCTCAAGTTGACGAAAAACTTAGGCAGTTGAGGCGTCAAAAACCTTTGTAAAAACCGAATTTAATGAATCGAGTCCTTTGGCAATATGCATCGCATATCCAACCGTATCTTTGTATGAAGATGCGGTTTTTTTTTGCACTAGGTCATGTGATAGCAAGATTAGTATTTGTCTCACTAATGAGGTGGCATGGGGGGATTTGTATCTTTAATATGTTCGTCATTCTACTGTGGCGTAATACTGTTTGTCACAGCGACGAATTTACACAGATAAATCGTAGAATTAATTAGACATTGAATTGGATAATCCTAATTTCAACGTCTAAGCTTTAGGTAACATGATGAGCAACAACACGATTTAGGCATTTCGCTGTGTTGCTTCTTTAGAATATTTGAATAAAAACGAGGTTTGCAAAGAGCAAACTGGCTTGGACACTAAACAATTGTCAGGATTTGGTTTGGCCGCCGACAACCTAATGATTGGTCCAATTTTGGCGTTACTGCATAGCTGAACTTTACTTTGCGCAAGCAATGAAAAGTCAAATAGTAACCTGACCCGGCTCCATGGACCGGGTTTTTTATTGCCTGAAATTCAAGTATTGCTCAGACATACAAAAATTATCGAGATGGTCAAGAAAGCGAAAGACACAAAAAAGCCAGACGATGTCTGGCTTTTCTGATTGTGAATGACGATGAGTGATTATTCGCTTTTAGCGTCAACCGTTACGTCAGCCTCATTTTTTTCAGCGACGACCGCAAATTCTCTTGTCGGTTTGCCAACAATCGAACGCGTCGGTTCTTTGATATCGGTGATAATCACTTCAATTTGATCGCCGAGTTGGAATTCTTTATTGCCATCTACAGAAAGAGTTCCCGCCTCTGCATTGCATTCGACGCGTTTTTTGTTTTCACAAATCAGCGAACCAGGAATGAAAGTCATCGCACCGTTCTCCAGTAAGCGAACTCGCATACCTGCACGGTTGATATCGAAAATTTCCGCAAGGAAGGTTTTCTTCTCACGGACGCTGTCTTTCAACAAGCGCACATACAGCCAATCAGAAACATCACGTTCCGCCATGCGGTGGTGTTTGCGATGTAACGCAAGCTCTTCTCCGATCATGTCGTCAGGAGTCTGTGCAGCTGTTTCGCCACGAACGATGGCTTTGAGTAAGCGATGGTTAATCATGTCGCCATACTTACGGATAGGTGATGTCCATGTTGCGTAAACATCTAGACCCATCGCGAAATGCGGCAACGGTGCATTTCCTACTTCACTGTATGACTGGAACTTACGAATGCGGTTATCAAGATAACTGGTTTCTTGAGTGTTCAACCAACGACGTAGGGCACTGAAGCCTTCGATAGTTGCGAGATTATCAGCTGAAACGTCACCACCGTGTTGATTGATGAGCTCAACAACGTCGGCCATTTTTTCAGGTGAAAAACCTGCGTGCGTATTAAACACACCAAAACCGAAATGCTCACGAAGGGCGCGACCAGCACAAATGTTTGCTGTGATCATCGCTTCTTCGACCATGCGGTTCGCGATACGGCGAGCATCAACATGAATCGCAACAACATCGTTATCTTCACTGAGTTCGAAGCGGTAATCCGGACGATCTGGGAAGGTGACGGCATGGGTTTCACGCCAGTTAACGCGCACTTTTGCTAGGCCGTGAAGGGCATTTACTTGTTCTGCAATGATGTCGTTAGGCTGCCAATTCTCGCAGTGTCCGTTTTCCAACCAATCGGATACGTTGTCATAAGCCAAACGAGCTTGAGACTTAATCGTTGCAGAAAAGAAGCTCGCATTGTCGGTGATGGTGCCGTCTGCTTGAACGGTGACACGGCAGCAAAGTGCAGGACGAATTTCTTCTTCACGTAAAGAACACAGGTCATCGCTTAACTCACGCGGTAGCATTGGAATATTGCGACCTGGCAAGTAAATCGTGTAGCCACGATCGCGTGCTTGTTTGTCTAATTGAGTATTCTCAGCAACATAAGCAGTTGGATCCGCAATCGCGATGGTGAGGGTAAACGTGCCATCGGCATTCGCAACGGTATAAAGCGCATCATCCATGTCTTTGGTTGACGCATTATCAATCGTAATGAACGGCAAGTGAGTGAGATCTTCGCGTACCAAAGATTCATCCAACATCTCCCAATGGTCTTGAGGTGCTGGTTCTTGGTTTGGGAGATTGTGTTTCGCGAGCGTTACCCACCAAGGCGCAATTTTGTCGTTTGCATCGGTAATTTTCTCACTGATTTCACAGAAGAAACCGTTTTCACCGTTTAGAGGGTGACGGATCAATGAAGCCACGACCCAATCGCCTTCTGACAATGCGTCATGGCTTAACCCTTTGCGAGTCTTGGCACGAATAGCATCTTTAAGCTGTGGGCTGTCCGGCACAACATTCAATTTGTCGCGAATCATTTTAACGCGGCCAATGAATCGCGTGATAGATTGCTCTATTAGCTCATCCGGCTCAGCCAGTTCTTTTTCTTTTTCGGTGCGGATCAGAGCTACGACCTTGTCACCATGCATGACTTTTTTCATGTAGATAGGGGGGATGAAGTAGCTAGTTTTGTTGTCTACTTCAAGAAAGCCAAAGCCTTTTTCAGTCGCTTTGATCGTGCCTTCTTTTTTAGGAATGGTTTCTTTAATCTGTTGTTTAAGTTGTGCAAGTAACGGGTTGTCTTGAAACATTAGCCTGATCTCAAAATGTGAACCGCAACACTATACGTATTCGAGCCACTAAATCCAAGGTGTGTAATCTAACAATTTGTTGATAAAGACGGGCTAAATCTTCGTGTCTACTCCCAAAGTTGATGTAACGGGAATGCTAAATTGAATGCTGATGACAGAATGACTCTCAAGGAATGAAGCAAACGAGTAAGCGCATGGAAAGTGCTGAGTTAGAGAGTCCGATTGCAGCCCTGATCATCGATGACACGTTAGAAGCGTGGTGCGAAGGAGTGTTTAATCGCTTGATTGACGAAAATAATGCCAAGAATTCGGCGTTATTTCTGTGGATTAATGGTGAGTTGGTGCTTGCTGCGAGCCAAACTCAGCATGTTTTTAATTTTTATTCGCACTTTAAACCCAGTGAAGAATAC
>NZ_JAKJSE010000034.1:0-64210 GCF_050336585.1 Enterovibrio makurazakiensis
GTCATACTCCGTTCTTCAAAGGCTACCGTCCACAGTTCTACTTCCGTACAACTGACGTGACCGGTACTATCGAACTGCCAGAAGGCGTTGAGATGGTAATGCCTGGTGATAACATTTCTATGACTGTTACTCTAATCGCGCCAATCGCGATGGACGAAGGTCTACGCTTCGCAATCCGCGAAGGTGGCCGTACAGTTGGTGCGGGTGTTGTTGCTAAAATCATCGAATAAGATTTGACGACACACTAGCAAAAAGGGCATCATTTGATGCCCTTTTTCTGCACCAAATCTTTAGATTGAACTTTTTTTCGCCGATTGGTCGCAGTGATATACGTTTTAAGAGAAGAAAATGAGCGACGATGTAAGTCCGCACAGCTTTTCTTGTTCTTTTCACCTCGCTAACGCGAGGTTGTTGTCGTCGATGAAATAGATTAGTACAGGTAGAATGTATGAAAGCGAATGCTGAAGCCCCAACCGGGTCAATGGACACCCTAAAATGGGTTGTGGTTTTTGCCTTAGTGGCGACTGCTGTAGTAGGAAATAGCGTTTACGGCGATATGTCCGTCGTACTACGTGCAGCTGCGGTTGTTGTGCTTGTTGCAGCGGCCGGTGGTGTTGCTGCCTTAACAGGTAAAGGCAAAGCGGCGATCACGTTTGCACGTGAGTCGCGTATGGAAGTGCGCAAAGTGGTATGGCCAACGCGCCAAGAAACTTTGCAGACCACTCTCATCGTTCTGGCTGTTACTGTCGTCATGGCGCTCATCCTGTGGGGTATCGACGGTATTATGGTCCGTCTGGTCCGCCTATTCACTGGCGTGTGAGGATAACTACATGAGCGAAGCTCCTAAAAAACGTTGGTATGTTGTTCAGGCTTTCTCCGGCTTTGAAGGCCGTGTATCTAAGTCTCTGAACGAGTATATCAAGATTCACGAAATGGAAGATTTCTTCGGTGAGATACTTGTACCTACCGAGGAAGTTGTAGAAATGCGCGCAGGACAGCGTCGCAAGAGTGAACGCAAGTTTTTCCCAGGGTACGTTCTGGTTCAGATGATCATGAATGATGAATCATGGCACTTGGTACGTAGTGTGCCGCGTGTGATGGGCTTCATTGGTGGTACACCTGACCGCCCAGCACCGATTTCTGATAAAGAAGCTGATGCTATCCTGAACCGTCTGGAAAAAGCGAGCGAATCTCCAGTGCACAAAACTGTGTACGAAGCGGGTGAAGTTGTCCGTGTTACTGAAGGCCCATTTGCGGACTTCAATGGCGTGGTAGAAGAAGTTGATTACGAGAAGAGCCGCGTTAAGGTTTCTGTATCTATCTTCGGTCGTGCGACACCAGTAGAGCTAGAATTCAGTCAGGTTGAAAAAAGCTGATCGTTTTTTGCTCGGAAAGTATTGCTAGGGGCGCGAAATTTGAATACAATTTCGCGCCCTTTTGTTAAACGGGGAGTCTGTTTATTTAGAAACAGACGTTTGAACCCAAATTTAGGTATTTAGTAATGGCTAAAAAAGTAGAAGCTTACATCAAGCTGCAAGTTGCAGCAGGTATGGCTAACCCAAGTCCACCAGTTGGTCCAGCTCTTGGTCAACATGGCGTAAACATCATGGAATTCTGTAAAGCGTTTAACGCACGTACAGAATCTCTAGAGAAAGGTCTGCCGACTCCAGTTGTTATCTCTGTATACAGCGACCGTTCTTTCACTTTCGAAATGAAGACTCCACCTGCTGCAGTTCTTCTTAAGAAAGCTGCTGGTATCAAGTCTGGTTCAGGCCGTCCTAACACTGAGAAAGTTGGTACTATTACTGACGCTCAGATCCAGGAAATCGCTGAAACTAAAGCGAAAGACATGACTGGTGCAGACATTGAAGCGATGAAACGCTCAATTGCTGGTACTGCTCGTTCAATGGGTCTGGTAGTAGAGGGTTAAGACAATGGCTAAACTGACTAAACGCATGCGCGTTATCCGCGACAAAGTTGATGTTACTCGTGAGTACGATATCAACGAAGCTGTTGCTCTTCTTAAAGAACTGGCTACTGCTAAATTCGTAGAAAGTGTTGATGTTGCAGTAAACCTGGGCATCGATGCACGTAAATCAGATCAAAACGTTCGTGGCGCAACTGTGTTGCCACACGGTACTGGTCGTGACATCCGCGTAGCGGTATTCACTCAAGGTGCAAACGCTGAAGCTGCGAAAGAAGCTGGTGCTGATATCGTTGGTATGGAAGATCTGGCTGACCAAATCAAGAAAGGCGAAATGAACTTCGACGTTGTTATCGCATCTCCTGATGCAATGCGCGTTGTAGGTCAATTGGGTACTATCTTGGGTCCACGCGGCCTGATGCCAAACCCTAAAGTTGGTACTGTAACCCCTAACGTTGCTGAAGCAGTTAAAAATGCTAAAGCTGGTCAGGTTCGTTACCGTAACGACAAGAACGGTATCATCCACACCACAATTGGTAAGGTTGATTTCGATGCTGACAAACTTAAGGGTAACCTTGAAGCATTGTTGGTAGCTCTGAAGAAAGCTAAGCCTTCTTCAGCGAAAGGTACTTTCGTTAAGAAAGTAAGCATCTCTACCACTATGGGTGCAGGTGTTGCGGTTGACCAGAACACTCTGGACGCACAAGCAATCTAATTTGCTTAAAGCGGGGAGTTACTGTACAATTTCCCGCTTTAAAATAATGGCTGATGTCCGCTAGTCGGACTTCGTCCAAGACCGTAGGCGTTTCATCTTCGGATAGGAACTTAATTAGCCTACGTAGACGGTGCCAGAACATGATAGATAAATTCTTTCTTGGATCTGCGCCGTACTTACTCTCCTGCTGAGAAGTAGCGAGTGGTGTATATATAATCCAGGAGCAAATCCAAATGGCATTAAATCTTCAAGACAAAAAAGCAATTGTTGCTGAAGTCAACGAAGCTGCCAGTGGTGCCCTTTCTGCAGTTGTAGCTGATTCTCGCGGTGTAGCGGTTGGTGCAATGACTTCTCTACGTAAACAAGCTCGTGAAGCTGGCGTTTACATGAGAGTTGTTCGTAACACCCTTGCTCGTCGTGCAGTTGAAGGCACTGACTATGCATGTCTTCAAGACATCTTCGTTGGTCCTTCACTGATTGCGTTCTCTAATGAGCACCCAGGTGCTGCGGCGCGTCTTTTCAAAGACTTCGCTAAAGAGAACAAAAATTTCGAAATCAAAGCTGCTGCATTCGAAGGCTCTATCACTGATGCTGACGTTCTAGCAACGCTGCCAACTTACGACGAAGCTATCGCACGCCTAATGATGTGCATGAAAGAAGCGTCTGCTGGCAAGCTGGTACGTACCATTGCGGCTGTTCGCGACCAAAAAGAAGAAGCTGCGGCATAATTTGCCTTGCTTTTAACTGGTTGCTATTTAAACTAATTGTTGACTTTAAAGAGAATTGTTATGTCTATCACTAACGAGCAAATCCTAGACGCAGTTGCAGAAATGTCTGTAATGCAAGTTGTTGAACTAATCGAAGCTATGGAAGAGAAGTTCGGTGTTTCTGCTGCAGCAGCAGTAGTTGCAGGCGGCGCAGCAGCAGAAGCTGTTGAAGAGCAAACTGAATTCGACGTAATCCTAACTTCTTGTGGTCCAAACAAAGTTGCTGTTATCAAAGCAGTACGTGGCGCAACTGGCCTAGGTCTGAAAGAAGCTAAAGCTGTTGTTGACGGTGCTCCAGCTCCGTTGAAAGAAGCTGTTTCTAAAGAAGAAGCTGACGCTCTTAAAGCACAGCTAGAAGAAGCTGGTGCTTCTGTTGAAGTTAAGTAATTATTGCTTAGCTTCTTAGCCTGAAATGGCTAATGGCTGGTGGCTAAATAGTCACCGGCCTTTTTGCGCTGTAGGGCAGTAGTGAATTTTGCACCCCGTTTAGTCACTACTATCCATGCAAAAAGACATCAGATTAACCCTCTGATGTTCCTACAGTAAACGGTTGGTTGTTTAGTTACTGTCCCTCAGTCTGGACAGTTTGGGTCACTTATCAGCGAGCTGAGGAACCCTATGGTTTACTCTTATACCGAGAAAAAGCGTATCCGTAAGGATTTTGGTAAGCGTCCGCAAGTCTTGGACGTACCATACTTACTGTCTATCCAGCTTGATTCTTTCGAAAAATTTATCGAGCAGGATCCAGAAGGGCAATACGGTCTTGAAGCTGCCTTTCGCTCTGTATTTCCGATTCAGAGCTACAATGGCAATTCCGAGCTGCAATACGTTAGCTATCGTCTCGGTGAGCCAGTTTTTGATGTTAAAGAATGCCAAATTCGTGGCGTAACTTATTCTGCACCGCTTCGCGTGAAATTGCGCCTAGTGATGTTTGACAAAGACGCACCGGCTGGCACCGTAAAAGACATTAAAGAACAAGAAGTCTACATGGGTGAAATTCCACTCATGACCGACAATGGTACCTTCGTAATTAACGGTACTGAGAGGGTTATCGTATCCCAGCTGCATCGTAGCCCGGGCGTCTTCTTCGACAGCGATAAGGGTAAAACCCATTCCTCAGGTAAAGTGCTGTACAACGCACGTATCATTCCATACCGCGGTTCGTGGTTGGACTTTGAGTTTGATCCTAAAGATGCTGTTTACGTCCGTATTGACCGTCGTCGTAAGCTACCTGCATCGATCATTCTTCGTGCGCTGGAATACACCACAGAGCAAATTCTTGACATGTTCTTCGACAAAATTGTGTTCGAAGTACAAGGCAAGTCTCTGGTGATGGAGCTGGTACCTGATCGTCTACGTGGTGAAACTGCGAGCTTTGATATCGAAGCAGACGGCAAGGTATACATCGAACAAGGTCGTCGCATTACTGCGCGCCACATTCGTCAGCTTGAAAAAGACGGCGTGACAAAAATTGAAGTTCCTGTTGAGTATATCGTGGGCAAAGTTGCTGCACGTGATTACATCAACGAGGAAACCGGTGAGATCATTGCACCTGCTAACCAAGAACTGAGCCTAGAAACGCTAGCGCTTCTTTCTCAAGCAGGCCACAAGAAGATCGAAACCCTGTTCACCAATGACTTGGACAACGGCCCGTACATGTCTGATACCTTGCGTATCGACAGCACGACTGACCGTCTAAGCGCGTTGGTTGAAATTTACCGCATGATGCGCCCTGGTGAGCCACCAACGCGCGAAGCAGCGGAGCAGCTTTTTGAAAGCTTGTTCTTCTCAGAAGATCGTTACGATCTGTCTGCGGTAGGTCGCATGAAGTTCAACAGTTCACTGTGCCGCGAAGAAATGACCGGTTCTGGCGTGCTGAGCCATGACGATATTATCCAGGTTATGCGTAAGCTTATCGATATCCGTAACGGTATTGGTGAAGTTGATGATATTGACCACTTGGGTAACCGTCGTATTCGTTCTGTTGGCGAAATGGCAGAGAACCAATTCCGTGTAGGTCTGGTTCGTGTTGAGCGTGCGGTTAAAGAACGTCTAAGCCTTGGCGACCTTGATGCAATCATGCCTCAAGATCTGATCAACGCTAAACCAATCTCTGCGGCAGTGAAAGAGTTCTTTGGCTCTTCTCAGTTGTCACAGTTTATGGACCAAAACAACCCGTTGTCAGAAGTGACGCACAAGCGTCGTATCTCTGCATTGGGTCCAGGCGGTCTGACGCGTGAGCGCGCAGGCTTTGAAGTTCGAGATGTTCACGCTACCCACTACGGTCGCCTATGTCCTATCGAAACGCCTGAAGGTCCAAACATCGGTCTGATTAACTCGCTTTCAGCATATGCACGTACTAACCCGTACGGCTTCCTGGAAACGCCTTACCGTAAAGTTGTTGACGGTAAAGTTACGGATCAAATTGATTACCTTTCTGCTATCGAAGAAGGTCAATTCGTTATCGCACAGGCGAATGCCGTGTTGAACGAAGACGGTTCTTTCGGTGAAGAATTGATCACTGCTCGCCAGAAAGGCGATTCAGGTCTGCACCCACGCGATCACGTTCAGTACATGGACGTTGCAACCAACCAGGTTGTATCGGTGGCAGCATCTCTGATCCCGTTCCTAGAGCACGATGATGCTAACCGTGCACTTATGGGTGCGAACATGCAACGTCAGGCAGTTCCAACTTTGCGTGCTGATAAGCCGCTAGTAGGTACTGGTATTGAGCGTGCAGTAGCGGTTGACTCGGGCGTAACAGCTGTTGCTAAGCGCGGCGGTATGGTTCAGTCAGTAGATGCATCACGTATCGTTATTAAGGTTAATGAAGAAGAGCTGGTTTCTGGTGAAGCTGGTATCGATATTTACAACCTGACGAAGTACACCCGTTCTAACCAGAACACCTGTATCAACCAGCGTCCAACTGTGATGCCTGGTGAGCCAGTTGCACGTGGTGACGTGTTGGCTGATGGTCCTTCAACAGACCTAGGTGAACTAGCACTTGGCCAGAACATGCGTATCGCGTTCATGCCTTGGAATGGTTACAACTTCGAGGACTCCATCCTTGTATCTGAGCGTGTAGTGCAGGAAGACCGCCTGACTACCATCCACATCCAAGAGCTTTCTTGTGTGGCGCGTGATACTAAACTGGGTAGCGAAGAAATCACTGCTGATATCCCTAACGTGGGTGAAGCGGCTCTGTCTAAACTTGACGAATCTGGTGTTGTTTACATCGGTGCGGAAGTGAAAGGCGGTGACATTCTGGTAGGTAAAGTAACACCTAAAGGTGAAACTCAGCTTACACCAGAAGAAAAACTACTACGTGCAATCTTCGGCGAGAAAGCGTCTGACGTGAAAGACTCTTCTCTACGTGTTCCTAACGGCGTATCTGGTACGGTTATCGACGTACAAGTATTTACCCGTGACGGTGTAGAGAAAGACAAGCGTGCGCTAGAAATCGAAGAAATGCAGCTTAAAGAAGCCAAGAAAGACCTGACAGAAGAGTTCTCTATTCTTGAAGGTGGTTTGGTGGCACGTGTTCGTGGCGTACTGGGTCATGCCGGTTACAGCCAAGAAAAACTGGCGAACATGGATCGTCAGAGCATGCTAACGCAAACCCTTGACGACGAAGCGCTGCAAACTCAGCTTGAGCAACTGGCTGAGCAGTACGACGAGCTGAAATCTGACTTCGATAAGAAGTTCGATACCAAACGTCGCAAGATCACTCAGGGTGACGATCTAGCACCAGGTGTCCTTAAGATTGTTAAGGTTTACCTTGCTGTTAAACGTCGCATCCAGCCTGGTGATAAGATGGCGGGTCGTCACGGTAACAAGGGTGTTATCTCTAAGATTAACCCTGTTGAAGACATGCCGTACGACGAAACTGGTGAACCAGTAGACATCGTATTGAACCCACTGGGTGTACCGTCTCGTATGAACATCGGTCAGATCCTTGAAACCCACCTTGGCCTAGCGGCGAAAGGTATCGGTAACAAGATCAACAAGATGCTTAAAGAGCAGCAAGAGTTAGCGAAATTCCGCGAATTCCTGCAGAAGGTATACAGCCTGGGTGATACTCGTCAGAAAGTCGATATCAGCACAATGACTGATGACGAAGTGCGTACATTGATCCAAAACTTGCGTGCAGGTCTTCCGATTGCAACGCCAGTATTCGACGGTGCACCAGAGCCTTCAATCAAAGAATTGTTGAAGCTCGGTGATCTGCCTGAGTCTGGTCAGTTGAACTTGTTCGACGGCCGTACTGGTGAGAAGTTTGAGCGTCCTGTAACTGTTGGTTACATGTACATGCTGAAACTGAACCACTTGGTTGATGACAAGATGCATGCTCGTTCTACCGGTTCTTACAGCCTAGTTACTCAGCAGCCGCTGGGTGGTAAAGCTCAGTTCGGTGGCCAGCGTTTCGGTGAGATGGAAGTGTGGGCGCTTGAAGCATACGGCGCAGCATACACCTTGCAAGAAATGCTGACTGTTAAGTCGGATGACGTGAACGGCCGTACGAAGATGTATAAGAACATCGTCGATGGCGATCACCGCATGGAGCCGGGTATGCCGGAATCTTTCAATGTATTGCTGAAAGAAATCCGCTCGTTGGGTATCAACATCGAGCTGGAAGACGAATAAGCCAAGGCTTGCTCGTAACTCCCTTCGCACTAAACTGCGAAGGGATTTCCGGTATCAATATGAAGGCGCTGACTGCCAGCGCCTTTCTGGGTCAACTCCTCACAGGAGCCAAATGTGAAAGACTTACTTAAGTTTCTGAAAGCACAGCATAAGACCGAAGAATTTGATGCAATCAAAATCGGTCTAGCTTCACCAGACATGATTCGTTCATGGTCTTTCGGTGAAGTTAAAAAGCCAGAAACCATTAACTACCGTACCTTTAAGCCTGAACGTGACGGCCTTTTCTGTGCACGTATCTTTGGCCCGGTAAAAGACTACGAATGTCTTTGCGGTAAATACAAGCGCCTTAAGCACCGTGGTGTGATCTGTGAAAAATGTGGTGTTGAAGTTACTCAGACCAAAGTACGCCGTGAGCGTATGGGTCACATTGAGTTGGCTTCACCTGTTGCCCACATCTGGTTCCTGAAATCACTACCGTCTCGTATCGGTTTGCTGATGGACATGCCTTTGCGTGACATCGAGCGTGTTCTGTACTTCGAATCATATGTTGTGATCGAACCAGGCATGACCGATCTTGAGCGTAGCCAAATGCTGTCTGAAGAGCAGTATCTTGACGCGCTTGAGCAATGGGGTGACGAATTCGACGCTCGCATGGGTGCCGAAGCAGTGAAAGCATTGCTAGCCAACATGGACCTGCAAGCTGAAACTGAACTAATGCGTGAAGAGCTGGAAGAAACCAACTCTGAAACTAAGCGCAAGAAAATCACCAAGCGTTTGAAGCTTGTTGAAGCATTCCTACAGTCTGGAAACAACCCTGAGTGGATGATCCTGACTGTACTTCCAGTTCTGCCACCGGACCTTCGTCCATTGGTACCACTGGATGGCGGTCGTTTCGCGACTTCAGATCTTAACGATCTGTACCGTCGTGTAATCAACCGTAACAACCGTCTGAAACGCCTACTTGATCTGGCTGCACCTGACATCATCGTACGTAACGAAAAGCGTATGCTGCAAGAGTCAGTTGACGCCCTGCTAGACAACGGTCGTCGTGGTCGTGCCATCACTGGTTCGAACAAGCGTCCGCTTAAGTCTCTAGCTGACATGATCAAAGGTAAGCAAGGTCGTTTCCGTCAGAACTTGCTTGGTAAGCGTGTAGACTACTCTGGTCGTTCGGTAATCACCGTAGGTCCATACCTTCGTCTACACCAGTGTGGTCTTCCTAAGAAGATGGCACTTGAGCTATTCAAACCATTTATCTACGGCAAACTAGAAGCACGTGGTCTTGCGACTACGATCAAAGCTGCTAAGAAAATGGTTGAGCGCGAAGAAGCTGTCGTTTGGGATATCTTGGATGAAGTTATCCGTGAACACCCAGTACTGCTAAACCGTGCACCAACACTTCACCGTTTGGGTATTCAGGCATTTGAACCTGTACTGATCGAAGGTAAAGCGATTCAGCTTCACCCGCTGGTTTGTGCGGCATACAACGCCGACTTCGATGGTGACCAAATGGCGGTACACGTACCGTTGACGTTGGAAGCTCAACTTGAAGCACGTGCTCTGATGATGTCGACCAACAACATCCTGTCTCCAGCGTCCGGTGATCCAATCATCGTACCTTCTCAGGACGTTGTATTGGGTCTGTACTACATGACCCGTGACAAAGTTAATGCGAAAGGCGAAGGCCTTTACCTGTCAGGCTCTGCGGAAGCTGAAAAAGCTTACCGTACTGGCAACGCTGAACTGCATGCTCGCGTAAAAGTACGCTTGAAAGAAGTGCTGTTTGACGAGATGGGTAACCGCACCGAGTCAGTAGAACTGCGTGACACCACCGTTGGTCGTGCAATGTTGTGGCAAATCGTGCCTGAAGGCCTGCCATACGACATCGTTAACCAAGCGTTGGGTAAAAAGCAGATCTCTAACTTGCTGAACACTTGTTACCGTAAGCTGGGTCTGAAAGACACCGTTATCTTCGCTGACCAAATCATGTACACCGGTTTCGCTTACGCGGCACTGTCTGGTGTATCTGTTGGTATCGACGACATGGTGATCCCACAGGCTAAATACGACCTGATCGAAGCGGCTGAAGCTGAAGTTGCTGAAATTCAGGAGCAGTTCCAGTCTGGTCTGGTAACCGCTGGCGAACGTTATAACAAAGTTATCGATATCTGGGCTGCGGCGAACGAACAAGTTGCTAAAGCGATGATGGATAACTTGTCTCACGACACCGTTATTAACCGCGACGGCGAACAAGAAGAACAGAAATCGTTTAACAGCGTTTACATGATGGCCGACTCAGGTGCTCGTGGTTCTGCTGCTCAGATTCGTCAGTTGGCGGGTATGCGTGGTCTGATGGCTAAGCCGGATGGCTCAATCATCGAAACGCCAATCACTGCGAACTTCCGTGAAGGTTTGAACGTACTTCAGTACTTCATCTCGACGCACGGTGCTCGTAAGGGTCTTGCGGATACCGCACTTAAGACTGCGAACTCAGGTTACCTGACTCGTCGTCTAGTAGACGTTGCACAAGATGTTGTTGTAACTGAATCCGACTGTGGTACCAGCGAAGGTATCCACATGATGGCTGTTATCGAAGGCGGCGACGTTAAAGAAGCACTGCGTGAGCGTGTTCTTGGTCGTGTTGTTGCTGAAGACGTGATGAAGCCTGGTACAGATGAAGTTCTTGCACCTCGTAACACGCTTCTTGATGAGAAGTGGTGTGAGATCCTAGAACTGAACTCTGTTGACCAAGTGAAAGTACGCTCTGTAGTTAGCTGTCAGACAGACTTCGGTTGTTGTGCAAACTGTTACGGTCGTGACTTGGCGCGTGGTCATATCATTAACCACGGTGAAGCAGTCGGTGTAATCGCTGCTCAGTCAATCGGTGAGCCGGGTACACAGCTGACAATGCGTACGTTCCACATTGGTGGTGCGGCATCGCGTGCGGCAGCAGAAAACAGCATCCAAGTGAAGAACAAGGGTTCGTTGCACCTGCACAATGCGAAGTTCGTTACGAACAACGCAGGCAAGCTGGTTATCACGTCTCGTGCTTCTGAGCTGACTATCGTTGATGAGTTTGGTCGTACGAAGGAAAACTATAAGCTTCCTTACGGTACTATCCTTGCGAAGAAAGACGGTGACGCAGTGGCTATCGGTGAAACCGTAGCAAACTGGGACCCGCACACAATGCCAATCATCACGGAAGTGGAAGGTCGTATCCAGTTCCATGACATGATCGATGGCGTGACTGTTCAGCGTCAAACTGATGAGCTGACAGGTCTGTCTTCAATGGTGATTTTGGACGCTGCTGAGCGTACATCTGCCGGTAAAGACATGCGTCCAACCGTTAAGCTGCTTGACGCTGCTGGTAACGATATCATGATCCCAGGTACTGACATGCCTGCACAATACTTCCTACCTGGTAAAGCAATTGTCCAGTTGGAAGATGGTGCAACCGTTGGTATTGGTGAAGTGCTTTCACGTATCCCGCAAGCTGCAAGTGGTACGAAAGATATCACCGGTGGTCTGCCACGCGTAGCGGATCTATTCGAAGCTCGTAAGCCTAAAGAACCTGCAATTCTGGCAGAGATCACTGGTGCAATCTCCTTCGGTAAAGAAACCAAAGGTAAACGTCGCCTGATCATCACGCCAACTGACGGTTCACCATACGAAGAGATGATTCCTAAGTGGCGTCAGCTGAACGTATTCGAAGGTGAAAAAGTTGAGAAGGGTGACGTAATCGCTGATGGTCCAGAGTCTCCACACGATATTCTGCGTCTACGTGGTGTGCGTGCGGTAACTGAATACATCACTAACGAAGTGCAAGACGTTTACCGTCTGCAAGGCGTTAAGATTAACGATAAGCACATCGAGACTATCGTTCGTCAGATGCTACGTAAGGTAACTATCACATCTTCTGGTGACTCTGAGTTCCTAGAAGGTGAGCAGGTAGAATTCTCTCGCGTAACCATTGCGAACCGTAAGCTTGAAGACGAAGGTAAGCAAATTGCTTCTTTCGGTCGCGATCTGTTGGGTATTACTAAAGCGTCTCTGGCAACTGAGTCGTTCATCTCTGCAGCATCGTTCCAGGAAACCACTCGCGTTCTTACTGAAGCAGCGGTATCTGGTAAGCGTGATGAGCTTCGTGGTCTTAAAGAGAACGTTATCGTTGGTCGCTTGATCCCTGCAGGTACAGGCTTTGCTTATCACAAGACGCGTCAAACTCGTCGTCAAGTGGTAGAAGCACCTGTTGCTCCGCAAATGGATGCTGAACAAGCATCTCAGGATCTAGCTGCACTTCTGAACGCTGGTCTTAACGACGACCTTTAAGTCCTGACTTAAAGTGATAAAAGGCACCCTTCGGGGTGCCTTTTTTATTGCCGAAAGAAAACCAACCTGAATATTCTGCTGCAAAGCGAGAAGCGAGAAGCGAGAAGCGAGAAGCGAGAAGCGAGAAGCGAGAAGCGAGAAGCGAGAAGCGAGAAGCGAGAAGCGAGAAGCGAGAAGCGAGAAGCGAGAAGCGATGAAGACAACAGAGACCGGCTAGTGAGGCCACTAACCGGACTATGGGATTGGCAAAGACAAGATACTAAGCGTTAAGCACCTGGTGGAATCGACAGGCTATCAGCAATCAGTTGTATCAGCATGTCTTCCTGTTCGAAGCGCAGTTCCATTATTTCGCCGACACGAGAAATATCATTGTCAAAACGGGCAAAATTATCTTCATCCAATACGAATGCGCTGTATTTGTCGTTGAAAGTCAGCAAGGGTTCAGTGGTTTCTACTATGCGCGAGTAGAGCGTGTCTATCTCAGCGTTGCTAGAAAACCCTGTGGATTGCCAACGATTCATGACCATGTCATAAATCTTAAAATGTCCTGCGGAGATGTAATCGACTAATGCTTCGCAAAATCGATTCAATTCCTGTTCAGTAGGAAGACAATTTTTATTGCCGCCTGACAGCCCAGCGACCTTTGAATATTCAACCAGTAGTTCTTGTCGCAACGTCAACCAATAGTCGATGACATCGCTATATCCGCCCCACTGTTGTTGTGCTTTTTCGAGTTTATTTAGCATGACCACGTTCCTCATGATCAGCGCACCTGAGCGCTCTTATAGGATTTGAGCCATATCATTCTGGCTATCATTTTACTAACATCAGGTAGTTGATTTTAGAGTGCCCCAATTTGTCACGGTTAGCAAGGATCGAAACTGCGTTATGTCTGATCAAAAAGATCTTGTGTACTTGTGTTGTGCAAACGACGGAAAGTTATGGTTACCCGATCACAGCTTACCCTTAATTTCCCAAGTAGAGCTTGAGAAAATGGCGTTATCTAGCTATGTCATCGGCGAATTTGAGAATAAGGCCGTTCACTATACCTCTGATAGTGGAGGTTTTTCCTTCGCCGATTTTGATAGCCTTCGTAGCCAGCTTTCTATTAACCCTTCGTTGTTCAATCTTGCTGGTAGAGCAATTCAACTCGACTATATGCGCAATACACAGCGCTTTTGTAGTCAGTGCGGTGGTAGCAATTGCTTTGATGCGCAACATGTCGCGATGGTTTGTCTGCAGTGTCATACCGTACATTATCCGCGTGTCTCACCGTGTGTCATTGTTGCGGTTAGGCGAGGAGGGGAAATATTGTTGGCTCATCACCCCCGTCATAGAAATGGAATGTATACCGTGATTGCAGGGTTTGTTGAAGCTGGTGAAACGCTAGAACAGTGTGTCGCTCGAGAGGTGCTTGAAGAGACAGGTATCGTCGTGACGAACATTCGCTACTTCGATAGCCAGCCGTGGGCGTTCCCATCGAACCTCATGATTGGCTTCATTGCAGATTACGCGTCAGGCGATATTAATCCAGATTATGAAGAGCTTACGGATGCGCAGTGGTTTGGGTTAGATGACTTACCGCTGGTGGCTCCGGAGGGTACGATTGCACGGCGGTTGATTGAAGAAGTGCGCCTGCAACGAGGGTGAATAAAGCGGAGATTGGTTCAGAAAATCTGGAGAAAGAGGCCTGATCAATGCAAAGAGGGGTGAGAAAGTAACCCTCTTTCTACAGCCAATCATCCGTTAGCAGCGAGGGCGCAGGGAGGCGATCGCCCTACTGTAAATCGACGAATCAAAAAAAGCGGGAGTCACCCGCCATTACGAGAGTTTTTCTAGCCTGCGAGCCGATGAATAGCCAAAAAAAACCCGCCGTAGGGAGGCGGGAGTAAGATGCGATATTTATGGGTAGTGTCTATCAGACATTTTGTTATTAGAAGCAAATTTTTAACATGTGCGTAATGCTTCAGCAAACATCCTGCATCCTGAGAGATGATATTTATGATCGTCTCCACAAAGGGCGGCTTTTGTTGCTCTCTGAGGGTGATACAATAGCGCCACTCAACTTTTAGGATGTGAACAATGACAGAACTAAAGAATGATCGCTATTTGCGTGCTCTGTTAAAAGAGCCGGTCGATTACACGCCGGTATGGATGATGCGTCAAGCAGGTCGTTATTTGCCAGAGTATAAGGCGACGCGTGCGGAAGCTGGCGACTTTATGTCATTGTGTAAAAATGCAGAGCTGGCGTGTGAAGTTACTCTGCAACCATTGCGTCGCTTCCCTCTTGATGCTGCTATTCTATTTTCAGACATTTTGACTATCCCAGATGCAATGGGACTTGGTTTGTATTTTGAGACCGGTGAAGGTCCAAAGTTTGAACGCCCAATTACCTGCAAAGCTGATGTCGAAAAAATCGGTCTTCCTGACCCGGAAGGTGAACTGCAATATGTCATGAATGCAGTACGTGCTTGTCGAAAAGGGTTGAACGGTGACGTGCCATTGATCGGTTTCTCTGGAAGCCCTTGGACACTGGCCACCTACATGGTCGAAGGCGGCAGCTCGAAAGCCTTCACCAAAATCAAAAAGATGATGTACGCCGATCCTCAAACGCTGCACCTGCTTTTGGATAAGCTGGCGGACAGTGTGATTGAGTACCTTAACGCGCAAATCAAAGCGGGCGCACAATCTGTGATGGTATTTGATACATGGGGCGGTGTATTGACGCCACGTGATTACAATGACTTCTCACTGCAATACATGCACAAAATCGTTGATGGCTTGATCCGTGAAAATGAAGGTCGCCGCGTACCTGTGACCTTGTTCACTAAGAACGGTGGCATGTGGCTAGAGAAAATTGCAGCGACGGGCTGTGATGGTGTTGGCCTGGATTGGACCATTGACATTGGTGAAGCAAAACGCCGCATTGGCGACAAAGTGGCGCTTCAAGGCAATATGGATCCTTCCATGCTGTATGCATCACCTGAACGCATTCGCCAAGAAGTGGGCACCATTCTTGAAGGGTTTGGTAACAGCAATACTGGCCACGTATTCAATTTGGGCCACGGCATTCATTTGGATGTGCCACCTGAAAATGCGGGTGTGTTCGTTGAAGCGGTACATGAGCTTTCAAAGCCTTACCACAAGTAATCAACGTCTTGCTTAGTTTGAAAATGGTCAGCGCTTGCTGACCATTTTTGTTTGGGCGATATTCTAATGAGGATGCTTAGTGCAGAGGTTCACTTGGAAAATACCTTGTAAAGCTGCACATTGAAATTAACTTAATTTTATCAATAAGATAGAGTGGCCGGTTGTTTTTTCATAACTATCATGATCCAAAAAGCTGCCATTTAATCTAAAAGCTGATCATGTTGAAAATATCTGTCTATACGGTAAATATGAACGGATTTTACTGTGCTGGGTTCTATCGGAAAATCGCTAAGAAAGCTGTACGCACTATAAATAACATTAAATATCAAACACTTATTTCTCTATAGGTTTGTATTTTAATTTCTCGATCAGCGAAAAGGTGAATGTTTTTATAAAAGCTGCTCAACTCTCTCTCGTAAATAAGGAAGCACATCTTCCTCAAACCAAGGGTTCTTTCTCAGCCAAATATTGTTGCGCGGCGATGGGTGGGGCAGCGCAATAAAATCAGGTGACCATTGTATGTTGGCTTTGACTGTCTCTGTCAGAGTGCGGGGTTTATTGGGTAGGTAGTAGCGTTGCGCGTAATCACCAATCAGCAGAGTCAGTTCTACGTTTGGCAGGTGTTGTTTGATCGACGCATGCCACGTTGGCGCGCACTCGGGGCGTGGAGGCAAATCCCCTGAGCTTCCTTTCCCTGGATAACAAAACCCCATGGGAACGATGGCAATGTTATTGGGATCGTAGAAGCATGGTTTTTCAATTTGAAGCCACTCTCGAAGGCGATCGCCGCTAGGGTCGTTCCAAGGTATCCCCGTTTCATGTACGCGTATTCCTGGTGCTTGGCCGATGATCAATAAACGCGCTGATGATGCGGCTTGTACCACGGGGCGCGGACCTAATGGTAAGTTCTCAGTACATAATTGGCATTGTTTTATCTCTTCAAGGAGAGTGAATAGCGTTTTAGACATGCTTAGTAGCCTGACTCAAAGTCGACAATGTGCTGCAGAGAAGTGCCTTCGATCCATCGCAAGTAGTTCTTTTTGAATAGCGCCACTACCTGTTCAGGAAAGCTGATGGCAGAAATATGTGGCGTCACAGAAATGGCAGAGTGAGACCAAAACGCGTGTTCACTGCCAAGGGGTTCCGTTACAAACACATCGAGAAACGCGTGCCTGATATGCTGCTTTTCAATGGCCGTCAGTAATCCCTGCTCTTCCAATACTGGTCCTCGACCTACATTAAACAACAAAGCTTGATGACAGTGTGACAGTAACTCTGCATTTAACAGATGTTTGGTTTGGGGGGTTGAAGGCAGTGTTGACACGATGACATCCGCTGATGCGAGCGCTTGGTGTAACTGGGCGTTAGATACTACGTCATCAAATGGCGCAACCATAGCACCTCTGCGGCTCACCCCTGTTACCTTCATTCCAAAATGTTTGGCGGTGGTTGCGACATGTGACCCAATAGAGCCAGTTCCGAGGATCACCATGTGCAGACCTTGAAGGCTGCTGTAAGGGATAGCGGACCAATGGCGCTTAGCTTGTTGTGCTTGGTATTCAGGCAGATGACGGGTGATGGACAGTAATTGTCCAAAGACATACTCGGACATGAGGGGGCCAAAAATACCGCGCACGTTTGTCAGTTGGTAATCGCGCTTGGGGTTGGCAAGCAACGCGTCACAACCCGCAAATGTGGATTGCAGCCATACTAGCCTTTGGGCGTGTTCAATGTGAGGCGCAAACAGAGGAGGGTCAGCAAGAACCACATTAGCGTCTTCAATCTGTGTGGTGATCGCGAGATCAGGCAGACGGGCTTTCGCGAGCAAATCCATATATTGGTCATGGTTTTCAGAACAAAGATAAAGTCGGTTCAAAATCCCTTCCTTTTCTATTTTGAATCATCCTTGAAACGCCTATGAAGCATGTTTCTTGAGGTCGTTCGTGGTTATCAAGTAAACTTGCCCCAAATTCCTTTCTGGCCAGCACTTGCTGTGTCATAAGATAGACGGCAGACCATGTTACAAAATCCGATCCAGCTGCGACTCGAAAAACTTGAACCTTGGCAGCATATCACTTTTATGACAGCGCTGGTGGAGCGCATGTATCCCAATTATGCGGTGTTCTGTCAGCAAACAAACTTTGCTGAACCGCAGGCTTTTCGTAATCTGCTGGATGCAGTATGGGAAATCCTGACTGTAAAAACGGCCAAGATAAACTTTGAGAATCAACTTGAGAAGCTCGAGGAGTTGATCCCAACTAACGAAGAGTTCGACATGTATCTGACCTACCCGGCCGTAGATGCGTGTGTGTCAATGTCGACCTTGCTTCACACCCTGCTCGATCGCGATTTGATGATGGAATCCGTGCTGAAAATCAGTCAGCAGTCAGTCGCGAGTGTTGCTCAGTTAGAAGAAGCACAAACTGGGATTGAGGTGACTAACGAGAATCAAAAGGAAATTGAATCTGTTTGTGCGGAGTGGGATGTGCAGTGGGAAATCTTCCGAGCACTTAAAGAGGCAGAGTCGCGTGATATTGAATTGATCCGTGGCATTCGTACTGAACTTCGCGAAGACGGTGTCAGCAACCTTGGTTTGTCACTGTAAGAAACCGTGAAGATTGAGATGAAAAAAAAAACGGGCTTTCGCCCGTTTTTTTATTTTGAAGATTTTGCGTCTTCTTCGTCGCTGGATGCACCGACTTTTTCTCTTGCATCTTCTGCTTGTGTATTTTCGGTTTCAGCAGAGGCCGCTTCCGCTTTCATCGCTTCTTGCTTTGCCTCTTCTTCATCATCATCTTTACTTTCAATCACACCATGGGTTTCTTTCCAGTCAGCCCAACGCTCATGCGCGAGTTCTTGCATGCTGGTCGTGGTGTCGGCTTCGTCGACAATGTCTTTGCCGACGAGGTGTTCAAAAATATCTTCCAAGGTGATGATGCCCTGAACATCACCATATTCGTCCACAATCAATGCCAACTGCGAACGCTGTGCCATCAAGCGATCAAACGCCTTCGGTACGTGGGTTGAGTCGTGCAACACAGGGATTGGACGCATCATGGTGCCGAGCTTATCGCCGCCGCGACCATGTTGGCGTGCGTAGAACAATTCTAGGCGGTGAACAAAGCCCATGATGTTATCGCGCTGCTCGGTATATACCAGAGGGCGAGAGAATGGCGTGTCATGGTGTTGATCAAGAAATTCTTCAATGGTCATGTCTGCATCAACGCGGAACAACACTGGGCGTGGCGTCATGAGTTTGGTGACAGACACATCGCGCAAGCTAAGTAGGTTGGTCAACATGGTCGATTCATCATCCGCCAACTCGCCATTTTCTTTTGCAAGCAGTGCCATTGCAGAAATTTCATCACGCAGCTTTGGTTGTTCCTTGCCACGAGACAAACGACGTGTCAGTTGCTCTGATGCCCAAACGATTGGGGTTAGAGCCCATACCATCCAACGAAGGATAGAGGCAGCACCTGGTGCCATTTGACGCCAGTAAGTCGCACCGATGGTTTTCGGTACAATTTCTGACAGCAACAAAATAGCCAATGTAAGGACCGCAGAGAATACGCCGAGCCATGCATCACCAAATACTTTGGTCGCTTGCGCACCGGATGCAGCTGCACCCACGGTGTGAGCAATGGTATTGAGCGTTAGGATAGAAGCGAGTGGACGATCAATGTCATCTTTGAGTTCTTGTAAGCGTGCTGCTGCAGGGTGGCCTTGTTGTCGCATTTGGGCCAAGTAACTGGGAGTGATACTCAAAAGAACCGCTTCGAGTACAGAACAAATAAATGAGACACCAATAGATAGTGCCACAAACATGATAAGCAGGATCATCGTTTTCCAGCGTAATAGTAATAAAACAGGAATAAAGTAGCGCCAAAGATCGGGTCTTAGCGCAGTAAATACAAGTGTTGATAAGGGAATATACCCAATATTTTGTGAGGATGCGCTCAGTTTGTGGTTAAAGACTCTGCAGACAGTCACTTGTAGCGCTACAAACCTTTGCCAGTCGGGCTTCTTTTGAATTAGAGTTGCCTTGTCTCAAGAAAACCTAAAGAAGGGAAGACCTAATGAACAAGACCAACTTGATCGACCTGATTGCTGAGAAAGCAGACCTGTCTAAAGCACAAGCAAAAGCAGCACTTGAAGCAACGCTAGCAGGCATCGAAGGTGCACTGAAAGACGGTGACCAGGTTCAACTGATCGGTTTCGGTACGTTTAAAGTTAACCACCGTGCTGCGCGCACTGGCCGTAACCCACAAACTGGTCAGGAAATTCAAATTGCAGCAGCAAACGTTCCTGCGTTTGTAGCGGGCAAAGCGCTTAAAGACGCAGTGAAGTAAGTTATACTCCGCCAAAGCATGTCTTATGTTTTGGCGGATATTTATGCGTTTAGCGCTAACACCTCTCGCAACACTCCTAATTTTGTCTTTGGCGGGCTGCGGCTCGACAGAGAGCATCAAGCCTCCTACACAAACCCAAACGGCTATCGTCCAAGGTGATGCAACCACCATTTTTTGGTTGGATGAACGTCAGGGGTTTCCAGAAATTTTGTCAGAACACGTGTTGATGGGCGATTACGGCCAATACAGCACAGAGTATCATTGGCGAAAAGGCATTGTCCGCGAAATTCACCGTGACGGCGAAGTGATGATGGACGACAAATTAACGCACCAATCGTTTGTTATTCGTTATGATTCCGAAGGACAAGCTGTGTATCAGCAGAATCGCCTAGATGGCGATATGCGGCCATTGCGTAACACAGACCTTGAACTGTATTACCAGCAAGCAGAAAAAGCGCTGGTTCAAGCGAGAGAGCTCAAAAAGAACGGTCAGCAGTTCTTCCAGGGGTACTGGAGTGAAGGTATCTTGGAAGAATGTGATACTGGGCGTGAGAAAAAGTTGTCATTTGAGGTCGCTTTACCGAATTTCATCGTGCAGCGTCTGAACCAAGAAGACAATTTTATTGCAGCTGTCGGAAACGTGGGGCGAAAAACCAATACCGTTGACGCGATCATTGCGCTCAACAATGACAGCGAAGATTGTTTCGAACGACCAACGTTTTAAACCAAGAAAAAACACGAATTAAAAAACGCGCCTCATGGGCGCGTTTTTGCGTTTGGTACTGGCACTGATGTAGGTGTTAGTTAGACGATGCGTCTTTTTCACGCGCTATTGCGCGGTAGCCAATGTCATCGCGGTGGAACATACCATCCCAGCTAATTTGCGATGCAAGCGCGTATGCGCGCTGCTGAGCGTCTAATACGCTATCGCCCATCGCTGTTGCGCACAGCACACGACCGCCTGCAGTCACAACGTTACCGTCTTTCTCCGCTGTTCCTGCGTGGAAGACTTTCGCGCTGTCAGACGATTCAGCGGACAATCCTGAAATCACGTCGCCTTTGTTGTAAGACGCAGGGTATCCGCCTGCTGCCAGCACAACACCAATTGAAGCACGAGGATCCCACTTAGATTCAACCGTATCAAGCTTGCCCGCAACAGCAGCTTGGCAAAGTGCAACCAAGTCAGATTGAAGACGTAGCATGATAGGTTGCGTTTCAGGGTCACCAAAGCGGCAGTTATACTCGATCACTTTCGGTGTGCCGTCAGCCATAACCATCAAGCCTGCGTACAAGAACCCTGAGTAAGGGTTGCCTTCTGCAGCCATACCGCGAACGGTCGGGAAGATAACCTCGTTCATCACGCGGTCATGAATCTCAGGGGTAACAACCGGTGCAGGGCTATACGCACCCATGCCGCCAGTGTTTGGTCCCGTATCGCCGTTACCGACACGTTTGTGGTCTTGGCTGGTGGCCATTGGCAATACATTCTCGCCATCTACCATCACGATGAAGCTGGCTTCTTCGCCATCAAGGAATTCTTCAACCACCACACGGTGACCCGCTTCGCCAAATGCGTTGCCTGCCAGCATGTCACGGATAGCGTCTTCCGCTTCTGCCAAGGTCATGGCAACGATAACGCCTTTACCTGCAGCAAGACCGTCAGCTTTGACGACGATAGGCGCACCTTTTTCACGTACATAAGCCAATGCTGGCTCAATCTCGGTGAAGTTTTGGTAATCCGCAGAAGGAATCGCGTGGCGTGCCAAGAAATCTTTGGTGAAGGCTTTTGAGCCTTCAAGCTGCGCTGCAGCTTGTGTTGGGCCAAAGATGGCGAGGCTTTCTGCTTGGAAAGCGTCAACCACACCGAGTACCAAAGGTACTTCCGGGCCCACGATCGTCAATGCCACATTTTTTGATTTGGCAAAATCAACAAGAGCCGCAATATCTTCAACATCGATAGCGACATTTTCAAGCTTTGGTTCTAGCGCAGTGCCTGCGTTTCCTGGTGCAACAAAAACCGTTTCAACATTTGCAGATTGAGCGGCTTTCCATGCAAGTGCATGTTCACGACCACCGCCACCAATAACAAGGATGTTCATATTTTTGCGTTCCCTCTTTCTTTTAAGGCAAGAGCGCGCTTAAAAGGGCAAAAACGTAAGTGTGGATAGATGCGCAGTCTCTTCGAGATACTGCGCATCGCGTGTTATTTATTAGTGACTGTCTCTTAGTGACGGAAGTGACGCATGCCAGTGAAGACCATTGCCATGCCGTGCTCGTCAGCGGCAGCAACCACTTCGTCATCACGCATAGAACCACCTGGTTGAATCACACAGGTAATACCCGCTTCAGCGGCTGCATCAATACCATCACGGAACGGGAAGAAGGCATCTGAAGCCATTACGCTACCTGCCACTTCCAAATTCTCATCAGCGGCTTTAATGCCTGCAATTTTCGCAGAGTAAACGCGGCTCATTTGACCTGCACCTACGCCGATGGTCATGTTGCCTTTTGCGTAGACGATCGCGTTTGATTTCACGTACTTCGCCACTTTCCAGCAGAACAGCGCGTCACGAAGTTCTTCTTCCGTCGGTTGACGTTTAGAAACTACTTTCAAATCATCCAGTGACACCATGCCTTGGTCGCGGTCTTGCACCAACAAACCACCGTTAACGCGTTTCACGTCGAAGCCCGTGGTTTGTGTGCTCCATTGGCCACATACCAAAAGGCGAACGTTTTTCTTCGCGCTGACAACGTCAGATGCTGCTGCAGAAACGGATGGTGCAATGATGACTTCTACAAACTGGCGGTCAACAATGGCTTGTGCGGTTTCCGCATCCAGTTCACGGTTAAAGGCGATAATGCCGCCAAATGCCGAGGTAGGGTCGGTTTTGTAAGCGCGATCGTACGCTTCAAGTAAGTTGTCGCCGAGCGCAACGCCACATGGGTTGGCGTGCTTAACGATAACGCACGCAGGTTCAACGAACTCTTTCACACACTCAAGTGCGGCGTCGGTATCTGCGATGTTGTTGTAAGACAGTGCTTTACCTTGAAGCTGAGTCGCAGTAGAAACAGAGGCTTCTTCTGGGTTCGCTTCTGTGTAGAACGCCGCCGCTTGGTGGCTGTTCTCGCCATAGCGCATGTCTTGTTTTTTGATGAATTGCTGGTTGAAGGTGCGTGGGAACTTGCTCTTGTTCTCAGGAGAAGGTTCATCACCTTCTTTGTTGTCGCCATACGATGGCACCATGGTACCAAAGTAGTTAGCGATCATGCCGTCATACGCAGCGGTGTGTTCGAAGGCAGATATGGCCAAGTCAAAGCGTGTTTGCAACGAGAGTGAACCATTGTTTGCGTCTAGCTCAGACAGAACGCGACCATAATCAGAAGCATTCACCACGATGGTAACGTCTTTGTGGTTTTTCGCCGCAGAGCGAACCATGGTTGGGCCACCGATATCGATGTTCTCAACCGCATCTTCTAGCGTACAGCCTTCTTTTGCGACGGTTTCAGCAAACGGGTAAAGGTTAACCACTACCATGTCGATAGGTGCGATACCATGTTCGTTCATGATGTTGTCATCAGTTTCACGACGGCCCAAAATACCGCCATGCACTTTCGGGTGCAGGGTTTTGACACGTCCGTCCATCATTTCTGGAAAACCGGTGTAATCTGAAACTTCAGTGACCGTGAGACCTTGTTCTGCCAGTAGGCGAGCAGTACCGCCGGTGGAGAGAATATCGACACCTTTTTCTGCGAGGGTCTTGGCAAATTCTACAATGCCAGTTTTGTCAGATACGCTAATCAATGCGCGACGAATAGGACGAGCGTTTTCCATTGCTACCATCTCTTTAACTGTGGGGATAGGATATTTGGCAAAATGGTCAGAAAGAGACCCTTTTGCCAAAGACCCAGACACCGCGGTGTCTCACGTTGGAATGGCGCACATTCTAACCTAATTTGGTGACGCAATCGATTGCTTTTGTTGTTTTGTCACAGAATCCGGAAGAAACAATTCATGAAGATGTTACAGATTGGGCAGTTAGCCAAGCGGACGGGCGTGTCGGGCGATACTCTGCGTTTTTATGAGAAAGTCGGACTACTTCAGCCTTCTTCACGAAGTGACAGCGGCTATCGTCTTTATGATGAAGATGCCGTGTCGCGTATCCACTTTATTTTGAAAGCAAAGCGTATCGGCCTGACGCTCGATGAAATTCAAGAATTGTTGGATATCCGTCTTGAAGCGAGCCAGCATAGTTGCGCAGAAGTAAAAGGGATCACTCAAAAGAAGCTGGATGAAATAGATCAGAAAATCGCTGAACTGGCGCAAATTCGTGTGGCGCTTAAAAAGCTCAACGATGCGTGCTGTGGGCACGTTGATGATGACGCAAGCCATTGCTCGATACTTGAAGCGCTCGCAGATGAATAGCTAATTCGAACGAAAAAGCGAGCCTGATAGGCTCGCTTTTTTTCTTGCCTTAGCGCAATTATGCAGACAATGCAGCTAGTGCGGCATCATAGTTTGGCTCGTCACCTAATTCACCAACAAGCTCAACGTAAGTCACTACACCGCCTTCATTCAATACCACGACTGCTCGTGCTGCTAAATCGCGTAGTGGCCCTTCAGCAATCAAAAGACCGTAGTCTTTCAAGAATGCAGGGCTTCGGAAAGTTGACGCGTGTTGAACGTTCTCCAGACCTTCCAGCTCGCAGAAACGGCTAACAGCAAATGGCAGATCAGCAGACACACACACGACCTTTGTGTTGCTGGTTGATGCCGCTTTTTCATTGAATGCACGCACGCTACTTGCACAAGTAGGCGTATCGATGCTTGGGAAAATGTTGAGAACGACTTTGTTACCGCGAAGGCTTTCTAGCGTGAGATCAGACAGATCGCCCGCCGTCAGTGAAAAGTCAGGTGCTGGTGCGCCAGTGGCTGGGATTGAACCTGAGAGTGGAAGAGGCTGTCCATGAAACGTAACTTGTGACATTGTGGGTTCCTTGTTAATAAAAACGCGTGTGATTGGTAAGTCTGGCACATGCAGCGCATACCAAGTGTATAAAATACGTGATACGGCTTAAGACTCTGATTTGGTTCTCTTCGTCACTAGACTAAATAGTGTTTGGGAACGCAAAAAGAGTGTGATAGCGTCAGGGAAACCGAAAGGATACGTACCCGCCGAATATAGCGCAGTGACAAACACACACCTTGCCATCGAATGGGTACATCACAAGATAAGTAAGGACAAAGATGTTAAAGGTAAACGAATATTTTGATGGTGGCGTGAAGTCCATCAGCTTTGAAAACAAAGGCCCATTGAGCATAGGCGTGATGGAAGTGGGTGAGTACACGTTTGGTACAGCAGCCCCTGAGCGTATGAAAGTGATTAAAGGTGAGCTGACTGTTAAGTTGCCGGGTCATATCGAATGGGAAACCTTCGGCGCAGGTGATGACTTTGAAATCCCAGGTGAATCATCTTTCCAAGTGAAGGTTGAGCAAACCACAGCTTACCTGTGTGAATACCTGTAATTGCTCAGAGCCTAATCATCTTTAGGCTTTCATAAAAAAAAGCGCCATTGTTGGCGCTTTTTTTATGTTTTTTGGCTAGTTGTTCATTGTGCGGCATTCAAGAGGCATTCAAGAGGAAGGAAGACTAAACACCTCTCAAATAGATCTCTTCAAGCTTGTCTGCGTGCCCCTGCATCGAAAAATGCTCAACAGCGCGTAAATATCCTTCTTGTGCATTTTTCGCCATTAGCGCGGGATCATCCAAATACTGTTTCAGCCCTGCAGCAATAGACTGCGGATCTTGAGGTGCGCAATACACGCCTGTTTCTTCCAATATCTCAGGTAGCGCCCCTGTATTTGATGCCACGATGGCGCAATGCTGGGCCATGGCTTCAATCGCCGTTAAGCCAAATGCTTCATTCCAATAGGGTAGACAGACAATCTGAATTTCTTCTAACAGCGTAGGCACATTTTTACGGTACCCTGCGAGATGCACTCTGTCTGCAAAAACGGAAGACTTGGCTTTCTCTTGCAGCTTGTTAGAAAAATCTTCATCTGCGCCTTCATCAGGGTTGAGCCCACCAATCAATACCAAGTGCGTATTGGGATAATCAGCCGCGATCAATTCAAACCCTGCTAACAAGTCGGCCTGACCTTTTCCATCGCAGATACGACCCACAGAGCCAATAAAAGTGGTGTCGTGAGAAAGGCCATATTCGTCCGCTAAAAGGTGGGGGCGATTTTCTTCATCGAACGTTTTGTTCTCAATGTAGGTGCCTAGCCATAGCCTTTCGACTTTGTTTTCGACGACAGGGAGCGCTTTGATATTGCGTTGGTAGGTTTCGTTGCTGATTGAAAGCACCTGATCGACGTGACCATAGACCCAGCGGTGGTAGATATCTTTTTTAGGGCGTTTCACACCCATATGCTCGGTAAACAGGGTGTATCTGCGTGTCAAAAGGCTCAATAAAGCAGAGATCAAGATGTCGCCGGATTTGTGGCAATGCACAATCTGTACATTGTTGGCCTTGAGCCATTTATTGAGCGCAAAAAGCGTTGGGCCAAAAAGTGCTGCTTTTTTCGGGACGGTAAACACGTCCATGCCTGCTTCTTTCATGGCATTGGCAACGCGAGAGTTTTCTGATGCCAGCCCAAACACGCGATAGCCTTTGTCGATAAATTCTTTGCCCATACGAGAAGGGTACATCTCAAGGCCGCCCCAGCCAGTAGAAAGACAGATATGCAAGATGGCAGGCTTGTCTTGGTTGCTCATCTTTTGGGTGTCGCTGGTGGCGTTGGTGTGCCCCATTGTGTCTCTCCAGTCATACGTGTAGGCCGAGCGATTTAGGGAGAGAGTATAAGTTCAGAGCATAGGCGCGTGCAATTTGAGATTGTGAAAGAGGCGTGAGGGCTGTGTGAGGAATTCATTTCTAATGAAGCAGAAACAACAAAGGCCAAGCTTTAGAAGCTTGGCCTTTGTTTTAAAACTGTTTATAGGGCTTGAACTTAGTTCATGCCGTATTTTTTCAGTTTCTTACGCAGAGTACCACGGTTGATACCCATCATGGTTGCTGCGCGGGTTTGGTTACCGCGAGTGTATTGCATGATGGTGTCCAGCAGTGGCTGCTCAACTTCTGCCAGTACCAGCTCGTACAGGTCATTGACTTCCTGGCCATTCAACTGCGCTAGGTAGTTTTTTAGGGAGGCTTTTACTGAGTCACGCAGTGGCTTCTGGGTGATTTGATCTTGTGAAGTCACAGTAGTCACTGTCAATGCTTCTGAAGTCAGGTTTTGTTCGAACATACTCTGTCAGCTCTTCTCGTATTTTATGCAACGTTTACGAAATAATCTTGCAGCGCATCGATCTGCTGGTTGGCGTCTTCGATTGCGTTGAAAGTCCGGCGAAAATCGCCAATTAGATCATGTTCTTTCAGGTACCATCCCACGTGTTTGCGTGCGATACGTAGTCCTTTAAGTTCACCATAAAATTGGTGTAGCTCTTGAACATGACCTAACAAAATTGCTTCTACTTCTTTCATAGGTGGAGCAGCAAGCTCTTCACCCGTGTCGAGGTAGTGTTGGATTTCTCGGAAAATCCATGGACGCCCTTGTGCCGGGCGGCCGATCATTAAGGCATCTGCACCTGTGTACTCCAGCACATGTTTCGCTTTCTGAGGGGTATCAATATCTCCGTTGGCGATAACGGGAATAGAAATAGCCTCTTTAACGGCACGAATGCTGTCGTACTCAGCTTCTCCTTTATACATACAAGCACGTGTACGACCGTGTAGGGCCAGTGCTTGTATGCCGCAGTCTTCAGCCAGTTTGGCAATCTGGAGACAATTCTTGTTCTCCGGATCCCATCCTGTCCGTGTTTTCAGGGTGACAGGAACATCAACCGCAGAAACCACTGCTTTCAGGATTTGCTCAATGATGTCGGGTCGGGTCAGCAATGCTGAACCGGCCAGTTTTTTATTGACCTTTTTTGCCGGACAACCCATGTTGATATCGACGATTTGAGCGCCATTCTCAACACAGTAACGTGCGGCATCTGCCATCAAAGTTGGTTCTGCACCTGCAATCTGAACAGAACGAATCCCTTTTTCATCGAGATGAACCATCCTGTTCATCGACTTAGCGGTTCGCCACATCGCTGGATTGGAAGACATCATTTCACTGACAGCCATGCCTGCACCGTGGCTAAGGCAAAGCTCGCGAAATGGCCTATCTGTTACGCCAGCCATGGGCGCGACGATAAGGGTGTTTTCCAGCTTGTATGGTCCGATTTGCAAGGTATTACCTTCTAACTCAGCAAGGGCGCGCATTTTACGCATTTTTTCTCGCTCTGAAAAGGCCAATATTTGAGCGTTCTGTCTTGATTTTCTAAAAAGTCAGTGAATTCAATTTTTTAGTACAAAAAATGTTCAATTATCACTGAGTTAGGCTTTCTGGCCCGTAATACGACACCATTCTTCTTTCACAATGATGTCATCTACGTTCAATTCATCGCGGTAACAATCGGCAACAGACTCTGCTTGTGCTTCAAGAACACCAGACATTGCCAATTTACCGTTTGGCATCATCAGGCTTTTGATCACAGGAGAAAGCTCACGTAATGGACCAGCGAGAATATTCGCGACCACAATTTCAGCCTGTAGGTTTTCTGGTTGGTCTTTTGGCAGGTAAAGCTCTAGACGATCTGAAACGCCATTGCGTTCTGCGTTAGCTTTTGACGCTTGTAGTGCTTGAGGGTCGATATCAATACCGATCACTTTTTCTGCACCTAACAGTAAAGCTGCCAGCGAAAGAATGCCTGAGCCACAACCAAAGTCGATCACGGTTTTACCATTGAGGTCGAGGCCATCCAGCCACTCTAAGCAAAGAGAGGTCGTTGGGTGTGTGCCCGTACCAAATGCAAGACCAGGATCTAGCATGATGTTGACGGCGTCTGGATCGGGTGCATCACACCAGCTTGGGCAAACCCAAAGACGCTGACCAAAACGCATTGGCTTGAAGTTGTCCATCCAAGCGCGTTCCCAATCCTTGTCTTCCAATTGTTCGATTTTATGCGCGAAACCTTCAACAAGCAGTGGGCTTGCTTTCAGTATGCTCATTACCGCATCCATGTCGGTTTCTGCATCGTAAAGTGCCACGATGTCTGTTTCACCCCACAGGCGGGTTTCACCTGGCATAGGTTCGAAGACAGGTGTGTCTTTAGCATCAAGGAAAGTCACTGACAGTGCGCCTGCGTCGTCCATCAGCATATCGCCGATTGGCTCTGCCGTTTCCGCTGTTGCGTTCAGTTTGATTTGAATCCAAGGCATGGTTAATTCACTTTTTTCGTTTCACTACGGTTTTAGGGGGCGGATTCTAGCATAAAAAGTAGTCAGCTCGCATAGGGTCGAGGAAGCGTATCGCTAAGAAAACATAAAAAAACGGACAGCCGAGGCTGTCCGAGAGGGGGAATGTATTACCTTACGCGTCTGCGGTGGGCTGAAGACGTTGATGCTGGAGTGTGCTGACCATAATGAATGCCACGAGGCTAATACTCAATGCAGGTACAATGGCATGAATACCGCTCATATCTGGTTTGAAGGTCGACAATGCCGCATAGCTACCCAGCCCTGTCAACATGGAAGCCATTGCACCTGCTGCTGTCGCTTTCTTCCAATACAAACCGAGAACAAGAGGCCAAAGGAAAACAGCTTGCATACCCCCGAAGGCCAGTAAGTTAAGCCAGATAATCATATCTGGTGGGTTAGTGGCGGCGACAAACACAAGCAATGAGAAAATTCCGGTCACCCAAAGAGAGAGTGTTGGTAGCTTGCTTTCTATTTCAGGTTGGCGTTCGGCGTTAGGGTTGATGTAGTTGAGGTACAAATCTTTCAGTAACGTCGCAGATGCCTGAATCAGTTGCGAATCAATGGTGGACATGATGGCTGCCATCGGCCCAGCAAGGAACACCCCCGCAACCACTGGAGGGAGTACCGTCATCATTAACGTTGGCATGATTTGGTCGGGGTTTGCCACGTCTGGCACGATGGCACGACCGAGCGCGCCAGCGAGGTGCATCCCTAGCATTAAAAATGCCACCATGGCGGTGCTGATCACCATGCCTTTGTGCAAAGAACCACTCGATCTATACGACATGCAGCGCACCGCGGCATGAGGTAGCCCTATCACACCAAAACACACCAATACCCAGAAACTGAGCATGAAGGGCTGTGAGAGGAATTCATCAGGGCCGTAAGGTGTAATAAGTGCAGGGTCGATGGCGTGCAGCTCTGTCATCATCTCACCAATGCTGCCACCTGCATGCACGATACCAACCAAGAGTGCAATGGTGCCGATGATCATCATGATGCCTTGTACGGTGTCGGTCATCACCACTGCGCGGAAGCCGCCAATGGTGGTGTATATGCCGACTGTTAAGGCAAATAGCATTAACCCGTGCATGTAAGAAAGCCCGGTGACGGTTTGAAGCAAACGTGCGCCACCGACAAACTGAACCACCATGGTGCCGAAAAAGGCCAGTAGCAGCGCAAGGGAGGCAAAAATGACCACGGCACGGTTTTTATATCGTGCGTAGAGCATGTCATTCAGTGTGAGTGCATTGTGGCGGCGAGACTCAATGGCAAACTTTTTACCCAGAACGCCGAGCGTGAGCCAAGCTGCGGGCAGTTGGATCATCGCCAGTAATACCCAGCCTAATCCCATTTTATACGCGGCGCCTGGGCCCCCGATGAACGAACTTGCACTGGCATAAGTTGCCGCTAATGTCATAGCAAGCACAAAACCGCCCATGCTGCGGTTACCGAGTAGGTATTCGCTTAAAAAACCTTGGCTCTTTTGACCTTCTCGGCGCGAGTAAATAGCTAAGGCAAACACGGCGACCAAATACAGCGCCATCGGAATGAGTAACTGGCTATTCATTGGACGAGTCCTGTTCGATATCGAGAGGCATATCTTTATAGAGGTACTTCACCATCAAGGCGCACAGTACGGTAAAGATGAACGGACCGATAACGCATGCCATGAGAAACCAAAGTGGCATGCCGAAATACAGCGTCGGAAGTGTTTGCTCGATGCCTTCAGGGGCAAGTCCATAGGCGGAGGCATACCACCAAACGAAATAAGCGATGGCGAGCGCAATGGCCCATTTAGCTTCTTTATGTGCTTGGCGGTATCGGCTGCTAAGTGTCTTCATAAGACGTCTCCAAAACAGAAACGGTGGTTTCCAGCGTCTGTTTGCAACAATACAGTGTGAAGAAAAGGCGCATATTGTACTCGTAATCTTGCATAAGGTGCAGGGGGTAAGATGCGTGTTAGTTTATGTCGAGCAGAGGGCGGCGAGGACAACCTGCTAGATGACTCTATCGCTTAAGATAAATCGGCAATGGAATCGGGGAGTATTTGGCTTCGAAAAAAGAAAAGGCTGCATTGCTGCAGCCTTTCGAGAGATTGAGGAATCCGCGTATCGCGTGATTACTTATGAATACCCAATTTCTTTTCCAAGTAGTGGATGTTCGCGCCACCGTGCTGGAAGTTTTCATCTTTCATAATTTCCAGCTGAAGCGGGATATTAGTTTTGATGCCATCGATGATGGTCTCACTCAATGCATTACGCATGCGAGCGATTGCTACGTCACGGTTTTCACCGAAACAAATCAGCTTACCAATCATGGAGTCGTAGTGAGGAGGCACAGTGTAGCCAGAGTATACGTGAGACTCCCAACGCACGCCCATACCGCCGGGTGCATGGAAACGATCGATTTTACCTGGGCTCGGCAGGAAGCGCACTGGATCTTCCGCATTGATTCGACATTCAATGGCGTGGCCACGAATCACGATATCGTCTTGCGTGAATGACAATGGCTGACCTGCAGCAATGCGCAGTTGCTCTTTGATCAAGTCAACGCCAGTGACCATTTCGGTCACAGGGTGCTCAACCTGAATACGGGTGTTCATCTCGATGAAGTAGAACTCGCCGTTTTCATATAAGAATTCAAACGTACCCGCGCCGCGGTAACCAATTTCGATACATGCACGGCAGCAACGCTCACCGATATAACGACGCATTTCAGCGGTGATACCCGGTGCAGGGGCTTCTTCCACCACTTTCTGGTGGCGACGCTGCATTGAACAATCACGCTCACCAAGGTGAATTGCACCACCTTGACCGTCTGCCAATACTTGCACTTCAATGTGACGAGGGTTTTCTAGGAATTTCTCCATGTAAACCACATCGTTATTGAACGCTGCTTTGGCTTCGGCGCGAGTCATCGCGATAGATTCAACCAGCTCAGCTTCAGAGCGTACAACACGCATACCACGACCACCGCCGCCCCCAGAGGCTTTGATGATTACTGGGTAGCCAATACGTTTAGCAAATGCTTTGTTTTTCGCTTCATCGTTGTCCAACGGGCCATCTGAACCCGGTACACATGGAACGCCCGCTTTTTTCATCGCATTGATGGCTGCAACTTTGTCGCCCATGATGCGAATGGTTTCAGCGCGAGGGCCAACGAAGATAAAGCCAGATTGCTCGACTTGTTCTGCGAAATCCGCATTCTCAGACAGGAAACCGTAGCCTGGGTGGATAGCCACAGCACCAGTGACTTCTGCTGCACTGATGATGCGTGGAATATTCAGGTAACTTTCAACACTTGATGCAGGGCCGATACAAATCGACTCGTCTGCCAGCAGCACGTGCTTCAGATCGCGGTCAGCGGTAGAGTGAACGGCAACGGTTTTGATGCCTAGCTCTTTACATGCACGCAGGATACGAAGCGCGATCTCACCGCGGTTAGCGATGACAATTTTATCTAACATAACTGTCCTCGATTACTCGATGATGATCAGTGCTTCATCAAACTCAACGATTTGACCGTCTACACACAAAATCTGCTTCACCACACCTGCTTTGTCAGATTGGATCTGGTTCATCATTTTCATCGCTTCAACGATACACAGTGTATCGCCAACGTTGACTGATTGGCCGACTTCTACGAACGCTGAAGCCTCTGGGCTTGGCGAACGGTAGAAAGTACCTACCATTGGCGAAAGAACTTTGTGGCCAGAGACTTCTGCAGGTGCTGCTTCAACTGGAGCTGCAACAGGTGCCGCCGCCGCTGGTGCAGGTGCTACAGGTGCTGGAACCGGCGCTGCTGCATACTGTACTGGAGCTGCAACAGGTGCAACTGCACGGCTGATGCGCACGGATTCTTCACCTTCCGAAATCTCTAGTTCAGCAATGCCTGATTCTTCAACCAGCTCAATCAGTTTCTTGATTTTACGAATATCCATGGTGTCTAGTCTCTTCAAAATTGTTGTTCAGTTGGCGTCTGACTGCAGGCGGCGAGCCGCTGCCTTCAGTGCAAATTCGTATCCGTCGGCACCTAAGCCACAAATCACTCCTTCTGCTTTATCAGAAAAGTAAGAGTGGTGGCGAAAAGGTTCGCGTGCGTGGACGTTAGATAGGTGTACCTCAATGAATGGGATACCCACTGCAAGGATGGCATCACGAAGCGCCACGCTTGTATGTGTAAAAGCAGCAGGGTTGATAATAATGAAATCAACATTACCCATGGCTTGATGAATTCTGTCAATCAGCGCGTATTCGGCGTTTGACTGAAGATGTTCAAGCTGGAGGTTGAGGTTTGCAGCAAGTGAGGTCAGATCGGCGACAATTTGGTCTAACGTTCTCTGTCCATAGTGCCCAGGCTCACGAACGCCCAGCATATTGAGGTTGGGGCCATTGAGTAGTAAAACTTTGCGATTTGTCGTCATATTGATCGCTTTGTTCCTGTTCTTGTTGCGAAAAGACCGTAACTTCTGCTTTTCAACACAGAGTGGTGCGAGAGCCTATAAAATGGCACTCCGACCATTCACTCACTGGCAATTATAGAGAAATCACCGCAAATGGCAGCAAAATACTGGTCTAATCAGACATATTAAGACATTCAGCGTTATAGATTACGGGTTTATGACTGGGATTAAGAGGTGATAGTTCACGATTTGACCACTTCCGAAACGAAAAGTGTTATCTCGCTCCCATGAACCGATGTGCAATACGTTGATATTGATAAAGGTGAGTAGTGGCTTTGCGTTTAAAACGATAGGAATAAAAAAGGCCGCACTGCGGCCTTTTCATCGACTTAAGTGAACATTAAACCACGCTAGACTTCTCAGCGATCAGTTTATCAACCACGCCCGGATCGGCCAATGTGGAAGTGTCACCCAGTGTGCCAGTATCGCCAGTTGCAATCTTGCGTAGGATTCGGCGCATGATTTTACCTGAGCGGGTTTTTGGCAATGCATCTGTCCAATGGATGAAATCTGGAGTGGCGATAGGACCAATTTCCTTACGTACCCAGTTTTTCACTTCTTTGGTTAGCTCTGCACTTGGTACTTCGCCAGAGTTAAGCGTGATGTACGCGTAGATTGCCTGGCCTTTAATATCATGCGGTACACCGACAATAGCGGCTTCGGCAATTTTGTCGAATGCGACGAGCGCAGATTCGATTTCCGCCGTACCCATGCGGTGGCCTGATACGTTCAATACGTCATCAACGCGTCCTGTGATCCAGTAGTAACCGTCTTCATCACGACGTGCACCGTCACCCGTAAAGTACATGCCTTTGAAGGTTGAGAAGTAGGTTTGCTCGAAGCGTTCATGGTCACCAAAGACAGTACGCATTTGACCTGGCCATGAGTCCAACATGACCAAGTTACCTTCTGTCGCCCCTTCTACGATGTTGCCCATGTTGTCGACAAGAGCAGGTTGAACACCAAAGAATGGACGGGTTGCTGAGCCAGGTTTCAACGCGGTTGCGCCTGGCAGTGGTGAAATCAAAATGCCGCCAGTTTCAGTCTGCCACCAAGTATCAACGATAGGACATTTGCTGTCGCCGATGGTCTTGTAGTACCACTCCCACGCTTCAGGGTTAATCGGTTCGCCCACGGAGCCCATGATGCGCAATGAATCACGCTTGGTGCCTTCAACGGCTTCGTTGCCTTTCGCCATCAATGCGCGAATCGCCGTTGGTGCGGTATACAAGATGTTGACCTGATGCTTATCAACCACTTCGCTCATGCGCGCCGTTGATGGATAGTTAGGTACACCTTCGAACAAAATGGTTTTAGCGCCGTTTGCCAGCGGTCCGTAGACTAGGTAGCTGTGGCCAGTGATCCAACCTACATCTGCTGTACACCAGAAAACTTCGCCCTCTTGGTAATCGAATACGTACTTGAACGTCATGGTGGCGTAAACCAAATAACCACCTGTAGTGTGAAGTACGCCTTTTGGTGTGCCCGTTGAGCCTGAAGTGTAAAGAATGAACAGTGGATCTTCCGCGCTCATCTCTTCGGGTTCGCAGTTGTCTGATACGACAGCCGTGGCTTCATGCCACCATACGTCGCGATCTGATTGCCACTCAACAGTGTTACCAGTGCGTTGATACACAACCACTTTTTCCACGCAGTTGACCGCTGGATTCGCTAGCGCAGCATCAACGTTTTGTTTTAGAGGAACAGCGCGTCCACCACGTACGCCTTCATCGGCAGTGATAACGACTTTTGCGTTGGAATCGACAATGCGGCCTGCAAGGGCGTCTGGTGAGAAGCCACCGAATACGATGGTGTGAACTGCGCCGATGCGGGTACAAGCCAGCATTGCGACGGCAGCTTCAAGTACCATAGGCATGTATAGGCAAACTACGTCGCCTTTGCGAACACCTTGGCCTTTCAATGCATTGGCAAACTTACACACTTCGGTGTGCAGTTCGTTGTAGGTCAGTGATTTGTCATCAGCTGGGTCGTCACCTTCCCAAATTAACGCGACTTGGTCGCCTTTGGTTGCAAGGTGGCGGTCGATACAGTTAGCAGAAACGTTGAGTGTGCCATCTTCGAACCACTTGATGTCGACGTGGCCTGTATCAAAAGAGGTGTGCTTCACCTTGGTGTACGGTTTGATCCAGTCAACGATCTTGCCGTGTTCGCGCCAGAATCCTTCTGGGTTAACAACAGATTGCTGATACATCTCACGGTAGCCATCGTTGTTTACGTGCGCGTTTGCTTCAATCTCCGGCATTACCGGGTGCAGGTGAACCTCACTCATTATCTTTCTCCTTGTGTTCCTGCGTGATGCTGTCAGGCATCCTGATTTTTCGACCACGTCATATAAGAATAGGGTACGGTATTGTGGTCTTGTTTTACATTAAGGTCGGTCAGATGAGGGTTCTCGACAATTAGACTTTAGGATGACGTGTACATTTTCTCTGATATTTGTGAACTGACGAGCCTCGCAATGAGGTACTGATCTCACTTGAATGCACCTAGTTGCGTGATGTTCAATACGATCTGGGTACTGGCACGTCACCGTACTTTAAACGTACGTATATCAAGGCTGCGCTGACGGCATCTTGAAGTGCATCATGTCGTCCAGACAGTGGTAAATCCAAGTTGTGTCCTATTGCCTCCATACTCAAATCGTAATCGGCGTTGGGAAGCACGTGTTCGAGCTTTTTGCGGTAGATGTCACTGACCTCAATGGTGGCGTTAGGCAATTTGAACCCTAATAGCCGTTTGGCATAGCGATCAAGAATGGCTTTGTCATAGTGAATGTAATACCCCACGATGGGCCGATTTTCGATGAAATCGATCAGTTGTTGCATGGCATCTTTTTCGGTCAAACCATCGTTGAGATCTTGATGGCGTATACCATGTATTTTGACCGATTGGGCGTTTAACGATGAAGGTGCGCGCAAGGTGAGTGTCAGAGGCTCACTGGTAATAACGGTGTTGTTGCGTATTTTTGTTGCTGCAATCGTCACTAACTCGGCTTTGTGAGGATCGAGGCTGGTGGTTTCGCAATCGAGCGCAACCAGCTCGTGATCTGTTGGCGTCTCAAAAAGCGGGGCATATAACGTATTTCGCCATTTGTACTGATGCCAATAACGCGACAGCACGTTCATGTTAGTCCCTCACTTGGTAGTGAGAGGCAAGTCGTTCTTTAAACTTCTTCACGACACTTAGGCAATCACGTAGCAAATCTCGTTCGGTTCGAGGAAGCAGCGTGACATCAAGTTGGTTGCCTGATGCTGCGTCATCATTGAGTTGTTGGCGCAGTCGAGTTTTGACGAATAACTTCAATGCTTCGGTGAGGTTGTTAGCCGTCTCCTGTTCGAGAGCATGGCATTCAACCAATGCATTGAGTCGATCGAAGGTATTGGTTTCGCGGATCCCTTTTTCCAATGCGAGTGTTCGCACGCCATGAACCAATGGGAATATTCCTCCTTTTTTGACATCCAATCCTTCTTTGTCGGTCTTAAGGCTGCCAAATAATGTCAAAGGAACACGAAACGCAAGGCAGGGACGAACAAAGGTGTTAAGCGCAAGCATATTGCCTTTTAGCGTGCTACGAAGTCGATCGGCGACAGGCTCCAATAAGCTTTTGTTGCCCGCTACGGCATGGCTATCCGCAATGATGGCCAAGTCCATTAAACTTCTTTCATCTGAGATCTGACACAAAGCGAGTACCTCTTTTTGCCACTCAGATTGTGTTTTTACCCAGCGAGGGTTGCTGACCATGACGTTGCCAGGGCATGGGGGATAACCCAGCCGACTTAATACTTCACTAAAGCGTGCCATGTAATGTTGAACATCTGGCCAATCTGCGTCGTCCGCCAAGATCAGACCATTGTCTTGGTCGGTTTTCAGTATTTGCTCACCGCGCCCTTCTGAGCCCATAACAAACAAACAGCATTTATCGTAAAACGCATCTGGCATGGTGAGGCGAAAGGCTTTTTCGATAATCTGCTCGTTCACAGCGGAAATGAGCTCCATCACGAATTGGGTGTGAATGCCGTTGTTGGTGAGTGATGTCACCAACTGCTGTTGGTTGTTGGCGGCAAGCGCCAGCTCTTCGATAGAGTGAGCTCGGTTAATTTGTAACGTAAGCACGTGGGAGTGTGTTGAGAATAGACTCAACACCTGTGTCATATCTAGCATACCCACGGTTTCACCATTGTCAGTGACTCGTACGCGCTTCACCCTATCTCGGGTCATTAATATCATCACATTAAAGAGAAAATCACCGACTTCAACACTGATCACTGGAGCGCTGGCAACGTCGCCGATAGGGTGGGCTTGAGAATGACCATCTTCGACTAAAGCATGTAATAGGTTGGTTCGCGTGATTATCCCTATGTCGTTTTCCCCTCCTTTCATCGCGACCAATGCGCAGTCTTGTCGTTGTTTGCGCAAGATATGTGTGGCGTCATGAATCGAGGTGTCGTGATTTAAGGTGACAATGGGTTGAATATTCGTCTCGTCAACTTGAGTTAGGATGAATTCGGCCAAATTTTGCTGTTGTTGTGCTTTCTCAAGTAGACGCTTTCGCTGACTAAAACTGGTGTTGAAGTAATCAGCGAACGCTTGATTTTCGTCGTAAAGAGTGACGAAAACGGCTTTGGGAAGAACGTAACATAAGGTGTCTTCAACGGCGCGATAGCTATGGTGGGAATGCCCGAGCAAAAGTGCGCGGGCATCGAACAAGTCATCTTTGATGTATTGTGCCTGCACTTCTTTGGTGTCGGGGTTAACTTCTTGTACCCGTCCTTTGATGACTATGTTTAGCGCGCTGTTCTGATCGCCTTTTTCAATCAAAGTGTCACCGCGGCGGTAATAAGCCACGTCGAGTGCCGATAGCAAAGTTTGCGCCTGCTTAGTATCAAGGCGGTCAAACGGCGGAGAAGACGTATCAAATGGCTCTGGCATGGCAACTCCCTTTGCATAGTAAACACGGCACATTGCGTATAGTTCCAGTGTGTCTTACGACTCGTACGCTTGCCAGCAGACTTTAGTCTATGCGTCATTGCTACCTTTTTGCGCTATCAGTTTTTTGCATTCGCTGTCAGAATTCCAACTATCTCGCTCTATGTCACCTGAAGTCAGTGCATCTTCAGCTTGCTAGGGGCTCAACCTTGGTAGAAGGATCCGCCAGTTTGAAACGTCATCGTCCCTCCCCATTTCGTTGGCTGTCTATGTATTACGGGACCTTCTTCTTCGCGTTTGGCGTATATCTGCCTTTTTGGTCAGTCTGGCTCGCTTGGCTTGGGCTTTCTCCTGAAGATATTGGCATCGTGCTGGGGGCTGGCATCATGACGCGATTTGTCGTCAACCTGACGGTTACGCCGCGTTTTCATTTGCCAGAGCATTTGCTTCCAGCCGTTCGTGGTTTGGCGTTTCTTGCTACTGTTATTGGTTTTCTTCATCTTATTGCCTCTCCGAATGTGCTGTGGTTAACGGCTTTGTCAGTGATGATTAATGCGGTGATCGGGCCAGCGATCCCTGTTTCTGATGCGTTGGCGAACCATTACCATCGCCGCAAACTGGTGGATTATGGGAAAGCCAGACTTTGGGGGTCACTCGCGTTTGTTGTGGGGTCGACGATCACGGGCAGCATGATTGATACATTTGGGCCTTCTATCATTGTTCCGCTCGCCGCGAGTGCATTACTTATTTCTTGGTGCTGGAGTTTGGTGTCACCCAATCCGTTGCCCAAGAACGAAGCGCTCACGTCCCCGATTAGGCCGCCTCTTATTCAAGTGCTCAAATCACGCAATGTGTTGGTCTTCTTTTTGATTGTCTCGCTGATTCAGGGTAGTCATGCCACTTACTATGCATTTAGTGCACTCCATTGGACGCAATCCGGCGTGTCAGATTTGTGGGTGGGCTATTTATGGAGTTTGGGCGTTGGTGTGGAAGTGTTGATGTTTGCGTTCAGCCAGCGGCTATTTGGGCATTGGTCGGTGCAATCGCTATTTCGACTGGCTGCACTTGCGGTGATTGTGCGTTGGTTACTCACTGGATGGTCGACGGAATTGGGTATTCTCGTGGTTGCGCAGTCCTTGCATGGCGTGACGTTTGGCGTTGCACACCTTGCAGCTATGCGGTACATCCAACAGCAAGTGCCGGAGAACATCATGGCGTTACAAGCACTCTATAGCGCATTGCCGCTAGGAGGTGTGATGGCGGTGTTGACGGTGATCAGTGGTGAATTTTATTCGTTGTGGGCCGGCGACAGTTTTTACACCATGGCACTTTTGGGTGTACCAGTGTTGTTCCTCTCTTTAGGAGCAACAAAAGATACGTCACCAATGAATCGTACTTAGAAGGGTTGATGCAGCAGGGAGGTTGATGCGTCAGGGAGAGATGGCTCACGGCATTCGGAATGCACGTTGTTGCATTTTACCTGCCGTGGTAAATAATCGATTGATAACCGCATGTCATGGAAGGATTTATGTCGGCTGGATGGATAGTGGTGCCAGTGGCACTGGCGTACCTTGGCGTTTTGTTTTTAATTGCGTGGTATGGCGATAGCCGACCGCGTTGGTTGCGCGGCTGGCGTCCGTGGATATATAGCCTATCGATTGCGGTGTATTGTACTTCGTGGACCTTTTTCGGCACGGTAGGGCAAGCATCTAGTCAACCTTGGTCTTTCCTTCCTATCTATCTTGCCCCGATATTGGTATTCACCATTGGATGGCGATTCCTCGCTCGAATTATCCTGATCGCCAAGCGCGAACACATCACCTCCATCGCGGATTTTATTGCTGCGCGTTACGGAAAATCGCAGGGATTGGCTGTGATGGTCACGGTGATCGCCGTACTGGGGATCTTGCCTTATATCGCGTTGCAACTTCGTGGGATCACCATGGGGTTAGATGTCATTGCGCCAGATATCGGTCAAAGTGCAGGGCTGAATCAAGGGCAAGTAGCTTGGCTTGTGTGTATGTCGTTGGCGATGTTCACCGTGCTGTTTGGTACGCGACATATCGATTCTACCGAGCATCACAGAGGCATGATGATGGCGGTGGCTTTTGAGTCTATCGTCAAGCTGGTCGCTTTTTTGGTGGTCGGTGTTTTTGCGGTCTTTTTGTTATTTGATGCCCCCGGCCCTTTGCCGAGTTTAAAAGAAACCAACCTCGTTGGTGAACCTCAGTGGGGAGCTTTGTTAGTACACACCTTGCTCACCATGGCTGCGATTATTTGTTTGCCGCGCCAATTCCATACCATGGTCGTTGAGAATGCTCGCGCCCAAGATTTGCATACGGCGCGTTGGGTGTTCCCTTCCTACTTATTATTGATGGGCATGTTTGTGCTGCCGCTGGCGTATGCGGGGCAGATATTCTTGCCGCACTTGTCAGCCGAAACCCATGTGATCCAATTGCCGCTTTCCACAGGTAATGAAGGCATCGCGTTATTGGCGTTTTTAGGCGGCGCTTCGGCGGCAAGTGGCATGGTAATCGTGTCGACGATTGCTTTGGCGATCATGGTGTCGAACGATTTAGTCTTGCCTCAGTTGCTGCGCAGAATGCGCGTGTCTAACCGCAACTTTACGCAATTTTCTGGCCTTTTGCTCAATGTGCGTCGTGCTTTGATTTTCTTGCTGTTGATTGCGGCATGGGGCTTTTATCAACTGATCCTCGAAGTGCCGTCGTTATCTGCGATTGGTTTTCTTTCTTTCGCGGCGATTGCGCAATTCGCCCCGCCGTTAGTCGCCGGTATCTACTGGCGACAAGCCAATAAAAAAGGCGTGTATGCGGGATTGCTTTCAGGGTTCATCGTGTGGCTCATGACCCTGATGATGCAAACTGGCATGCTGGCTGGGGACGCCAATACCAATATCGTGTTGTGGTTGTTGGCGCCGCCAGACATTCCTTTTTTCCGCTCATTAAGCCCTGTTGATTGGGGCATGGTACTGAGCTTGATGGTAAACACATCCTGCTTTGTGGTGGTGTCGATGGCCACGCGCCCGTCGTTAAGTGAGCGTCTGCAAGCCGCAAGCTTTGTGGGAACGCCATTACCTGAAGGTGATGATTCGAGTTTGTATCAAAGCCGTGTGACGGTTGCTGAACTCGAGATGCTGGCAGCGCGTTTTGTTGGCCGCACACGGATGCGTCAAACTTTCCGCGCCTTTGGTGAGCAACGCGGTGAAGTGCTACTGCCACAACAACAAGCCAGTGCAGCGCTGATTCGTCACACCGAGCGTGTGCTGGCAGGGGTGTTTGGTGCATCGTCTGCCAAGCTCGTGCTGACCTCCGCGCTGCAAGGGCGCAACATGCAACTCGAAGAAATCGCCACCATTGTTGATGAAGCGTCTGAGTTGTTTGATTTTAGCCGAGGATTATTGCAAGGCGCGATAGAGCATATCAGCCAAGGTATTTCAGTGGTTGATAAGCAATTGAGGCTGGTGGCGTGGAACCAAAGATATGTGGAGCTATTCAACTTCCCGCCGGATTTGATTCAAGTCGGCAGGCCGATTGCGGACGTGGTGCGTTATAACGCAGAGCGCGGGCTATGTGGCCCAGGTGAGATTGAAGACCATGTGAAAAAGCGAGTCTCTTATCTTCGTCAAGGCTCCTCGCATACGTCATCGCGCGTTCACCCTGACGGGCGAGTGATCGAAGTGCAGGGTAATCCTATGCCCGGTGGTGGGTTTGTTATGAGTTTCACAGACATCACAGCGTTCCGTGATGCGGAAGAAGCGTTGAAGCAGTCCAATGAAACTTTGGAAGCGCGTGTCGTTGAACGTACTCAAGCGCTAGAGTCACTAAACCGACGCCTGATCAGCGCGACGGCGAAGGCAGAGCAAGCTTCCCAATCGAAGAGTCGCCTGCTTGCGGCGGTAAGCCATGATTTGATGCAACCGATGAATGCAGCGCGCTTGTTTGCATCATCACTCAGTGAAATGGCACAAGATAAGGACGTACAAAAAACATCCTCTCACATTGAGAGTGCCTTGGGTGCAGCTGAAGATTTGATTGGTGATTTATTGGATATCTCCCGCCTAGAGTCTGGCAAGATGAAAGCCAAGATTACTCGCTTTCAACTCGATGAGGTATTTTCCACCCTTGCCGCAGAGTTTGGCATGATCGCCCGTCAGCAGGGCGTGGATTTTCGTGTGCAACACACCGGCTTATGGATTCGATCAGACCGACGTTTACTGCGAAGAGTGCTGCAAAACTTCCTCACCAATGCCTTTCGTTATAACCCAGATGGCCGCGTTTTGCTCGGTGTGCGCCGGCAAGGCTCACAATGCCGCATAGAAGTGTGGGACAACGGGTTGGGTATTCCGGAAGATCGCCAGCAAGACATTTTTAATGAATTTACGCGTATTGACCGTAAAGGCGCTGAGTTGGGGTTAGGGCTTGGGTTGGCCATCGCGCGAGGCATTAGCCATATTCTCAATCAGCCGTTGGGTCTGCGATCTTGGCCGGGGGAAGGAACGGTATTTTCTATCACGGCGCAATGTGACACCGCAGTGCCTCAGTATTGTAACACTGGGGTTGTGGCTGAAGAATCGGTGAAAATTGATGAACCACTTGCTGGGGTTCGTGTGCTCTGTGTGGATAATGAAAGAGACATCTTGTCCGGTATGGAAAGCTTGCTAACTCGCTGGGGCTGCCAGGTTGACCTCGCGGAAGACCTTGATGACGTCGTCAGTTTATTGGAAGGTGGCCTCGTACCGGATGCCATCCTCAGTGACTATCATCTTGCGCCATCGTTAACAGGGATAGATGTACTGCAACGCTGCAGGGAAATACTGGGTGATGATGCGTTTATTGGCGCGATAATCACGGCAGATCGCACTGTGGATACTCGAACATTAATTCGCGAGTTGGGTTTTAGTTATATCGCCAAGCCAGTGAAGCCCTTAAAGCTAAGAACCCTTCTTCAACAAAAAGTGAGCTGACATGGAAGCATTTTCTATACCTAGGTTAGATACTGAAGTTGGCCTTATTCGTGCTGATGGCGCGTGGGATCCATTGACGGTAGATATCCAATTCGCAGAGTTAGCGATGATGAGTACTGATGGCTGGGTTGATGTGACTTTTTGGCTTTCAGAGCAAGAACACGAAGGAAGAGTGGCAGCGGTGGTAAGTGCTGCCAAGCATTATCTTTTGGGTCAATAAACACTGAATTGTTGTTGCGCGTTGTATGCGAAAACGCAACGCGCACTGATGTTACTTATCTTCTGTAAATATTGTTTTGTATTCAGCGAATACAGCGGGAGTTTCGCCGTAATAGAGCGTTTCGCCTGCTTTGACCACCAAATGAATCTCACTTTCTGCTGTTGTAGGTGCAGGAAGGTCGACAAACCATTCTTTTCTATCTTCTTGGGTGACGCTCATGTCGATAGGCGTAGCACTTTTCCCTTCTTGTTGTACCAAACTTATCTTGGCGCCATCCAAAGGAAAATCAGAGACAAGCTTAATAACTAAGGCATTGTCGGTAAGCTGTTCTGAGCGCAGTTTTAGTTTAAAGTCGCCATTTTCTAACGTACAGATACCACTGGTATATCGGCAGTTTGAGCTGGCTACCAACTTGTAAGATTCCCCTTCTTTTGCCGCATGTGGCTTTTCGCTCACGGCGAGATCTACACCGAAATAAGCGATGATGGCTAAGATAGGGGCAACGAGCATTGCGGCAATTATATGTTTGTTTTTTAACATAATAGGTAGGCTATTCGCTTTCATCCTTGGGCTTATGGGCTAAACATACCTTAAAAAAAGCCCCATTAAGGGGCTTTTTAGCGGTAACGTGATGCTTATACCCTTCTTTTTAGAAGCGAGTCGCTTCCTACGCTGCGAGCAGCGAGACAAAGAGGATTAGTGTGACTGTGCATCGCCTGCGCCTGCAGGAATACGCACGTGTTCCACTAGGTCTTTCACGTGTTGTGGTGTTTCTGCTGTGACACGAGAAATTGCAATTGCTACTGCAAAGTTAACCATCGCACCGATTGCACCGAATGCGTTTGGCTCAATGCCGAAGAACCAGTTGCTGCCCCAGTCTTGTAGGTATTTCCAATCAGAAACAAACAAGATGCCTTTGTGTTGGAATACATAGAACAAGGTCACGCTGATACCCGCAATCATACCGGCGATAGCGCCTTCTTTGTTGATGGTCTTCGAGAAGATACCCATCATCAGAGCGGGGAAGATGGATGAGCCTGCCAGGCCGAAGGCGAGTGCCACCGTGCCTGCGGCAAATCCGGGCGGATTGAGCCCGAGGTACCCCGCAAAGGCGATGGCAAAGGCCATAGCTATCCGGCTCGCCATAAGCTCATTCTTCTCAGATATACTCGGCATCAGAACCCCTTTCAAGAGGTCATGCGACACCGCAGAGGAGATGGCCAATAGTAGACCCGCAGCCGTTGACAGTGCTGCCGCAAGACCACCTGCCGCAACCAATGCAATGACCCAGTTAGGAAGTTGCGCGATCTCAGGGTTCGCCAGAACCATGATGTCACGGTCAACTTTCAGCTCGTTAGTTGCAGCGCTTGAGGTGTAGTTGATTTCGCCGTCATTGTTCTTGTCATCAAAACCGAGTAGCCCTGTTTTTTCCCAGTTTTTGAACCAATCAGGACGCTCGTCATAGGCGAGGTGCTGACCTGGTGCAGGGTTAACAGTATCCATTAGATTCAAACGCGCCATTGCAGCAACAGCAGGTGCAGTGGTGTAAAGGATCGCAATGAAGAACAGTGCCCAACCCGCAGAGATACGTGCATCACGCACCTTAGGTACGGTGAAGAAGCGAATGATAACGTGTGGTAAGCCAGCTGTACCAATCATCAGTGACAGGGTGTAAACGAACATGTTAAGAGTGTCACCGCGTACCGATGTGGTGTATTCGCTAAAGCCGAGTTCGGACACCACCTGATCAAGCCGATCGAGCAGATAAGTATCTGTACCTGTCATGGTACTGCCTAAGCCAATTTGTGGCAGAGGGTGACCTGTCAGTTGTAGCGAAATAAAGATAGCTGGAATGGTGTATGCCAGAATAAGTACACAGTACTGAGCAATCTGGGTATAGGTAATCCCTTTCATACCACCGAAAACAGCGTACATGAATACGATAGCCATACCAATGTAAAGGCCTGTTTCGTAGTCCACTTCTAGGAAGCGACCAAACGCAACACCAACACCTTTCATTTGACCGATTACATAAGTGATAGACGCAATAATCAAACAGATAACGGCCACAATTCGGGCTGTGTTTGAGTAGAAACGCTCACCAATAAATTCGGGCACAGTAAACTTACCAAACTTACGTAGGTAAGGAGCGAGAAGCAGAGCCAACAACACGTAGCCGCCAGTCCAGCCCATCAAAAATACTGAGCCACCGTATCCCATGAAGCCGATCAGGCCAGCCATTGAAATAAACGATGCGGCTGACATCCAGTCCGCAGCGGTTGCCATGCCGTTTGCAACTGGGTTAACACCACCACCGGCAACGTAGAACTCTTTCGTTGAACCTGCACGTGCCCAAATTGCGATGCCGATATACAGCACAAACGTGAAACCTACGACAAGGTAAGTAACGGTTTTCAAATCCATGATACAGCTCCTTACTCGTCGTCTTCTACGCCAAACTCACGGTCGAGTTTGCGCATTTGAAAAGCGTAAATAAAAATGATTGCTAGGAAGGTGTAGATAGAACCTTGCTGTGCAAACCAAAAGCCCAATTTATAGCCGCCAATGCGAATTTGATTGAGCTCATCGACAAACAAGATGCCGCATCCAAATGACACCACGAACCAAACGACTAATAGGCCAGCCATTAGCCTGACATTTTTCTGCCAGTACGCTTGGGCGTTATCTCTTTTCTGTTCCTCAGACATCACCATCTCCTTAAGTGACGAGTTAACGGATTGTTACGCTTCGACAATAGCAGCCTAGGTATTAGGAAACACTGCAACTTTAGTCGAGGCGAAAATGGCCGTAACTGCCTGTGAGATAGGGGTTTGTGTGATATGAGACAAACCTTTGGTGTGTTAACGAGTTGTTAACTACGCCAAAGGTCTAATAGTCTTTAGGCTAAGGTGTAAAAGTCGAGGATGCCCTGTAGCAAATTGCTGGTTGCAACAGCTGCAAGGATTAAACCCATAACGCGGCTTATGATGGATGCACCGACATGACCGATGATTTTATGGATAAGATTGGCACTGAGCAGTAGCAACAATGTCGCTACCAATACAAGCAGCATAATACCCGCGGTCATGGCTTGTTCGACGAGGGCAAAGCGATGGTTATCAGTCAGCATGACAATCGCCATCATGGTGCCGGGCGAGGCGATAGAAGGCACGGCTAATGGGTAAACGGCAGTGGCAGATAGATCAGAGCGTGACAGGTTATCATCGCTCATTTTTGTTTCTTGATCGGGTTTGCTTTCACCAAATATCATGGTTAATGCAAACAGTAACAGCACTAAGCCGCCAGCCGCTTGAAAGGCCGGTAGCGGAATTTGCATTGCTTCGAGTAAAAACTGTCCGGCAATGAGAAAAAATAGCAAGATACACGCCGAGATAGTCACCGCTTTAATGGCGACAATACGACGTTGCTGTTTGGTCATGTGGCTGGTTTGAGATAGGTAAACAGGAACGGAGCCAATGGGGTCGATGACAGCCCAAAGGACGACAAATTGAGTGATCAGTGCAGTTAGCAAGAATGGCCTCCTAAACAGGTAGAGAAGGTCAAAAGATGGCTCGCGAGAACAGCGAACTGTGATAAGCAATGTTATCACATGGCGCTGACTGCGGGCTGAATGTAAGAAAAATAACGCGTAAAGCTTGAGTGCTTCGAGGAGAATTAGTGATCGGGAGTGCTTTGCTGCAGCAAGATCACCGCTTGAGTGCGGTTTTTGACCCCTAGTTTACGAAAAATCGCCGTCATGTGTGCTTTGATGGTCGCTTCGGACACATCCAATTCGTAGGCAATTTGTTTATTGAGCAAACCATCAGACAACATACCCAGCACTTTGTATTGTTGCGGGGTCAGAGAGGCGACTTTTTCCATGATGGTTTCTTCGTCGCTATGTCCGCTAAAGTCGATACCTTCGGGGAAGCAAGGTTCCCCATCGAGTACATGATTGAGCGAGTTTATCAGCTCACGCATGTCGCTGGATTTAGGAATGAACCCAACTGCGCCATTGGCTTTGACTTGTCGAACAACACTGGCTTCTTCACTGGCTGAAACCACCACAATAGGAAGCTCGGGATATTGCACACGTAAATGGATCAGTCCTGACATGCCATTGGCACCGGGCATTTTCAAATCCAGCAGCAGCAAGTCAATGTCAGGTTCTTTTTCTAAGAGTGCTGACAAACTGTCGAGTGAATCGGCTTCCAGCAGATTGGCACCACTGATCGCCATATGCACTGATTGAAACAGTGCATTGCGAAACAAGGGATGATCGTCAGCGATGACAATGGTGTATTGAGCGTCCATAGCAATTTCATTAATACGTCTTTAACAAAAAAGTTAACACTCGGTATTAAATTGATCAATTTGCATAGGTGGGAATTAAGAGCTTGATCCCCCGTCATTGGCGGGCAATGTCGTCGGGATCAAGTTTGACTGCAATTAGTTCTGAGAATTAATCAGCTGATTTTGCGCGAGGTGAGAAAGAAAGGGAGCGGGTCTCATAAAGCCCGTTAGTCTCGCATCGGGCATTGGGGCGCCATTCTCATCCCAAAAATCTAGCGTAGGCAAACCGAGAACATTCAGCGACATGAGTAGCTTGATGTCTTGCGGGCGATTTGCTGTTACATCGGCCTGCAGCAAGACAAAGTCGTGTAATTCCGGAGCGACGCTGGGGTCATGAAAGGTGTATTTTTCAAACTCTTTACAGGCTACGCACCAGTCTGCATAGAAATCGAGCATAACCGGTTTTCCTGCTCTTTTGGCTGCCGCCAATTCGCGATTGAGATCTTCCGTTGTCGTTATCTTGATGAATTCCACAGAAGGTATAGCGGCTTTTACGCTGGGTGTGAGTAGCGCGTTATATGTGTAGGCAGCGCCGCCACTTAATCCAAGAATCGCCATGATCCCTAGAGCACTCGCCAGTTTGCCCGGTTGAAGCGTGCGACTAATGTGATAAAGCCAACTTAGATACACCAATAACCACAACGCCCACAACCATACGCTGATGTGTTCTGGTAACAAGCGCTCCAACAGGAAGATTGGGGCTGCGAGTAACACTAACCCAAAGAAGGTTTTCACGCGATCCATCCATGCTCCGGCTTTTGGCAGTAATTTGTTGCCAAACATGGCGGCGATAATCAGTGGAATCCCCATGCCTAACGCCAGTGCGTATAGCGTTACTGCTCCTGTGAGTAAATCGCCACTTTGTGCGACATACAACAACGCGCCAGAGAGAGGTGCTGTAGTGCAAGGTGAGCAGATCAGCCCTGAAATGGCTCCCATCGCAAATACACCGGCGCTGCTGCCACCCTGCTGATGATTACTCATCTCACTGAGTTTGGTTTGAATACTGGCAGGAAGCTGCAAGTTAAACACGCCGAACATCGACAGTGCCAATAACACGAATAAGCTGCTTAACCCCATGAGCACATAGGGATGTTGGAATGCCGCCTGAAACTGCAAGCCAGCTGATGCGACGACGAGGCCTAAAAGGGTGTATGTCAACGCCATGCCTTGCACGTAGAGCATAGAGAGCTTGAACGTTTGCCCGTGTGTTTTCTTGCCTCCACCTAGCACAATGCCAGTCAAGATTGGGTACATAGGTAACACACAAGGCGTGAAAGCCAAGCCAATGCCTAGCCCTAAGAACAACAATGGTTGCCACCAATTGTCCGCTAAGCTGCTGACGTCGGTATTTGAATTTGATGAGGCGGTTTGAGCCTCGACCGTTGTAGGCAAAGTAGAGCTTGAGTTTTGTGTATTCGTCGTATCAAGGGTTGTGGTTTTATTTCCACTACCACTACCACTACCACTACCACTACCACTACCACTACCACTCACGGCACTTAACGGGACAGATATTGTCTCTGGTGGGTAGCAAAAACCTGCGTCCGCACACCCTTGATAGGTCACTTTTAGTGAGCTGTTGTCAGTCGCGTGAACAATCGGCACGGTCACGGTGAGAGGCTTTTTGAAGATAAAGACTTCGCCAAAAAACTCATCGTTGTGAGGTAGGCCTTGGCGCATGGTGAGGGCGCCGATTTTTGCATCTTCACTGGCATTGACCTCTATTTTATCTTGATAGAGGTAATACCCAGGCGTGACTTGCCAATCAAGATAAACGCGATCGCCTTGCTGCGTGAAGTTGAATGGAAACGCTTGATCAGCCGGCATAAATTTGGGGGCACTGTCCATCGAAGGAACAGGTGAATTAAACAGAGAAAATTCTGCATGCGCTGGAAATACGCTGATCAGCGTAAAGGCAAAAAGGGCGAAAAATCGTGAGCCTATCTTTGACATGGCCTTCATTAGCAACCGTTATTCCTAAAAGAGAAAAGAACTATATCACTGAGACCGGAAAAGCCCGAATTCGTTTCAGAAAGTGCCTGTTAATTTTAATCGATGGTGGGCGGTATAGAACGATAGGATGTGCTGCTATAGATAGGTTGTGGCGAGATATTTAAACATAAAAAAAGGCTCCGAAGAGCCTTTTTCTGATAGCTCCTAGAGCTACAACACGATCCCGCCAACGATAAAGCCTAGCGCGACGGAGGTCGTGATAGTCACCACGCCTGGAATGAAGAACGGGTGGTTGAAGACAAGGTTTCCGATACGCGTGGACCCTGTGTCATCCATTTCCACAGCAGCGAGTAAGGTTGGATACGTTGGCAATACAAACAGTGCTGAAACCGCCGCAAACGAGGCAATCGCAGTCAGTGGCGCAACACCAATCGCTAAAGCGGCAGGCATCAGTGCAACCGTGGTTGCGCCTTGTGAGTAGAGCAGCATTGAGGCAAAGAACAACACCAAAGCCAGCATCCACGGGTAGTCAGACAGCAGAGTGCCAGCCACTTCTTTGATGCCGTCAACGTGCGAGTTAACAAAGGTCGACCCTAACCAAGCCACACCCAGCACACACACACAGGCTGTCATGCCTGAGCGAAACGTTGGCGCAGCGGCAATTTTAGACGCGTCAATGCCCGTTGTGAGAACGATGAGTGATGCGGCAGCCAGCATGAATGTCATGATTGCTTCATTGCGGCCCAATGTTGGGTTTTCAATCAAGCCGATAGAGCCTGAGATTGCCGCCGCGTAAGCCACCACAAGAACGATGGCTGTCAGGAAGATGTAGGTCGCTTTTTTAGCTGTTGGCGCGATGACGCGTTTATCCGTTCCTTGAAGCTTAATTTGGCCTTTCGATAAACGCTCTTGATACACAGGGTCGTCTTTTAATTCGCAGCCCATAAAGTTCGCCACGAAAGCCCCCGCCATACAGGCGATGAAAGTGGTTGGGATACAAATCGCCAGCAGAGTGAGATAACCAATGCCAAGTGGCTCAAGGATACCGGAGAAGAACACGACTGCTGCCGAAATTGGAGACGCTGTGATAGCGATTTGAGAGGCGACGACGGCAATAGAAAGTGGGCGAGATGGACGAATACCTTGCTCTTTGGCGACTTCGGCAATCACTGGCAATGTCGAAAACGCGGTATGACCCGTCCCCGCCATCAGTGTCATCAGGTAAGTCACAATCGGCGCATAGAAAGTAATTTTCTTTGGGTTTTTGCGAAGGAAGTTCTCAGCTTTCTCAACAAGCCAATCCATACCGCCAGCAACCTGCATGGCGGCAATTGCGGTGATAACTGACATAATGATCAGAATGACATCGATAGGAATGTAGCTTTGGCTGGTGGGCATTCCTAGAAACAATGACAGTGCGATAACGCCTGCGCCACCGGCTAAACCGATACCAATACCACCGATGCGGGCCCCTAAATAGATAAAGGCCAGAACGACGAATAACTCTACGGCTACCATAGGTAACTCCTACTTAAATAAAACAAAAAACAAAAAACAAAAAAACAAACGGAGTAGCTATCTTCGATGTCGCCCTTAACCATCATTTGAATGGATTTTGGTGGGGAATGTCATACGAGAAAAGCCGCTGCGTTTGTTTTCAGTGTCCAGCCAGATGCTGGCGAGCGATTATAAAAAAGGGTACTCAATGTGAGTACCCTTTTTATCAATACTTAGTTATAGCGTTTCGCTTTGTATTGAGGGTGCATCAAGTTTTCGACAGAGAAGATATCGTCGAGTTGCTCTTCGGTCAGAAGTCCACGTTCAAGGACCACATCGCGAACATTCTTGCCGGTTTCAGCACAGATTTTACCGACGATGTCGCCTTCATGGTGACCGATGAACGGGTTCAAGTAGGTCACGATACCGATTGAGTTAAATACATAGCTCTCACAGATCTCTTTGTTCACCGTAATGCCTTTCACGCACTTCTCACCCAAGTTGATACATGCGTTAGACAGGATCTCAATCGATTCGAACAGCGCTTGACCAATCACAGGCTCCATCACATTCAATTGAAGCTGACCCGCTTCTGCTGCAAAGGTGATGGTGGTGTCGTTACCGATAACCTTAAAGCACACCTGATTCACCACTTCTGGGATAACTGGGTTTACTTTGGCTGGCATGATAGACGATCCAGCCTGCATTTCAGGAAGATTAATTTCATTTAATCCTGAACGAGGGCCAGAAGAGAGCAAACGTAGGTCGTTACAGATTTTCGATAGCTTCACTGCAAGACGTTTTAGCGCACTGTGAACCATCACATACGCGCCGCAGTCAGAGGTTGCTTCGATAAGGTCTTCTGCTGGAGTGCAGTTCAAACCTGTCACTTCAGCCAAACGCTGAACAGCCAGTTGTTGGTAGCCTGCCGCAGCGTTAAGGCCAGTACCAATCGCGGTTGCGCCAAGGTTAACTTCTAGCAGTAATTCAGCGGTGTATTTGAGGTTCTTCTCTTCTTCTTTTAGCAGTACGGCAAACGCGTGGAATTCTTGGCCTACTGTCATTGGCACGGCATCTTGAAGCTGGGTACGACCCATTTTCAGTACGTTCTTGTTCGCGTTGGCAATGCCTTCGAATTCACTTTGCAGGTAGCTGATGGAGTTCATTAGCGTCAGGATGCTGTTGTATACCGCCACACGGAATCCCGTTGGGTATGCACAGTTGGTGGATTGGCTTTTGTTTACGTGGTCGTTAGGGTTAACAACGTCGTAATCGCCTTTCTCTTTGCCCATGAGCTCCAGCGCTAGGTTGGCGATCACTTCGTTGGCGTTCATGTTAACGGAAGTGCCAGCGCCACCTTGGTAAACGTCAGACGGGAATTGATCCATGCACTTGCCAGTGTCCAAAATTAGGTCACAGGCTTTGATGATGTAGTCACCTACAACGGAAGGGATCACGCCAAGCTCTTTGTTTGCCATCGCAGCGGCTTTTTTGGTGAATACCATGCCGCGAACAAATTCAGGGACATCTGAAATGGTGGTGCGAGAAATATTGAAGTTTTCGATAGCGCGTAGAGTGTGAATACCATAGTACGCATCAAAAGGAACGTGACGCTCACCAAGTAAGTCTTCTTCAATGCGAGTAGCAAGATGCGGAGGGATCAGGTTGTTTGCGATATCAATCGTCTGTGACATAGTTTGGCCCTAAAAAGAAACTTATATTGGATAATAATTAGCCGCAAATTTCGCTGTAGAGTCCGTTCGCCAGAGATTTTGGCTGGATGATGATGTGTTTTCATCCGGTTTATACTGTTGGATTTTACTCATCCTTTCCCGCAAAAACATGAGTCAGATCACCAATCAAAACGAAGTGATACGAATTGCACAGTTATGTGATCTAGATCTTCATTGAGTTTGTTTCTCATTGTTTTCCAACGCTATAGAAACGTATTGATACTGTTAACCTCTGTACGATATCGTGGTTGAACTTGATAATGAAAAGAACGCGACGACGAAATGGCGTGAGCGGCGTAAAGCCGAATGAATGGGTGATCTCAACATTCGAGGTTGTGCGGTGTTAGTATGGTCGTGAGCTTTATGACCCTTTGAACGAAAACGAGGTTCCAGCGTGTTTCCTATTTTGCTTTTGATGTTTATTGTCGTTCCTATTATTGAAATTGCTCTGTTCATTCAAGTCGGCGGCGTATTAGGGCTGTGGCCAACGGTTGCTTTGATTCTGTTGACCGCGATTGTGGGTGCGTCTTTAGTTCGTAGTCAGGGGCTACAAACGCTGCTGACGGTCCAACAGCGAATGAACCAAGGCGAATTACCCGCGCAGCAGATTGTTGAAGGGGTGATGCTTGCTGTAGCTGGTGTGTTGCTGCTTACTCCAGGATTTATGACGGATGCAATGGGCATGGCCGTGCTTTTACCGTGGCCGCGTGCGTGGTTAGCCAAACAATTTATGAGCCGCGTGAAGGTGGCGAGTTTCCAAAGTGGATTCCAGCAACAAGGTCCGTTTGGTCAAGGCCCATTTGGGGGGCATGACAATGGTTCCTCTCGTGACGGCTCTGGTAATGGCAGTACGTTTGAAGGTGAGTATCAGCGAAAAAATGACGATAACGATCGCCTGAATTAGCCGTATTGAAAAAACGCCCGAACGGGTCAGTTGAACGGTGCGTTTAGATACGACAAAGCCAACCTTTCGGTTGGCTTTGTGCTTTATTGACCGCAGCTAAATGCATTCACGCGGCGAGACAAGCGGTTATTCCTGTAACTCTGGTCTGTCTTTAAATTGATCGAGAGACTCAGGGTTATCTAGGGCGCTGAGCTGTGCAACAGCACGGCCATGAACGACGTCTCGTACTGCGAGTTCAGCGAGCTTACCTGACTTAGTGCGAGGAATGTCGGTAATGGCAACGATTTTGGCGGGTACATGCCTTGGTGTGCAGCTGGTTCGAATCGTAGAGCGAATTTTCCGTTCTAAGTTGTCACCCAAATCGACACCGGGTTTAAGCTTAACAAACAGCACCACACGCACGTCGTTTTGCCATTCTTGCCCAATCACCACAGAGTCGATGATTTCATCCAGTTGATTGACGTGTCGATAGATTTCAGCGGTTCCTATGCGCACGCCTCCCGGGTTTAAGATGGCATCTGAGCGGCCGAAGAACACCATGCCACCTTCTTTTGTCAGCTCGACGTAATCGCCGTGAAACCAGATGTCTTCAATTTTGTCCCAATAGGCTTTGTGGTAGCGTTCGCCGTTCGTGTCGTGCCAAAAGCCAACCGGTTGATTGGGAAAGCTGTTGCAACACACCAGCTCTCCTTTTTCCCCGCTAACGGGCTTGCCTTCGTTGTTGAACACTTCGACGTCTAAGCCAAGTCCACGCACCTGACTTTGACCTTGATATACGGGGGAGATGGGGCTTCCCAATACAAAGCACCCACAGATGTCTGTGCCGCCGGCAATGGAGCTGAGCTGCACATCTTTCTTAATGTCTTTGTAGACATAGTCAAATTGCTCCGGTGCCAACACCGAACCTGTTGAGCATAGGGCTTGAAGGCTGGTTAGTGAGTGCTCACGCATTGGTGAGTAGTGTTGTTTTTCTAGTGCTTCGAGGTATTTGGCGGACGTACCAAACAATGACACTTTTTGGGCGTCTGTGAGACGCCACAATACGCCAGCGTCCGGATAAAATGGTGACCCATCAAACAGCACCAGTGTTGCACCGCTTGCCAATGCGCTCGCTAGCCAGTTCCACATCATCCAACCACAGGTGGTGAAATAGAAGACGCGGTCGCCTGCTTTGACGTCAGAATGAAGTTGATGCTCTTTCAAGTGGTTGAGCAGCATGCCGCCCACACTATGAATAATGCATTTCGGTTTGCCTGTTGTGCCGGAGGAATACAGCACATAAAGCGGATCGTTAAAGCCAACACGCGTGAAGGTGAGTGGTTCTGCTTGCTCTGCCAATATGGCACGCCAGCAGGTTTCGTCTTCATTGAGCGCAGTACCGCCAACATAAGGGATCACGACCATATGAGTGAGGTTGTCAACGCCAGCGCGTACTGATCGTGCCTTGTTGATATTGTCGTGAGATTTACCGTTGTAGTGGTAAGCATCGGTGGTAAATAGCACCTTAGGTTGGGTCTGACCGAATCTATCTAGCACACTGTCTGTGCCAAAATCGGGAGAGGTGGATGTCCAAATTGCACCAAGTGATGAGGTGGCAAGCATGGCGACAACGGTTTCGGCGATATTGGGTAGATACCCAGCGACAACATCTCCTTTCTGAACATCGCAACGCTTTAAGTAGGCGGCGACGCAACTGACCTGTCGAACTAATTCAGCCCACGATACCGTGCTGGCTTTTTCATCCTCGCCGGAAAAGACAATGGCGTCTTTGTCTGGCATGTCTTTTACCCATTGCAGGAGATTCTCTGCAAAGTTGAGTTTTGCATCTGGAAACCAGCGGCTATTTTTGTTCGGGTCGGTGTCGGGTTTATCAACGATGCGTTCGCCTTGATCGCCTACTACTCCTGAAAACTGCCAAAGTGATTGCCAAAATGCTTCACTGTCTTTGATTGACCATGCGTACAGTTGGTCGTAATTGGTGAGGCTTAACCCGTACTGACCGTTTATCGTGTTGATAAAGTCTGTCAGGTTAGCGTTGGCAATTCGCTTTGTGCTGGGTTGCCAAAGAGGCTGATGTGGCATGCTTGCTCCTAAACATTATCTGGATGCGCCAGCTCAAAGGCAGGTAGGGCCAGGCAGCGCTGTTCTATTTCTTTTAGTGTTGGGTAAGGAGCCAGATCAAGATTAAATCGCCGGGCATTAAACAGCTGTGGGACGAGGCAAATATCAGCGAGTGTTGGGATATGATCACAGCAAAACGCGGTTTGCGTATTCTCTACTTTCTTTTCCACTGCACTGAATCCAACACGGAGCCAATGCAGATACCAATCTAGCTTTTCGTCCTCACTGTGCCCCATAGGGCCTGTTAGGTGTTTGAGTACCCGAAGGTTGTTCAATGGATGGATATCACAAGCAATGTCTAACGCGAGTGCACGGCATTTGGCTCGTGCTGCGTATGCCGCGGGCAACAAGGAGGGGGAAGGGTAGGCCTCTTCCAAATACTCTATGATTGCCAGCGATTGTGTCAGTGTTTGTCCGTTGTCGACCAAGGTTGGCACTAACCCGCTAGGATTGAGGGCTGTATAAGCATCACTTTTTTGGTCGCCATCGAGTAAAGACACACAATGGGACTGATACGTCAGCCCCTTAACATTGAGCGCGATACGAACACGGTAAGAGGCTGATGATTTTGGATAGTCATAGAGCTTCACTGCGTGTTCTTCCTCACTTTCCTTGTTCGGCTATCTGGTAGGGGACAACCGTTTGTTCAATCCGTCCGAAGATTGAACGACCTTCCTTGTCATGCATCTCGATACTGACCTTATCACCATAGAGCAGAAACGGTGTTTTTGGTGCTCCAAGATCCAGAATTTCCAACATTCGTCTCTCTGCAATGCAACATGATCCTTTTGAACGATCAAGATTCGATACGGTGCCAGAACCAATGATCGTTCCCGCGCTCAACGGTCTGCTTTTGGCGGCATGCGCAATCAGTTCGGAAAAATCGAACGTCATGTCGACACCTGCGTTTGGTGCACCAAAAGTATCCCCATTGAGTTGGACGTGTAATGGCAAGTGAACTTTGCTGCTTTGCCAACTATCACCTAATTCATCGGGTGTGACGGCAACGGGGGAAAATGAAGATGCGGGTTTAGATTGAAAAAAGCCAAACCCTTTTGCAAGCTCGCCAGGAATAAGGTTTCTCAATGATACATCGTTGACCAGCATCAGCAGTTTGATATGTGTTGATGCGTCGGAGACAGAGGCTGCCATCGGGGTATCGTCAGTGATAACGGCGACTTCTGCTTCAAAATCACAGCCCCAGCTTTCATCACACAACTCGATGTTTTCGCATGGTCCAATAAATTTATCGGACATGCCTTGGTACATCAAAGGATCGGTCCAGAAGCTTTCTGGCATATCTGCGCCACGCGCTTTTCGCACTAGCTCAACATGGTTGACGTAAGCACTGCCATCAGCCCATTGATAGGCTCGGGGCAGCGGGGATGCACACTGGTTTGGATCGAAAACAAAACGCCCTGATACAGTGTTAGCATTTAGCGCGTCATATCGTGCCTGCAACAGGGGTGAAAGTGTTGCCCATTCATCGAGTGCATCTTGCAGCGTGAAGGCAATATCTGAGGCATCAACCGCTTGAGATAGATCGCGAGAGACAAGGATCAGTTTTCCGTCGCGGCGGTGTTTTAGGGAAGCCAGTTTCATCATCTATTCCTTTAGTTGTTTAACCGCGTGGCGGTGTTCGCCATGACTGAACGTAGTCGTCAATTTCGGTGTTTTTGGCGGCATCGCCCAAATCTAGTGGCATCCGGGTATCAATCATTACAGCCACTTCATCAGTTTCTTTTTTTGTTGCTTTTGCGCCAGCGGCAAAGGCTTTTGGATGTGGTCCATGAGGAAAGCCACATGGGTGATGGGTGACCATGCCGGGGTGAATGTTGTCTCGGCTGAAGAAGTTACCCTTGTGATAGAAGATCACTTCATCGTAGTCGTCGTTGTTGTGATAAAAGGGCACCTTTAGTGCGCCGGGGTCGGATTCAATGGGGCGGGGGACAAAGGTACAAATGACAAAGCCGTTGGCAACAAAGGTGGTATGGGCTGACGGCGGTAAGTGATAGCGATGGCTCATGAGTGGGCGAATATCCCGCCAATTTAGTCGAAGCACGGTGAGTTCACCTTTCCACCCTACGGCATCAAGTGGGTTGAAAGGATAGGTGATGCGGTTCATTGCTTCGCGAGACTTGAGATAAACCTGCCAAGGTTTAACGTCTTGCTGCTGTGTGAGAAAGGCGTCATCGATCTTCGGGTATTCAAGCATTGCAGGATCGAATACAGCGTGATCGCCGACGATTCCGCGCTCCGCGGTCATGTAAGAGCCGTGGGTTGCTTCTATCATCAACATGGTCACAGGAGAATCAGGTTCTATGCGCCAATTGGTAGATCGAGGAATGATCAGGTAGTCTCCATCCCTAAAGCGTAGGTGGCCATAATCGCAATACAGTGAGCCTGACCCCTCATGAATAAAGAGGCAGTCATCACCGTCCCCATTTCTGACGAGATATTCCATTGATGACGTGCAACGCCAAATACGCACTTTAACGTTGGCATTGGACAGCAGCAGTGGTGCTGCTAGCGGGTTATCACCAACGTCTTCTAAGTTATTGGTGTCAAAGGCATGAGGGCGAAGCTCGCCTTCCCATTCCATCCAACCCGTAGGTGCATGCTGGTGATACATATGTGTTGCGGGCCCGAAAAAACCCTCTTTTCCACACTCTCTTTCAAATGTTCCTTCGGGTAGGTCGCAGTGCGCCTGCCTTGAGGTATTGCCTTCGTTGATGGGGAATGAAAACCACTTTCTCATCGTCCCTCCTCAGCACTTTAACGGTTCGATATTGGAATATAGTTTCATTTGAAACTATATTAGCGTAGTGCGGGATTGGGAAATTTGCCAAATGGAATGGCAGTTTTTATATATCAATGGAGAGATTGTGTTGGTGGACAGTGATGGATAAAGAGATGTTAGAAGCAGATCCGTTTCAGCTGGATGACTTTTTACCTTATAAATTGGTTAAGACCGCGGCACATGTGGCAGATTCACTGGCGCATATTTATGAACGGGAATTTGGTCTTAGCCGAGCGCAGTGGCGGATATTGGCTTCGCTGGGGGCAAGGGAAGGGATTAAAGCCAAAGAGCTCGCAGAAGAGACAAGTTTGGATAAGGTCAGGGTATCGCGAACGTTAGTAGAGATGGAGCAAAAAGGCTGGGTGAGTAAAGAACGAGATGCCAAGGATCAACGTGCGGCGTTTTTACATCTGACTGATAAAGGTAAACAGCTATATGTTGAAATTCTTCCCAAGGCGCGAGCATGGGAGAAAGGGTTAATGTCTGGGATCGAATGGCAAGAATACCAATCATTTTTAAAGACACTGGACGCTTTATTGGAGAAAGCGGGTGGCGATCCTCGTCGCACGATTAGAGAGCCTTGAGTTTTTGCGGCATTTAATGAGTCTCGGACGACGAGGTATGCGCCATATCGGTCATGCTGCGCCGTCTTAATTGCAAGGCCATGATGTAGGCGATAATTCCTGCAATACCATTGGCAACAGCGATGCCAATGAACATGCCTTCTGTGCCATCAATCATGCTGCCAAACCATGCCATAGGCAAAAGCAGCACAAATAACCGAACCAAGTTCATCGCAAATGCCAGCATTGGCTTTTTCATCGCATTCAATGCACTGACTAGCATCATCATGACACCTTGCATGCCATAACTCACTGGCACAACAATCAGGTAGTGCCATAGCTTGTTCTGTACAGCAGGCTCTTGACTGAATATCGCAGCGATGGGGGAGCTGAGCGGCACCATGGCGATAAATACAATGAACTGAAACAACACGGAAAAACGCATGGCTCGAAATAATGCGTCGAAGGCGCGAGATGAATGGTTCGCCCCAAAGTTCTGTGCCATTAATGGGGTGAGTGACGAAGTCAGTGCCATCATAACGATAAGCAGCAAGGACTCTACACGCTGTGCCGCGCCGTATGCTGCGACTGCTGCTGTGCCTTGAGCAGCAAGTAGTGCCATTAGAATAGCGCCAGACAGTGGATTCAATGCATTTGATAGTGCAGCAGGTGTGCCAATGGCGAGGATATCTTTCCAATCTTGAAGTAGATAGCGAGTTGATGGGGGCGCCAGCAACTTTTCCCTCTTTATTAGTACATACAAAGAGCAAAGCAAGGCGCCAGCCCAACTAATCCCACTGGCAATCGCCGCACCTTGAACACCGAGTTCGGGGAATGGGCCCAATCCGAAGATTAATAGTGGATCAAGCAGGCCATTGATAAGGCCTGCCAGAATCATGATCTTGGCGGGCGTTCTGGTGTCTCCTGTGGCGCGAATGGCTGAATTCCCTGCCATGGGTATCACCAGTAATGGAATCGTCAGATACCAGACGTTCATATAATCATGGATGAGGGAGAGTAGGCTCTCGTGTGCGCCGAGCAGTCGAAAAAGTGGGTCGATAGTCAAAAGGCCTATCGCGCTCGCACAGATAACTAACAGTACCGCCAGTATCAAACCGTGGCCTGATATCCTCGCTGCGTCATTCATTGCTCGTTTACCCAATGAACGTGCAATGCACGTCGACAGCCCGACACCAATTCCCATGGTGATGCAGTTTACGGCAAATGTAATCGGAAACGTAAAGCTGACTGCCGCCAAGGCGTCGGTACCCAACAAGGATATAAAGAAGGTATCAACAAGGCTAAATGCCAGAATCGCGACAAGGCCAAATACCATTGGGATAGTCATGTTCTTTAGCACTTGGTCGATGGGGGCAGTTAATAGGCCGTGTTTATCCTTCATACCACTCTCGGATTGTTGTTTTCTTCAAAGAGATTGAAGAAAGCGGGAATATTGAAATCGCTGGATGCCCCATCGTTATCGTTAAAGGCAGGGCTACCCTAATAGATAGAATGTGATGCCGCAAAAGGTATTCGGCAAAAAAACGGAAAAAAGTTGCAAGATCCCCCTTGGGATTGAGATAACCCATCCCCACTTAAGAGGTACTTTGGAAACAACAGACGCTGTGGTTTCCTCATTTATTTCCCCTATGGATCACTACATTAATTCAGGAGACGACCAATGAACATTCGTCCACTACATGACCGAGTAATCGTTGAACGCCAAGAAGTTGAATCAAAATCTGCTGGTGGCATTGTTTTAACTGGTTCAGCTGCTGAGAAATCAACTCGCGGTGTTGTGCTAGCAGTAGGCAAAGGCCGTATCCTTGAAAACGGCAATGTTCAGCCTTTGGACGTTAAAGTTGGCGACACTGTTATCTTCTCTGAAGGTTACGGCACCAAAACTGAAAAGATTGATGGTAAAGAAGTCCTGATCCTGTCTGAAAACGACATCATGGCTATCGTTGAGTAATTACTATTTCACTGAAGAAACAGATTTTATAAAGGAAGAGAGAAATGGCAGCTAAAGACGTTAAATTTGGCAATGATGCTCGTACAAAAATGCTGGAAGGCGTAAACGTTCTAGCAAACGCAGTAAAAGTGACCCTTGGCCCTAAAGGTCGTAACGTAGTTCTGGACAAATCGTTCGGCGCTCCGGTTATCACTAAAGATGGTGTATCTGTTGCGCGTGAAATTGAACTGGAAGACAAATTCCAGAACATGGGCGCACAAATGGTTAAAGAAGTTGCATCTCAAGCTAACGATGCAGCAGGCGACGGTACAACCACTGCGACTGTTCTTGCTCAAGCTATCATTGCAGAAGGCCTGAAAGCTGTTGCTGCGGGTATGAACCCAATGGATCTTAAGCGCGGTATCGACAAAGCAGTGATTGCTGCTGTTGAAGAACTGAAAGCGTTGTCTGTTCCATGTGCAGATACCAAAGCTATCGCCCAAGTAGGTACTATCTCAGCTAACTCTGATGAGACTGTCGGTACTTTGATTGCTGAAGCGATGGAAAAAGTTGGCCGTGACGGTGTTATCACTGTTGAAGAAGGTCAATCACTACAAGATGAACTTGATGTCGTTGAAGGTATGCAGTTTGACCGCGGTTACCTGTCTCCTTACTTCATCAACAACCAAGAGTCGGGTTCTGTTGATCTAGATAGCCCGTTCATCCTATTGGTTGATAAGAAAGTATCAAATATCCGTGAACTGCTACCGACTCTGGAAGCAGTTGCGAAATCTTCACGTCCTCTTCTTATTATTGCAGAAGACGTAGAAGGTGAAGCATTGGCAACTTTGGTTGTGAACAATATGCGCGGTATCGTGAAAGTGGCTGCTGTTAAAGCGCCAGGTTTCGGCGACCGTCGCAAAGCAATGCTGCAAGACATCGCGACACTAACTGCTGGTACTGTGATTTCTGAAGAAATCGGTATGGAACTAGAGAAAGTGACGCTAGAAGACTTAGGTCAAGCGAAGCGCATTACTATCACTAAAGAAACCACCACTATTATTGATGGTGCAGGTGATGAAGTGTCTATCCAAGGCCGCGTTTCTCAAATTCGTCAACAAATCGAAGATGCGACGTCTGACTACGACAAAGAGAAACTGCAAGAGCGCGTTGCGAAATTGGCAGGCGGCGTTGCAGTCATCAAAGTTGGCGCAGCAACTGAAGTTGAGATGAAAGAGAAGAAAGACCGCGTAGAAGATGCACTGCACGCAACACGTGCTGCTGTAGAAGAAGGCGTGGTTGCTGGTGGTGGTGTTGCACTTATCCGCGCAGCAAGCAAAGTTGTTGACCTTCAAGGTGACAATGAAGAACAAAACGTAGGTATCCGTGTAGCACTTCGTGCAATGGAAGCGCCTATTCGTCAAATCGCGCTAAACGCGGGTGATGAAGATTCTGTCATTGCAAACAACGTTAAAGCTGGCGAAGGTAGCTTTGGTTACAACGCAGCAACTGGCGAATACGGCGACATGATTGATATGGGTATCTTGGATCCAACTAAAGTTACTCGTTCAGCACTGCAATTTGCAGCATCTGTAGCTGGCCTTATGATCACCACTGAAGCAATGGTGACAGAACAGCCTAAGCAAGATGGCCCAGCAATGCCTGATATGGGCGGTATGGGTGGCATGGGCGGCATGATGTAATCATCCCGTTTAAGCTAAAAACACTAAAAGCCCGCGCAAGCGGGCTTTTTTCTATATAAAGAAAAGGTTATTGACCGCTTTTTGAACGTAACCTCAAAGATCCGCATTTTTAGTAGATGGCCGATGTGGTTTGTCTTAGAAAATTTCCGTGCAGAACCCGCCAACTGTGCTTTACTCAATACTCTTTGTTCATAAACTCGTCAATAAAACGAAATCTTGATGTAGCAATGATCAAATTTCCAGATCTTGATCTACCAAGATCGCAGTGATTATTGTGTGTTTTTTGAACAAAAGTGGCGTTTTTGGGTGTTATATAGACATTTGACCACGAAAGTGTGATTTTTTTCATAAAACTACTTGCACGATTTTCTGAAGTCCCTATACTGCGCCCCATCGACACGGAACACGGCGAGTTAAGCCAGTGACCAAGTCAACGTTCTTTAACAATTTGACCTATACAATCTGTGTGGGCACTYGTACTTGATAGACATAAGATTTATCAATGAACTGAGTGACCCAAGATGGTTGAGCTCTTCGGAGTRAYACTATCAACACAGTCAATGCAGTTTTGCCTTMGGGCAAAAAAGTAATTCAGTATTCATTGAGCGTCACTTTCGRGTGACAACAAAATTCTAATTGAAGAGTTTGATCATGGCTCAGATTGAACGCTGGCGGCAGGCCTAACACATGCAAGTCGAGCGGTAACATTTCAAAAGCTTGCTTTTGAAGATGACGAGCGGCGGACGGGTGAGTAATGGCTGGGAACCTG